>CBEULV010000049.1:0-12918 GCA_965544015.1 uncultured Gammaproteobacteria bacterium | reverse complement strand
TCGCTGCCTGGCAAGATCATCCAGAACCTGGCCAAGCTTGGGGTCAGAAATCCGCTGTTCCTGCTTGATGAAATGGACAAGATGTCGATGGATTTCCGTGGTGACCCGTCATCCGCGCTGCTTGAGGTGCTGGATCCGGAACAGAACAATTCCTTCGGGGATCACTACCTCGAAGTTGATTTCGATCTTTCCGACGTGATGTTTGTCGCCACGGCAAACACCATGAATATCCCGGCACCACTGCTGGATCGGATGGAGGTCATCCGCATCCCGGGTTATACCGAAGATGAGAAAATCAATATCGCAATGCGTTATTTGCTGCAGAAGCAGATCGAAAACAGCGGGCTCAAGGAAAGCGAAATCTCGATCAGCGAGGGGGTGATACGCGATATCGTTCGCTTCCACACCCGTGAGGCAGGCGTGCGTAACCTGGAGCGTGAGATTTCCAAGATCTGTCGGAAGGTAGTGAAGGAACTGACCCTGCACAAGAAGGGCAAGAAAGTTTCCGTTACGTCACGTAATCTCGAGAAATACCTTGGTGTGAAACGCTTCCGCTACGGCCGCGCCGAAGAGAACGATCAGGTCGGGCAGGTAACCGGCCTGGCGTGGACCGAAGTGGGTGGCGAATTGCTCACCATTGAGTCAGCCATTGTTCCAGGCAAGGGCAAGATGATCCACACAGGTCAGTTAGGCGAAGTGATGCAGGAATCCATCCATGCGGCAATGACCGTGGTGCGCAGTCGTTCTGCGCTACTGGGTATCGAGCCGGATTTCTACCAGAAGTACGATGTTCACATCCATGTGCCGGAGGGTGCCACACCCAAGGACGGACCGAGCGCCGGTGTCGGTATGTGTACTGCACTGGTCTCCGCACTGACCCATATCCCGGTACGCGCTGACGTGGCCATGACCGGAGAAATTACGCTTCGCGGCGAAGTGTTGCCGATCGGCGGTTTGAAAGAGAAACTGCTGGCTGCTCACCGTGGCGGTATCTCGGTCGTGCTGATCCCGGAGGAAAACCGCAAGGACCTCGCGGAAATTCCCAAGAACGTCAAGGCCAAGCTGGATATCCGCCCGGTCAGGTGGATTGATGAAGTGCTCCAGGTAGCGCTGACTCACCCGCCGACCCCGCTGGAGGACAGCGAGGCCAAGGTCAGCACGCGCAAGGAGGCTAAAGGCAAGGGCAAGGAAACCCCCCTGACGGCACACTAGGACCGCTTCCACTACAAACCGCTGCTGCCCATCCGGGTGGCAGCGGTTTTGTGCTTTTGTTAACTGTGTTTTAATAGGCCCTGATCCGCTATCGGGGGCGCGGGACAAGGGCAGTACAGGAGGACGTTTTCAACATCGCAAGAAGACCCACAAACAATGACTTCCAGAGGACACTTACATGAATAAATCAGAACTGATTGATGCAGTAGCAAGCGCGGCAAACCTGTCACGGAGTGATGCCAGCAATGCCACAGATGCCGTGATCAACAGCATCATCAGCACCCTCGGCAATGGTGGCCAGGTGAACATCGCCGGTTTTGGCAGCTTCACGGTACGTGCCCGCGCTGCGCGGACCGGTCGTAACCCTCAGACCGGCGAGCCCATCCAGATTAAGGCGTCGAATTCACCCGGATTCAAGGCTGGCAAAGCCTTCAAGGATGCCGTAAACTAGCGCGCCTTCGGGTGCTTAGCTCAGCTGGGAGAGCGTCGCCTTTACACGGCGAATGTCGGGGGTTCGATCCCCTCAGCACCCACCAAGGATCAGGAGTGGTAGTTCAGCTGGTTAGAATACCGGCCTGTCACGCCGGGGGTCGCGGGTTCGAATCCCGTCCACTCCGCCATATTAATAATGATGAAGAAGGGTGCCCGTACGGGAGCCCTTCCTTTATTTCTCATTGGCCCGGCGACAAGTTCCTGTTCAAGCACCCGAGAGAATGAGTTATGTTATTGGCTATCCGCGAACGCATAATGGGGGTTGTCGGCTGGGTTATACTGGGCCTCCTGTTTGTCACCTTTGCCTTCTTCGGACTGAATTCATACCTGACGTCAAGTGCGGCGAATTATGCCGCCAGGGTCAATGATGCAGAGATCGGTGCTGACCAGCACCAGAGAGCCTATGAGCAGCTTGTCGCCCGCATGCGCCAGATGCTTGGCGAGGCCTATGACCCGGAACAGCTTGACGAGTCCCTGCTGAAATCCAGCGCCCTGACAAAACTGATCAATGAAGAACTGATCCTGCAGGCTGCGGATGACGAGGGCTTTGCTGCCAGTGACAGACTGGTTGCGGCACAGATCAGTGCAGTCGAGGAATTCAGGAAGGACGGGGTGTTTTCAAAGGACCGCTATGCGCAGATTCTGCGCTACCAGGGCATGTCTCCGCGGCAATTCGAATGGCGCCTGCAGCGCGAAGTCATGACCAATCAACTCAAGTCAGGGATTATCCTGACGGCCTCAAGCACAGAAGACAACCTGCGCAATGCCTATGCACTGCAGGGACAGCTGCGCCGCTTCAACTACCTGGTCATCCCCGCCACAAGTGTCGAGGATCGGCTCGAAATTACTGATCAGGATATCGAGCAGTACTATACCGACCACCCGGATGAATTCATGACTGACGAACGTCTTAAGCTCCAGTATCTGGAGCTGAACGCAGCTGAGCTTGATGTGGGTACGGTCGTCACAGAGGAACAGATTACGGCGCTCTATAATGAGCAAAGCGACAATTATGTAACACCGGAACAACGCCGGGCCCGGCATATCCTGATCGCCACCACAGGTGATTCCGCAGAAGACATTGAAGCAGCACGGGTAAAGGCCGGGCAGGTGATCGAGCGGCTGGAGCAGGGCGAGGCCTTTGAAACAGTCGCTGCCGAGGCGTCTGATGATACAGCTACGGCATCCGCGGGCGGTGATCTGGGTTTCTTCGGCCGCGAGATCATGGTGCCGGAATTCGAGCAAGCTGCATTCAGCATGGCCGTAGGGGAGCGCAGCGAGCCGATACAGTCTTCCTTTGGTTTCCACGTAATCGAGTTGCTGGAGATCGAGCCGGAAGTGGCTATCCCGCTGGAAGAGGTGCGTGACGAACTGGTTGCCCGGTTGCTCGATGCAGACCGTAATGACCTGTTTTATGAACAATCAGAGACGCTTTCCAACCTCGCATACGAGCAGCCGGACTCTCTTCAGGCTGTCGCGGATGCGCTGGGCCTCGAAATACTCGAATCGGACTGGGTTACCCGAACCGGAGGTAATGGCATCGCGGAGAATTCCGGCGTGGTCGAGGCCGCATTCAGTGATGACGTGTTGCAAAACGGCTATAACAGTCCGGCTGTCGAAATCAACGAGGATCACATCGTGATCGTGCGCCTGCTGGAGCATCAGGAGGCTGTATTGCAAGCGCTTGAAGATGTCAGGGAACAGGTGCACGCAGCACTGCGCAAGACCGAAACCCGTGCCTTGCTGCAAGAAAAAGGGCAGCGCCTGCTCACAGACCTGAGGTCCGGCACTATCAATCTGGCTTCGCTGGCCGAAAGCGAGGAACTGGAGCCGGGTACGACCGCCCTGTTGCTACGTAATTCGGCGGTTCCTTCCCGTACACTTGTCAACAAGGCATTTACACTGCCCAGGTCGACTACCGACAGCCCGGTTTATGAGGGGATGCATCTGCCGGAAGGTGGCTATGCACTGCTGGAACTGCAGGAAGTACAGGACGGCAAATACGATGAGTTACCGGAAGCCGGCCGCAAGCAGGCGTGGCGTTCGCTGAACGAGGTACAGGGCACCAACGAGATGCTGATGGTGATTGGCGAACTGAAGGCGCAGGCCGACATTCAGATACCTGGCTCCAGGACTGAGTAACTGTTCCTGGCAGGATTCCGGCGAGAGGTAAATCACGCTGAAACTGCACTGGCAAATACTGATCGCACTGGTCCTGGCCGTTTTCGTCGGCGCACTGACCGGTCCCGGGACGAGCATTTTCGGTATCTCGTTCCTTGAAATCTATTCCTTCCTGGGCACGATGTTCATGAGTGCCCTGAAAATGCTGATTGTCCCGCTGATCATGTCTTCGATCATTACCGGCGTTGCCGGGATCGGTGGCAGAAATGACATGGGCAGGCTTGGCGGCAAGACGCTGCTGTACTACCTCACGACAAGCCTGTTTGCCATCCTGATCGGCCTGCTGGCCGTCAATTTAATCGCGCCCGGCATCGTGGATGGTGAGCCGGCGCGCGAAATCATAGCACTGTCTGATGCCGATACCGCGGCGATTACCGAGCGCGTGCAGGGAAAGGGCGCCGGTGATGTCGTAGAGATTTTCATTCGCATGATTCCCCCGAACATTGTAGCGGCAGCTGCGGAAGGCAGGATGCTGGGCCTGATCTTCTTCAGCCTGTTGTTCGGCTATTTCATGACGAAAATTGAAGCAGCGCCCGGCAAGGCACTGCGCGACTTCTGGCAGGGCGTGTTCGCAGTGATGATGAAGATCACTGACTGGGTGATGCTGTTTGCCCCGGTGGGCGTCTTTGCGCTGGTCGCCAAGGTGGTGGCAACCACAGGCTTTGCCGTTTTCCAGCCACTGCTGGTGTTTTTTTTCACCGTACTGCTGGCCCTGGCAGCCCATTTGCTGATCACTCTGCCGCTGTTGCTGCGGCTGGTGGCGCGGGTACGCCCGGGGCGTCATTTCAAGGCCATGTCGCCGGCATTGCTGACGGCATTCTCAACGGCATCATCTTCGGCAACCCTGCCGGTAACCATGGACTGCGTCGAGAAGCGTGCCGGGGTATCCAACCGCACCACCAGTTTTGTGTTGCCGCTGGGTGCGACCGTCAATATGGATGGTACTGCCCTGTACGAGTGCGTGGCAGCGATGTTTATCGCACAGGCCTATGGCCTGACGCTCGACTTTGCCACGCAATTTACCGTGGTGCTGGTGGCATTACTGACATCCATCGGCGTGGCAGGTATACCGGCAGCCAGCCTGGTTGCCATCACGATTATTCTGAGTGCGATCGGCCTGCCGGTGGAGGCTGTCGGGCTGATCCTGGCCGTCGACCGGGTGCTCGATATGTGCCGGACCAGCGTGAATGTATTCAGTGACTCCTGTGGCGCCGTACTGATTGGGCGGCTGGAAGGGGAGCGTGCAATCCTGTCGGATGAGACGGTCAGTCGTCCGTTATGAGTGGTGCCATGCCGACGGTGTTGTAGCCACCATCCACGTAGGTGATTTCGCCGGTAATGCCGGAGGCGAGGTCCGAACACAGGAATGCGGCGGCATTGCCCACATCCTCGATGGTCACGTTGCGGCGCAGTGGCGCCGTATGAGCAAACACATCCAGCAGCTTGCGGAAGTTGCTGATGCCGGAGGCGGCCAGCGTACGTATCGGCCCCGCGGAGATGCCATTGACACGAATCCCTTCCGGACCCAGGCTCTGCGCCAGGTAACGCACGTTTGCCTCCAGGCTTGCCTTGGCGATACCCATGACATTGTAGTTTGGAATGGTCTGTACGGCGCCCAGGTAACTCAACGTCAGCAGCGACCCATTGCGTCCTTTCATCAGTGGGTGGCCGGCCTTGGCCAGCGCCGCGAAGCTGTAAGAACTGATGTCATGGGCGATGGCAAACCCCTCGCGCGTAACACAGTCCAGGTAATCGCCGGCGAGCTGCTCAGCCGGCGCAAAGGCCACCGAGTGGACGATTACATCAAGGCCGTCCCAGTGCTTGCCAAGCTCATCAAACAGAGCGCTGATCTGCTCGTCGCTACTGACATCGCAGGGCAGCACGATATCGGAGTCACATTCCCTGGCCATCTTCGTGACGCGTATACCCATTTTCTCGTTTGGGTAGCTGAAGGCAAGCTCGGCGCCTTCCCGGCGCATGGCACGTGCAATTCCCCAGGCAATCGACCGGGTGCTGGCCAGCCCGACAATCAGCACGCGTTTCCCGCTCAAGAATCCCATAGCTATACCCTGATATTGTGAGGTTTGACTCCGGATCACCGTGGCCCGCATGCGGCACCGTGAATGGTGCCGTAACGTTACCGGAAAAGCCCGTTCAGTTGAAGACCCCGAAAAGCATGAATCCGGGCGGCACGCTCATTATAATAGCCGGTCATGCAAGCCAGCCACGCACAGCAAAACCCGGACAAACGAATCAGCCTGGCTGCCATCTGTTGCATCTTTCTGCTGCTGGCCGGCTGTGACGGTCAGCCCTGGAACCGGCCATACCCGGCCGACAATGCAGGCAGGAATATCTACTATGCCTCTTTCAGCGAGCGCCCGAACCATCTTGACCCGGCCCAGTCGTACAGTTCCAACGAGGTCACCTTCACCGGGCAGATCTATGAACCACCACTGCAGTATCACTACCTCAAGCGTCCCTACCAGCTGATCCCGCTGACTGCTACCGGGGTCCCGGTTGCATATTACCTTGACGCAGACGGCCAGCCATTAGCCGATGACGCGGACAGCAAGCGGATCGCTTTCAGTTATTACGACATTCAAATCCAGCCAGGCATTCACTACCAGCCACACCCGGCATTCGCACGTGATGAACAGGGTGTCCGGCTCTATTCAGAGCTGGGTGAGGCTGAGCTTGCGGGTATTCATACCCTGGGCGACTTCTCCGTGACGGGCACCCGTGAGCTGGTCGCTGCCGACTACGTCTACCAGATCAAGCGACTGGCCCATCCGAAATTGCATTCGCCGATCTTCGGCCTGATGAGTGATTACATCGTCGGCCTCAAGGAGTACGCGGAAACACTCGAGGCTGCCTACGAAGAAGAGGCCAACGGCCGCGAGGAGGGTGTCTATCTCGACCTGGCGCGCTATCCGCTGGCCGGGGTGGAACTGCTCGGTCGCTACAGCTACCGGGTAAAAATCAAGGGCAAGTACCCGCAGTTACTCTATTGGCTGGCCATGCCGTTTTTTGCGCCGGTAGCTCCCGAGGTCGACGCCTTTTATTCTCAACCCGGCATGCAGGCACGCAATATCACGCTGGACTGGTACCCGGTGGGTACCGGCCCCTATATGCTGACGGTCAACAATCCGAACCGGCAGATGGTGTTGGAGCGCAATCCCAATTTCCACGGCGAAACCTATCCTGATGCCGGCGAGCCGGGGGACCGCGAGGCCGGCCTGCTGGATGACGCGGGCAAGCCCATGCCATTTATCGAGCGCATCGTGTTCAGCCTGGAGAAGGAGGATATCCCGTACTGGAACAAATTCCTGCAGGGTTATTACGATTCATCCGGGATCAGCTCGGACAGTTTTGACCAGGCAGTCAATATCGGCGCCGGTGGCGAGGTTAATCTGACCGAGGCCATGCAGTCCCAGGGTATCCGCATGAATACCGCGGTGGCGACCTCAATCTACTACACCGGGTTTAACATGCAGGACCCGGTCGTTGGCGGGGATTCTGAGCGCGCCCGCAAGTTGCGGCTGGCAATATCGATCGCCATTGATTTCGAGGAGTACATTTCTATTTTTCTCAACGGGCGCGGCATACCGGCGCAAGGTATGATTCCACCGGGCATCTTCGGTCATGTAGAAGGCGAGGCGGGTATCAATCCGCATGTCTATGATTTCACCGACAGGGGGCCGCAACGCAAACCCATCGAGGAGGCGCGCCGCCTGCTCGCCGAGGCCGGTTATCCGGAAGGGCGTGACATCCGGAGCGGAAAACCACTGGTACTGTATTTCGATACCGCATCCACCGGGCCGGATGCGAAGGCGCGGCTGGACTGGCTGGCCAAGCAGTTCGACAAGCTCAACCTGCAACTGGTGATACGTGGCACCGACTACAACCGTTTCCAGGACAAGATGCTCAAGGGTACGGCGCAGATTTTCCAGTGGGGCTGGAATGCGGATTACCCGGACCCGGAAAACTTCCTGTTCCTGCTGCACGGCCCGAACAGCAAGGTCGGCCTGAACGGCGAGAATGCGGCCAATTACAGCAACCCTGAATTTGACCGCCTGTTCGATGAGGTCAAGAACATGGAAAATTCACCCGAACGTGCGCGCCTGATCGGGGAAATGATGGATATAGCCCGTTATGATGCACCCTGGGTATGGGGCTTCTTCCCCAAGCAGTTTTCGCTGCACCATAGCTGGTACAAAAATTCCAAACCGAACCTGATGGCTAACAACGGAATCAAGTACCAACGTATCCAGCCGGAACTGCGCGCGGAACTGCAGGCGCAATGGAACCGTCCGGTTCTCTGGCCACTGTATACAATCGCCGGCCTGTTGTTACTGGTCATCCTTCCCGCCGTGCTGGCTTATCGGCACCAGCAACGTCAGCCTGCGGTCCGGGAGAGCCACTGATGTTTGCCTACATCATACGCCGTATTGCCTATGCCATCCCGATCCTGATCGGGGTCAATATCCTGACTTTCTACCTGTTCTTCGTGGTGAATTCACCGGACGACATGGCGCGCCTGCACCTGGGCATGAAACATGTCACCCCCGAGGCAGTCGAGAAGTGGAAGGCCAGTCACGGTTATGACAAGCCCCTGTTGCTGAACAGGCAGGCGGATGGTGTCGAGCAGTTGACCGAGACCATCTTCTTCGAGAAGTCGGTCAGGCTGTTTGCCTTTGACTTTGGTTATTCCGATGACGGTCGTGATATCAGCTACGATATCAGCCAGCGCATGCTGCCAAGCCTGGCCATCGCGATACCCGCGTTGATCATCGGCCTGATGGTCAACATCACATTTGCCATGTTGATGGCCTTTTTCCGTGGCACCTATGTTGATGTCTCCGGCGTCATCCTGTGCGTGGTACTGATGTCCATCTCCGGCATGTTCTATATCATCGGTGGCCAGTACCTGCTCGCCAAGGTATTCCGCCTGATGCCCATCTCCGGTTTTGCGACCGGTATCGACACCATCAAGTTCATCGTCCTGCCGGTGCTTATCGGCGTCGTCAGCGGTATAGGCTCAGGCTCGCGCTGGTACCGGACGTTCTTCCTGGAGGAGGCCGGCAAGGACTATATCCGCACAGCGCGTGCCAAGGGCCTGTCCGAGAGACTGGTGCTGTTCCGGCATATACTGCGCAATGCATTGATACCCATTGTCACCGGCGTAGTCGTCATCCTGCCGCTGTTGTTCATGGGCAGCCTGCTGACCGAATCGTTCTTTTCCATTCCCGGGCTGGGTAGTTATACCATCGACGCCATTAACAAGCAGGATTTTGCAGTAGTACGGGCCATGGTATTCCTGGGAACCGTGCTCTATATCGTCGGCCTGATCCTGGTGGATATCACCTACACCATAGTCGACCCGCGGGTGCGTCTGTCATGATCATGCCGGTTATCCTGTGGACCGATGCACTGGTGTTCCTGTTGACACTGGTGGTGATCGTGTTCGTCTTTTATGCGCGCAGCAAGCCGCATATTCGCGGACCATGGCAACGCGTGTTCCGCAGCCGTGTTGCAGCATCCTCGGCTGTTGTGCTACTCGCCTTTGTGCTAACCGGCCTGCTCGACTCGCTGCACTTTCGGCTGCCGCTGGAGGGCAACGGAAACAGTGGCGAGATCCACTATTCCGTTGATGTCCTGAGCGTGTTTGACGTGCTGGTCGGTCCGTTGCGCACGCAGGATGAAAAGACCTATTCCGCGCCGTTTGCCACGCATCTGTTCACGAAGGAAACGGTCGAACGGTCGGACGGTAGCAAGACGCGTGCGTTCCCGCCACTGGCACACGCAGGTCGGCATTTGCAGGGAAGCGGTATCGACAAGCACGTCGACATCCTGCAGCGCACTCTGGTTTCGCTCTTTGAGGCACTGCTGGCCGGTGCGCTGGTGCTGTGGTTGCTGTCCAGCTTGCTGGCGCGGCGAAGCGCACGCAGCACCCGGGACATGCTGCACGAAATTCTGATACAACACACCGTGATTCCCTGGCGGACCATACTGGTCACCCTGACACTGTTGCTGGCATTGGTGTTCCTGTCCATCAATCTTGCCAGTGTCTATCACGTACTGGGCACCGACAAGGTCGGACAGGATGTGTTCTACCTGTCATTGAAGAGCATCCGTACCGGGCTGCTGATCGGCACGCTCACCACGCTGGTGATGCTGCCATTCGCAATCTTTATGGGCATCGTGGCCGGTTACGCGCGCGGCTGGATCGATGACGTTGTGCAATACATCTACACTACGCTGAACTCCATTCCGCATGTGCTGTTGATCGCAGCCACCATCCTGATGCTGCAGGTGTATATTGCCAACAACCCAGAGCTATTTGAAACCACAGTAGAAAGAGCGGATATCCGATTGTTGTTTCTGTGTATTATCCTGGGAATTACCAGCTGGACCGGACTCTGCCGGTTGTTGCGTGGTGAATCGCTAAAGCTGCGCGAGGCGGAGTATATCCAGGCCGCGGTGTCATTTGGCGTCGCGCACACTCGCATCATCACGCGCCATATCCTGCCCAACGTCATGCACATTGTGCTGATCACCGTGGTGCTGGATTTCAGTGGCCTGGTACTTGCCGAAGCGGTGCTGTCCTATGTGGGCGTCGGCGTCGATCCGACCATGAACAGCTGGGGTAACATGATCAACGGTGCGCGCCTCGAGATGGCGCGTGAACCGGTGGTGTGGTGGTCATTGCTGTCTGCCTTCCTGTTCATGTTCACGCTGGTGCTGGCAGCCAACCTTTTTTCCGACGCGGTACGTGACGCCTTCGACCCGCGAATGCGTGAACGATAACCACACATGGATACCATGAAACAGCCATTGCTTCGTCTCGAAAATGTCAGCGTTCAGCTTGGCCATGGCGACAATGCCATCCGCCCGGTCGATGGCATCAGTCTGGCCATCCGGCGCGGCGAGACGTTTGCCTTGCTGGGTGAGTCCGGTTGCGGGAAATCCATGACCGCACTGTCGATACTACGTCTGTTGCCGCAACCGGTCGGTCGTATCAGCGCTGGAAAGATCTGGCTCGGCGACGAGGAACTGACAGCATTGGCTGAGTCCGACATGCGCCGCATCCGGGGCCGGCGCATTGCCATGATCTTCCAGGAACCGATGACCTCGCTGAATCCTGTGTTGACGGTTGGTGACCAGATTGCCGAGGTCCTGAAGCAGCACCACCGCATGAAGGGACGCGTTGCTGTGAACCGGGTGCTGGAACTGCTCGATGCCGTGGGCATACCCGACGCGCGTCGTCGCAGGGGCGAGTACCCGCACCAGCTGTCCGGAGGAATGAAGCAGCGCATCATGATCGCCATCGCCCTGGCCGGTGAGCCGGACCTGCTGATTGCCGACGAACCGACCACGGCACTGGACGTTACCATCCAGGCGCAGGTACTGGAACTGCTGCAGAAGCTGCAGCAGGAAACCCACATGGCCATCATGCTGATCACGCACGACCTTGGTATTGTCGCGGGTATGGCGGATCGCGTGGCTGTCATGTATGCAGGGCAACTGGTTGAAGTAGCTTCCCGGGACCGGTTCTTCAGTAGCGCACAGCACCCTTACAGTCGCAAGTTGTTCGAATCCTTGCCGGATGTACGCAAGCGCGACCAGGCGCTGGCAACCATCCCGGGCACAGTGCCAGAACTAAACCAGGCATTCAGAGGGTGCCGCTTTGCCGAGCGCTGTTCTGTCAGCTGGGACTACTGCGCAACACACATTCCTGCCTGGCATGCTGTCGGCGAGGATCAGACCACGCGCTGTCATCGCGCTGACCCGGCGCTCGACAAGCCTGCGATTGCAGGCCAGGCGAATGACGTCATGGCGCACGCCACCAGACAGGCGACCGTCGACGGTAGCTTGCTGGATGTCGCCGATCTCAAGGTGCATTTTCCAATACACAAGGGGGTGTTCAGGCATGTTGCCGGTCACGTGTTTGCCGTGGATGGCGTATCACTGCAAATATCACGTGGCAGCACGCTGGCACTGGTGGGCGAGTCCGGCTGTGGCAAGACAACGGTGGGGAAGGGCATCCTGCAGTTGATCCGTCCGACGGCAGGCAGTGTGCGCTTTGACAATGTCGAGTTGACACAGCTCAAGGGTGAGGCGCTGCGCAAGCGTCGTTCCGATTTCCAGTTCATCTTCCAGGACCCGTATTCGTCGATGAACCCGCGCATGATGGTCGGTGACATTGTCGAGGAGGGTATGGCCGCACAGGGTATCGGCAACAGCAGGACCGAACGGCGCGCACGCGTTGATCAACTGTTCGAACAGGTAGGTCTGTCGCCCGATCTTACCCAGCGTTACCCGCATGAATTCTCCGGTGGTCAGCGCCAGCGTATCTGTATCGCGCGCGCACTGGCCGTAGAACCGCAACTGGTGATCTGTGACGAACCGACCAGTGCGCTCGATGTTTCTGTCCAGGCGCAGATCCTGAACCTGCTCAAGGGGCTGCAGAACACACTCGGGCTGTCCTACCTGTTTATCACGCACAACCTGTCTGTGGTGTCCTACCTCGCGGACCGTGTTGCCGTCATGTATCTGGGCCGCATCGTGGAAGAGGGCCCGGTAGCACGGGTACTGGAAGACCCGCAGCATCCATATACCCGCGCACTGTTATCAGCGGTGCCGGATATCGAGCCAGACTCCGGTCGTGAAGTCATTCGCCTTGCCGGCGACCTGCCATCACCGTCCAGTCCGCCGACAGGTTGCCATTTCCACCCGCGCTGCCCGCAGGCCATGCCGCAGTGCATGGAGGCATACCCCGATAACTTCGGAGAGCCGGGTCACCCGGTGCGGTGTTTTTTATATTCATGAAATTCCAGCCACAGAGCACACAGAGTTCACGGAGCAGGTAACCGTTCAGAGCTCTTGCACGGGTTGGTAGCGTCGGCCGCTCTGTATTTATTATTCAATATGTTACACGTGTATCCTAATAGATTATGTTAAGGAGGCTCTGATTTGTTGAACAAATCTCGTCACTTTGTTCCTCGCAATGACGACACATCAGAGCTTCCTTGG
>CBEULV010000048.1:0-13059 GCA_965544015.1 uncultured Gammaproteobacteria bacterium | reverse complement strand
GCAGTGCGGTTGCTTTTCAAGTCCTCGGTCAGGACCCCTTCATGCGCCAGCAACCAGGACTTGCGCCGCAACTCCGGCCCCTGCGTGTGGCCGCCATAACCACCCAGACCGCAAGCAGCCACTACCCGGTGGCAGGGCACGACAATCGATACCGGGTTATGACGACAGGCATTACCCACGGCACGAGCGCCACTGCCCAGCTGCGTGGCCAGCTGTCCGTAACTGCGGGTCTCACCTGCAGGAATGTCCCGCAGTGCCTGCCACACACGTTGCTGGAACGGTGTGCCCTGCATCACCACAGGCAGATCGAACAGGTGTCCGGACGCAGTAAAGTAACGTTCCAGTTCGCCTGCCACATGGCGTGCGGCGGCACTGCCGTTCGTATGGACAGGGGTATTGGGGGGCAAGTAGTCGATCCGGCACACCGCATTGCCCTGCAGGCAAACGCCGAGACGCCCGAGCGGCGAATCCAGCACCAGTGAGTAAATGACCTTACGGCCGTTTATTTCCGGTCTACGTGTCATGAGTTTCATAACACCTCTGCAAACAAAAAAACGGGCACCCTGGTCCAGGGCGCCCGCTATTGTAAACCGATTCGTGGAGAACCCGTAGCGGTTAGAGTTTTTCCTTGATGCGTGCGGCCTTACCAGACAATTCACGCAGGTAATACAGCTTGGCACGGCGCACGTCACCACGACGCTTCACCTTGATGGAGCCGATCGCAGCGCTGTGTGTCTGGAAGACACGTTCCACACCTTCACCGTGGGAAATCTTGCGCACGGTGAAAGCAGAGTTCAGGCCACGATTACGCTTGGCGATCACCACACCCTCAAACGCCTGCAAACGTTCACGCTCCCCTTCCTTGACCTTGACTTCCACAATGACGGTGTCGCCTGGGCTGAAGTCCGGGATATCCTGGCGTAACTGTTCCTGCTCAAGCTGTTCGATAATGTTGCTCATTGCTCAATCCTCTGGTTCCTGAAATGGGCTATTGATCACTCAATTGCCCGACTTGTAATCGTCGATAAATTCATTCAGCAGTGTCTGCTGTTCGGCATCCAGCTGCATTTTCTCCAACAGGTCCGGCCTGCGTTGCCAGGTCCGTCCCAGCGCCTGCTTGTGACGCCAGCGCCGAATGGCGGCATGGTTGCCACCCAGCAGGACATCCGGTACCCGCATGCCCTCGATCTCTTCCGGGCGGGTGTAATGCGGGAAGTCCAGCAGGCCATCCATGAAGGAATCCTCCTGCGCAGAATCTGCATCGCCCAGCGCGCCGGGCAATAACCGCGTCACCGCATCCATTACCAGCAGCGCCGGTAACTCGCCGCCACTCAGGACATAGTCACCGATGGACAGCTCCTCATCCACTTCCAGCTCGATGATCCGTTCATCGATGCCTTCATAGCGGCCGGCCACCAGGATAATGCGTTCCTGTTGCGCCAGCTCACGCGCCTTGTCCTGCGTAAAGCGCCGCCCCTGCGGTGACAGGTAAATCACGCTTGCCTGTGGACCGGCGGAGCGGGCTGCGCGGATGGCCGCGCACAGCGGCTGCACCTGCATCACCATGCCGGGACCACCACCGTAAGACCGGTCATCGACACTACGGTGTTTATCCGTGCTGAAATCGCGCGGATTCCAGGTTGCCAGCTCCAGTATCCCCTGCGCCAGCGCCCGGCCCTGTATGCCCTGGCTGCTGCGCTCCCGGATCATTTCCGGGAATAATGTCACGACATCGATGCGCATTATCGTGCCGTTCAGTAATCCGTATCCCAGTCGACCCGGATGAGCTGCTGTCCGATATCGACCGACTTGATAACCTGCCCGGTGATAAACGGCACCAGGTATTCCTGCTCTCCCCTGACGACCAGCACATCGTTTGCGCCAGTTTCGATCAGGTGATCAACCGTACCGAGTAGCGAACCGTCACTGTTGATAACCCGCAGACCCACCAGGTCACTCCAGTAATATTCATCCGCTGCCGTATCCGGTAACTCGCTACGGTAAACGCCGATCTTTGTTCCACTCAGGGCGGCGGCCTGTTCGCGGTTGTTGCATTCCGCCAACTGCACGACCAGTCCCTTACCATGGGGTTTGCCCTGCAGCAGTTCCACCGGCTGCCACTCACCCTTGCGGTACAGGTACCAGGGGGAATACTCCAGCAACGCGGTCAACTCCCGGGTACAGGGTGCAACGCGCAGCCAGCCCTTGACACCATACGGCCCTGCAAGGTGCCCCATCACCAGCAGATCGTCTGCCTGCGAGGCGCCGGATGCAGAACTATCGTTCCCGGACATGCTGCCCAACGGAAAGCCGAACTTACTGCGCCGGCTGTTCCTTCAGCAGACGGGCTACCCGATCCGACACCTGCGCACCCTTGCTGGTCCAGTGTGCGGCGCGCTCGCTGTCAATGCGCAAACGGACTTCACCACCGGTTGCCACCGGGTTGAAAAAACCGATCCGTTCAAGATAGCGCCCGTCACGGCGGTTACGGCTGTCGGTTACCACGATGTGGTAGAAGGGACGCTTTTTCGCGCCGCCACGTGACATTCTAATCGTCACCATAATCTAGTCTGTCCTCTGAAATGTACGGCCCCGCTGCCTGGTCGCGGAGAACGCCTGTTGAAAGCCGGGCAATTTTACGCGATTTTCCGGAAAAGTGAAGCGAATGCAGGCAATTAAGTCTGTCATCCTGTCTGCGCTGTGCATGACAACTTTGCCAGCCTGCTGTCGAAATAGATTACAGATCGCCATAGACGCTCGCACAGCCAAATATCTGGCACTTTGTTCTTGTAATTCAAGGAGATTTCCTGCCTGTCGCCGGGCGACCAACCGTACCGGGTTTGTCGAAATTTCTTACGCATGGCGCCCTGACGCCCCCTACCCGGCCAGCACCACAACTCCAACCCTTTCTATTTCGGTGTATTTTTCGGAGTGGCACAGCAATTGCTTTAACTGACAGCGAGCAGAGAAGAAACAGAACTGTTGGGGGAGGATTCACCATCCGGAGAACAAGAGCTCATTGCACACAATAATAAATAATTTGCGCAACGGTATTTTCTGAAACAGAAAACAACAACGACAATATAAAATATCCAATTCGCGCAGTGCTTGACGGTGGCCTTGGCCACCGTTTTTATTTGCACATCAGGAAATTTTACCGCTATCGGGCAGCCTAGAACGGCATACCCATCGGTCCCTTGCCCTTCATGCCACGCAGCAGCTTGCCCATACCGCCCTTTGACATCTTCTTCATCATCTTTTGCATCTGCAGGTGCTGCTTGAGCAGACGGTTCACGTCCTGCACCCGGGTACCGGAGCCGGTCGCGATACGACGCCGGCGCGAGCCGTTGATCACGCCCGGGCGACCACGCTCCTGCGGGGTCATGGAATTGATGATCGCCTTCATGCGGTGCACCTGGCTGTCATCCGCCATGGCATTTTTCGGCAATTGCCCCATGCCCGGCAACTTGTCCATCAATCCGGCCAGCCCGCCCATATTCAGCATCTGGTCCAGCTGATCGCTGAAATCATTCATGTCAAATCCCTTGCCGCGGGTAATCTTGCCGACAAGTTTCGCCACCGCTTCCTTGTCGACCTTCTGTTCCGCCTCCTCAACCAGGCTGACTACATCGCCCATACCGAGAATGCGCGAGGTAATGCGGTCCGGATAAAATGGCTCCAGCGCCGCGGTCTTTTCGCCAACACCGATAAACTTGATCGGCTTGCCGGTAATCGAACGAATTGACAGCGCAGCCCCGCCACGCGCATCGCCATCGGTCTTGGTCAGGATCACACCAGTCAGTGGCAGCACGTCATTGAAGGTGCGCGCGGTGTTGGCGGCATCCTGTCCGGTCATGCTGTCGACAACGAACAGTGTCTCGACCGGGCTGACAGCGGCATGCAGGAGTCTGATCTCATTCATCATGTCGTCGTCGATGTGCAGGCGGCCGGCGGTATCGATAATCACGACATCGAGATGCTGCTTGCGCGCCTGCGCCACCGCGGCGTTGGCAATGGCAACCGGGTCCTGACCGGGATGGCTCGGGAAAAATACCGCGCCCACTTCTTCCGCCAGCGTTTTCAGCTGATCAATGGCTGCCGGCCGGTAAATATCACAGCTGGCCAGCAAGACAGATTTCTTTTCGCGCTCCTGCAGCATGCGCGCCAGCTTTGCAGAACTGGTGGTCTTGCCCGAACCCTGCAGGCCAGCCATCAGTATTACGGCCGGCGGCTGCACGCTGAGGTTGAGGGCATCGTTGACATCGCCCATGATGTGCACCAGCTCATCGCTGACCACCTTGACCAGGGTCTGCCCCGGCGTAAGGCTCTTCAGCACATCCTTGCCCATGGCGCGTTCACGCACACGGTCAATAAATTCCTTCACCACCGGCAGCGCGACATCGGCCTCAAGCAGCGCCATGCGCACGTCGCGCAGGGCGTCCTTGATATTTTCCTCGCTCAGCCGACCCTGGCCACGCAGGTTCCTGATGGTTTTCGAGAGCCGTTCAGAGAGATTGTCAAACATGATTCCAGGTTCCGGTACTGTTCAGACCCACGGGGCCGGAAATGAATTATAACGGGAAAACCGGCGGCTGCGGCAGCCTGGTCGCAGGCCCTTCAATGCCCGCGACAGTTATGCGATGATGCCGCCATGGTTCCCACTCTACCCGGCCTGCTCTCGATCTTACTCTACCTGCTGGCCAGTATCCTGCTGGTCAGACGGCTGGTGCGCGGCACGGATACTCCCGGATGCCAGCGAATTACGATCCTCCTCGTCAGTCTCGGGGCAGTGACGATCCACGCCTTTTTTCTCTATCCGGGCATCTTGCAGGACAGCGGGCTAAACCTGGGATTTTTTTACGCGGCCTCGCTGATCGCACTGACCACGGCACTGTTACTGGTGCTGGCCAGCCTGTTCGAGCCGGTGGAAAATCTTGGCATCTGCGTCTTTCCCCTGGCCGCGCTCAGCATCGGCCTGATCCTGGTCTGGCCGGCGCAGCATATTCTCACCGATGCCAGTGCATGGCAGCTTGACACGCACATCCTGACCTCGTTGCTGGCCTACAGCATCCTTGGTCTGGCGGTGGTACAGGCCGTCCTGCTCGCCATCCAGGACCACCAGCTGCTCAATCGCAAACCCGGCGGGTTCATTCGTGCACTGCCCCCGCTGCAGGTCATGGAGAACCTGCTGTTCCAGATGATCGCCATCGGCTTCACCCTGCTGACCCTGTCACTGGTTACCGGCGCGCTGTTCCTGGAGGACATCTTTGCCCAGCACCTGGTACACAAGACCACGCTGTCGATTATGGCCTGGGGGGTCTTCGGCATCCTGCTCTGGGGCCGCTGGCGCTTCGGCTGGCGCGGGGGCACCGCCATTCGCTGGACTATCGGCGGCTTTATCTTTCTCATGCTGGCCTACTTTGGCAGCAAGTTCGTGCTGGAACTGGTGCTCTCGCACTAATCCCGCAATACCGCGGCGCCCTGGCAGGCGGTTCTGTGCCACGGCACCTTACCTGACATGACCGGCGGATTTGCGTAAAATACAACCTTGACCCCCAACATGAGGCTGTCCCCGTTTGGACGACACCCCCCTTAGCGTGCTGCTTGCGGCACTTGTTTTCCTGATACTGCTGTCCGCTTTCTTTTCCGGTTCCGAAACCGGCCTGATGACGCTCAACCGTTATCGCCTGCGTCACCTGGCCGACAAAAAGCATGCCGGCGCGATGCGTGTACAGCAACTGTTGCAACGCCAGGACCGCCTGATCGGCCTGATCCTGCTGGGCAACAACTTCGTCAACATTCTTGCCTCCATACTGATGACGCTGATCGCGCTGCGCATCTATAACGATGTCGGCTTTATCTTTGCGGCCGGCATGTTGCTGACCATCGTCATCCTGCTGTTTGCCGAGGTCACCCCGAAGACACTGGCCGCACTGCACCCGGAACGCATCGCCTTTCCGGCCTCATACATCTATGTCCCCTTGCTGAAGCTGATGTACCCGCTGGTATGGGTGGTGAATGCAATTGCCAACGGCATGCTGAAACTGATGGGGGTCTCACCGGAAGATGGCACCTCGCAGGCACTCACCAAGGAAGAACTGCGCACCGTGGTGATAGAGGCCGGTGCCATGATACCGGAGCGTCATCGGTCGATGCTGCTGAACCTGATGGACCTGGAGAATGTCACCGTGGAAGACATCATGGTGCCGCGCAACGAGATCACCGCTATCGACATCAACGACGACTGGGACACCATCACCAAAACACTGACGGACAGCCAGTACACGCGCATCCCGCTGTACCGGGAAAACTTCGATCATGTTATCGGCATCCTGCACATGCGCGATATGCTACCACTGCTTTACCGCGATGAACTCGATCATGCAACCCTGCAAAGCATCGCGCGCGCACCATACTTTATCCCTGAAAGCACCTCGCTGAACCGCCAGCTGCTGAATTTCCAGCGCGAGCGCCACCGCATCGGCTTTGCCGTGGATGAATACGGTGATATCCAGGGCCTGGTCACCCTGGAAGACCTGCTGGAGGAAATCGTCGGTGAGTTCACCTCCGACCCGTCCGTACATACCGATGACATCCAGCCGCAGGAAGATGGCAGCTGGCTGGTGAACGGTTCGGTCAGCATCCGCATGCTCAACAGCGCCCTGCACATGTCACTTGCAACGGACGGCCCCAAGACGCTGAGCGGCCTGATCATCGAGGAACTGGAGATGATCCCGGACTCCATCACCTGCCTGCTGCTGGATAATCACCCGGTCGATATCCTGCAGATCAGGGAGAACATGGTCAAAACCGTACGCATACATCCCGCGCTGCATAAAGCCGGTGCACGGGACGAACCGGAGTCCACACCGTGAAGCTGTTGTTCAACCTCGAGGTCGTGGAAGGCAATCGTATCAAGGCTCGCCCCAGTGACTACCTGAAATCACTGCCCGCAGAGCAGCAACTCAGCGAAGTCAGGAAGTTCCTGCAGTGGGCCGAGACCGAGGCACGCGAAAACCCGGACCTGACGGGCCGCGCCGAGGCCGAAATCGGCATCGCCACCGCCAGGGAGTTCCTGGAAAAGCAGGGGCGGCAAACATCACCGATCATTACCGGCAGCGGCAACATCAACGCTGATGACTGACAAGATCAGCAAAACCGACCCGGAATGGCGTGCACAGTTGAGCCCGGAGCAATACCAGGTTACACGCTGCAAGGGTACCGAGAGGCCGTTCACCGGACGCCATCTCGACTGCAAGCAAGACGGCACCTACACGTGCTGCTGCTGCGGCGCCGAACTGTTTCATTCGAGCGACAAGTTTGACTCGGGCAGCGGCTGGCCAAGTTTTGTGCGTATGGGTAATCCAGAAAACATCACGACCCGCCCCGACACCGGTCACGGCATGGTGCGCGTCGAGGTACAGTGCGCCCGATGCGACGCCCACCTCGGCCATGTGTTCGAGGATGGCCCGGCCCCGACCGGGCAGCGCTACTGCATCAACTCCCTGTCACTGGACTTCGACAAGGACAATTGAAAGCAGACCAGCCTCAATAAATACTCAATAATTAAACTGATTTTCTTGTCATCCCCGCGCAGGCGGGGATCCAGCCAGAAACAAACAGCTGTGGTGTATACAGCCCGGGAGTGTCCACCTGCCTGCTAATGTTCCAGCATTAATAGACCAACATTCGGGTAATTGAACGCTGGGTTCCCGCCTGCGCGGGAACGACGATTTCTTCTCTGTCATCTCTAACGCAACAAATACTGCAACGGGGTACTGACCCCTTTTTAAGGTGCTGTGCGCCCGATGCGACGCCCACCTCGGCCATGTGTTCGAGGATGGCCCGGCACCGACCGGGCAGCGCTACTGCATCAATTCCCTGTCACTGGACTTCGAGCAGGACCAGCTTTTCTCATAACAAGCCGGCCATCGCATCGAGCACCTGTGACAGGCGGCTTACCGCGGTCACTTCCAGGCCCCGCAGTGCCTTCTTCGGCTGGTTGGCGGCCGGGATGATGGCGCGCTGGAACCCGTGCTTGGCCGCCTCCTGCAAGCGTTCCTGACCATTGCGCACCGGGCGCAGTTCGCCGGACAGACCAACCTCGCCAAACACGATCAGCTGTTCCGGCAATGGCTTGTCACGAAAGCTCGACATCACTGCCAGCAACACGGCAAGATCGGCGGCCGTTTCACTGACGCGCACACCACCCACGACATTCACGAACACATCCTGGTCACCGAGCGCCAGTCCACCGTGCCGATGCAGCACCGCCAGCAACATGGACAGCCGGTTTTGATCCAGCCCGAGCGTGACGCGGCGTGGATTACCCAGCTGACTTTGATCGACCAGTGCCTGCACCTCCACCAGCAGCGGGCGCGTGCCTTCCCATGTCACCATCACCACACTGCCTGGCACGGCCTGCTCATGGCGCGACAGGAAGATCGCCGACGGATTGTGTACCTCCTTCAGGCCCGCCTCGGTCATGGCAAACACGCCGAGTTCGTTGACGGCACCAAAACGGTTCTTGATGGCGCGCAGGATACGGTAACGGTCCCCGGGGTCGCCCTCGAAGTACAGCACGGTATCCACCATGTGCTCGAGTACCCGCGGCCCGGCCAGCGTACCTTCCTTGGTGACATGCCCGACCAGGAACATCGCGATACCGGATTGCTTGGCAAAGCGTACCAGTTGCGCGGCACTTTCCCTGACCTGCGCAACCGAACCGGGCGCCGATTGCAGGGCCTCGGTATAGAGCGTCTGTATGGAATCGAGCACCATCACCTGCGGGCGTTCCCTGGCGGCAATGGCAATAATCTGCTCCACCGCGGTCTCGGCCAGCAGGCGAATATCTCCACCAGCGATGCCGAGCCGTTCAGCACGCAGCGATATCTGCTCGGCGGACTCCTCGCCGGTCACGTAGAGGGAAGTCAGGCTACCGGACAGGGTCGCCAGCACCTGCAGCAGCAAGGTCGATTTACCGATGCCGGGATCACCGCCAAGCAGCACTACCGAACCGGATACGAGCCCGCCACCCAGCACCCGGTCCAGTTCCTGCAGACCAACCGAGCTGCGAATCTGGCGATCCGTCCGGACCGCAGCCAGCGGCATGACCTGCGCCGCGCCCTTGGCGCCGCTGTAGCCACTGAAACGGCGTGCGGGAGTGGTACTGGCGGTTATTCCCTCTGCGAGCGTATTCCAGCCGCCACAATCACTGCACTGGCCCGCCCATTGCGGCGACTGGCCACCACAGGCGCTGCAGGTGTAGACGGTTTTTGGTTTTGCCATGGCAGGCTAGAGTAACCGGAACCATTCCCGGCGTCATCTGTTCATGGCATCAGGCTGTATATCAGCGCAGCTGGTGCTGCAGGCAAAAAAAGCCGGGGCCAAGCCCCGGCGCAAGATATCAACTGCAGAGAATTAAACCGGGCCAATCAGTTCGGCATGGATATTCCGTGATTGTACCCGGCCAAGCACGTCCTGTGAGCTAACAAGATCCCGGTTGTACTGCACCAGCATCAGGTGATCACGCAGCGGGCAGAACTCGGCCGAACTGATTCCCTCCAACGAGATCAGGTAGCCGGCCAGGTCATCGCGTTGTGTCTCACCCAGCGATTCATCGACATGCATAATGATTTCCACGCTGTGTTGTGGTTCCTGGTTAATACCGTAAGCAACTTGCATCATGGCACACCCCCTGTCTTGATTGTCTGCTAGCGAATCCCTGCTCCACTCGTGAACCAAACGACTGGATGTCATCCATGACTCAAGACTAGATAAACAGCGTGCAGCCCGAGCGACTGGCATCCACCAGGTAGCTCGCCGCACCTGCAATCTCGATTTCATCCGTCAGTTCACTCTCCTTGATACCCATGACCTGCATGGTCATGCTGCAGGCCACCAGCCGCACGCCACTTTCCCTGGCAATGACCAGCAGTTCCTCCGCTGAAATCACATCTTTTTCCTTCATCATCTGCTTCAGCATTGCCCGCCCGGCCCCCAGCATGTTCAACTGCGAGACGCCCATACTGCCTGGACCGGTCGGTGTCATCATGTCAATCATGCGTTCCTTGATGTCCTTACCCGAGTAGGTTCTCCTTTCTTTCAATACGTTGAGACCCCAGAAGGTAAAAAATACGGTAACCTCCATGCCCATTGATACCGCCGTGGTGGCAATCATCAGGCCTGCCAGTACCTTGTCGAGTTCACCCGAAAATACCAGCAGCGTCACCTTGTCAGCGCGCGGCGCCGATGCCTCGAGCCGGCCGACCTGGGCCTCCAGATCTTCAAGTCGCTGCTCAATCGGGGTAACGGTGGGTGGACGAAACTCCTGTTGCTGACCTGGACCGCTGTGTTCTGCACTGTATCCCATCGCATGCCCCCGGTATTTCGTCAGAAAAACGTCTTTGCATACACTTCAATCAATCGAACATGCTCGACGCCATAAACCAGTTTAATAACTGGACTCAATCTAATGTGATTGGCAATGACTAAAGGTAGACGACATTGCTGCGCCGTCAAGGTAGACAAAAGCACTAGGTCGGAAGTACGGGTAAACGAATCTCAGCAGTAGTCATAACACACGCGGGCACTGACACCACACAACAATTCATAGGACAGTGTGCCGGCCAGGCCTGCCACTTCATCAACCGGCAGCCCCTCGCCCCACAGGATGACTTCGTCACCCGCACGTGCGTCAGGTTGTGCCCCCAGGTCAATACAGATCATGTCCATCGATACACGACCGGCCAGTTGCGCGCGCCGGCCGTTGACCAGTACCGGCATGCCGTTCGGCGCATGACGCGGATAGCCGTCACCATAACCAATCGCGGCGACACCAATATTCATATCCTTCGGGCAGGTCCAGCTGCCACCATAACCGATGGCATCTCCCTTGCGATGCGCATTGACCGCAATCAGCCCGGTACGCAGGGTCATCACCGGCTTCAGCCCCAGCGACTGCGCATCCCGATCGACAAAGGGTGAACCGCCATACAACATGATGCCCGGGCGCACCCAGTCGGCATGTGAGTCAGGCCAGGCCAGGATGGCGGCAGAATTGGCAAGCGTGCGCTCGGCCGCCATATCCCGGCCAACCCCGGCAAAGCGGCCCATCTGTTCGGTGGTAGCCGCGGAGCCGGGTTCATCGGCACTGGCAAAATGTGTCATGAGGCGCAACGTACCCGCCTGTGGCAGGGCCATGAGCCGCTCGGCTATAGCGCCGACATCCGCGGGAGCGAAGCCCAGCCGGTGCATGCCGGTATCGATTTTCAACCAGATATCCAGTGGCCGCGCCAGCCTGCCCTGTTCCAGCATCTCCAGCTGGTTGCGGTGGTGGATAACGACGTCGAGGTGGTAGCCATTGATCAGCGCAATGTCATCGGCGCTGAACAGCCCTTCGAGCAGCACGATACGCTGGTCACAACCCGCCTCGCGCAGTGTGATGGCCTCCTCCAGCCCAACCACGCCAAGGGCATCGGCCGCCTTCAGTGCCTGTGCCACGCGCACCAGGCCGTGCCCGTAGGCATTCGCCTTGATGATGGCCATCACCCGGCTGCCGGGAGCGGATTCCTGAACGCGGCTGAAATTATGCTGAAGGTTTTGCAGGTCGATGCGCGCGCGGGTCGGACGCGTCATTCAAACTCACCACCAGAGTAGTAATTTTCACGCGCCGTATTCTCGAAGCGGGTGAACTGGCCGCGGAAGGTCAGCGTAATCTTGCCGATGGGACCGTTGCGCTGCTTGCTGATGATGATCTCGGCAAGGCCCTTCTGTGGACTGTCCTCGTGATAGACCTCGTCACGGTAGATAAACATGATGACGTCGGCGTCCTGCTCGATGGCGCCGGACTCGCGCAGGTCGGACATGACCGGGCGCCGGTCTGTACGCTGCTCCAGACTGCGATTGAGCTGTGACAGCGCAATCACCGGCACCTCCAGTTCCTTGGCCAGCGCCTTCAGGTTGCGTGAAATCTCGGAGATCTCATTGGTACGATTCTCACGCGTATTGCTAACCTGCATGAGTTGCAGGTAATCGACCACGATCAGCCCGATATTGTGCTCGCGTTTCAGGCGCCGTGCACGTGCACGCAGCTCGACCGGTGAGAGTGCCGGGGTATCATCGATAAAGATCGGCGCAGCGTCCAGCAGGCTCACGGCCGAGGTCAGGCGCGGCCAGTCATCATCATCGAGCTTGCCGGTACGGATCTTGTGCTGGTCAATGTGGCCCAGTGAGGACATCATGCGCAGCGCCAGCTGCTCACCCGACATTTCCATACTGAAGATCGCCACCGGCACCTGGTGCTTGATTGCCGCATTCTCGGCAAAATTCACCGCCAGCGTGGTCTTGCCCATGGAAGGCCGCCCGGCAACGATGACCAGGTCAGACGGCTGCAGACCGGCGGTCATTTCATCCAGGTCCGTGAAACCCGTGGATACGCCGGTGATGGCCTCGTCCTGCTGTGACAGCATGTCGATGCGATCCACCGCAATTGCCAGCAGGGAGCGGATATTGCGGAAGCCACGCTTGCCGCGCTTGCCCTGCTCGGCGATCTCGAACACCAGCTTCTCGGCATCGTCCAGCAACGCGGTCGTATCACGCCCCTCCGGTACGAAGCCGCTGTTGGCGATCCGGTTGCCGACCTCGATCAGCTGACGCATCACCGAGTTCTCACGCACGATCTCCGCGTAGGCCTTGATATTCGCGGCACTCGGGGTGTTTTGCGCCAGCGTACCGAGCGCGCTCAGGCCACCCACTTCCTCGAGCAACCGGTTCTGGTCCAGCCACTCAGACAGGGTGACGGCGTCGAGTGGATTGTTGTTCTCGGCCAGCTGCTCGATAGCGCGAAAGATCAGGCGGTGATCACGCCGGTAGAAATCCTGCTCACCGAGCAGGTCAGCCACGGTATCCCAGGCGTTGTTGTCGAGCATCAGGCCGCCCAGCACCGCCTGCTCGGCCTGCATGGAATGCGGCGGCACCTTGAGTGCGCCTGCATCAGCGTGAAGTAAATCTGCGGAACGAAGTGTCTCTGCCATTGCTGTTTTCTTATAAATAAACTGG
>CBEULV010000047.1:0-13074 GCA_965544015.1 uncultured Gammaproteobacteria bacterium | reverse complement strand
CCTGCTGCGGGCAACCTGTAAAAATCAGTGAGTTAATGCAGTATTACTACAGTCTAACTCTCGATTAAGGCATTTTAGGGAGGACGTGCAAGTGAACATATCCTACCCATGGGGTGGCGCGGATATATGCCTGTATCCCGAACGGGGTATTGGAAATTTTATGATTTAATTTCCGTAAGTTAGTAAGGGTGTGGGGTAAAACTAATGCGAGTAGAATTTTTTCTTATATTCACACCAACTTAAATTGATATGTGTTGGAATCAGGTGAGCTTTGTTGCAGTAGATTCAAACATTTAAACGAGAATGACTCTCATTGGCAGTTTATCGCCCGGTGCCCTTGCCAGCCATGCTTGCGGTGTATTGAAGCGCAGCGGGCCCGTAATATATCCTGCTTGCTCAAGAACGGTCCAGCACAGTTCAGCCGATGTCACACACCACTGTCGATTTTCAGCCCTTCGCACTCACCCGGTCTGCCGATTACGCAGCCTGGCGGGAATGGAAGCTGGCGCAATACCCTGAATCCATCACCGATCTGGTCGTGCCAGTGCAGGATCCGGCACGGCTGACAGCCCAGGAGTACCAGGCCATCCTGGGTTGCTGTCGTAAAACCAATATGACTATCTACCAGGTGGTCGGTGCCCGACCGGCGGACAAGGCAGCGATTCGCGCACTGGGGCGGCAGTTCGGGCTGGAACGGCTGGACACGAACCTGCGTGCGGACGAGGACAGTATCACTTCGTTACGTGTCATGCCGGAAGCAGCGGGCACGCATTACATCCCCTATACCAACCGGCCTTTAAACTGGCATACCGACGGTTATTACAACCGCCTGGATGAGCAGGTGCGCGGTATCGTGATGCACTGTGCCTCCGCCTCCGCCAGTGGAGGCGACAACCTGTTTCTTGATCACGAAATTGCCTACATCCTGCTGCGCGATGAAGACCCGGACTATATTCGTGTGCTGATGCAGCCGGACGTCATGACCATTCCGGCCAATGTTGAGCAGGGCTACGAGATCCGTGCGGCGCAGCCGGGTCCCGTGTTTTCACTTGAAAAAGGCAGTCATGCCCTCCATATGCGTTATACGGCGCGTACCCGAAGCATTATCTGGAAGGACGACCGTACGGTGCGTAATGCCATCGGTTTTCTGGGTGAATTGCTGGACAGCGACAGCCGCTGGGTCTTCCGGCATCGCCTGCAGGCCGGGCAGGGCATAATCTGCAATAATGTATTACACAAGCGCGAGGCCTTTGCCGATGATGCCGACCACACCCGTTTGCTATACCGGGCGCGCTACCATGACCGGATTCGGGATACCGTGGCCAGTCAGGGTTGTTACGGAGAAAGAGTATGCTCTGGTTGAGTGAAGTCCTGTTACAGCAGCACGATATCGAATCCTTCGAGGTATTGAAGCAGGTCGTCAATGAGCGTGCGCAGGCAGGTGAGATGCATTTCCGCATGGACGTGCGGCCACCGTTCCCCGACACCCCGGAAGACTGGGAAGACCGCCTGGAAGCAGCTTTTTACGCCGTGCAGAAATAGTCTGCAGTACGCAGGTAAAACATGTTCTGGAATGATGAAAAAGAGAAAAAGCCGGAGTTCACGATTCCGGATGACGTGATTGACCTGGCGTTCAAGGTCAACTGCCCGACCCTGCCACTGGATCATGCGCACGCGCTGTCCTCTCAATTGCTGAAAATCCTGCCGTGGCTGGCAGACGAGAAATTATCCGGTGTGCACCTGATTCACGGTGCAGCCTCCGGCAATGGCTGGTACCGCCCGGAGGATACCGCCAATGAAATACTGCATCTTTCCAGGCGCACCCGCATGCGGCTGCGTATTCCCAGGCACCGCCTGGAGGATGCGCAGAGCCTCACCGGTCATACCCTGGATGTCGATGGTCATCCGCTGGAAGTCGGTGTATCCGATGTCTTCCTGCTCAGCAGTCTGTCCACGCTGTTTGCCCGCTACGTGATCACCAGCGAGGGTCTCGATGAAAATACCTTCCTGGAGGAAGCCGCGCACGGACTGGAGGCGGCCGGTATTTCCTGTCGCAAGATGCTGGGCGGCATCAGCCATAGCATGCGGTTTCCGGACGGGCCGGTGTACACGCGCAGTCTGATGGTGGCGGACCTGGAGCCGGAGCAGTCGGTACGCCTGCAGCAGGTCGGGCTTGGCCAGGGGCGCAGTATCGGCTGTGGCCTGTTCCTGCCGCACAAGGGCATCAAGCCGGTCAATGATGAAAAGGATTAACCCCGTATATAAAGGGTTATCCTGATCGGGGGGGTTGCCTTTTTTTGTGTGAGCGGCAGAATTTGCACACTGTTAGCCATTACCCCGGGAACACATTCAGGTGAGCAATACAATGGCTTGCCGGAAAGCCGGCGCAAGGGCGGTGACTGACCACCTCCCTGACTGCCCATATGGGATATGTTCGCCTCCCGGGGTAGTGGCTATAGTTTCGCCTAACTGATGAATTTATAGAAGAATTACCTATATTCCGGAGACTGCGTCATGAGTGAGAAACAGGAATTGATCAAGAAGCTGCTGGAACTGCAGAAGGTGTTCATCGATTACGAGCACGAAAACGGCGTCGAGATGAAGGACTACTTTGCAGCCGAAGACGGTCATCCGCTGAAGGGCTTTCGCCAGGAATACATGGACATGGCCAACAAGCTGGTCGACATGGCGCATGAAGAGAAGGGCTCGCATCGCTGATCGCACCCCTCGTAACAAATGTAAAAAAGGCCGCGCAGATGCGCGGCCTTTTTTTGTGTGGCTGATTTGGTGATGGGCGCGAATTCGCAAACAGGCTTCTAATAACCGCCTTTACGCACAATGTATGGCAATCCTGCAATCTTGTTGCCCTGCTTGCTGGGGGCGCCCGGAAACAGGGTATAGAGATCTTTACTGGTGATTTTCCTGCCCCAGATCTTGGACATGCCTTTATTGATCGCCCGTTCCATTGGCTGCTCACCGCCATTCTCAAGGTATTCTGTGCGCAGATAATTCAATACATCAAAGTGCTCCTGGGTCAGCTCAATGCCATCCTCGGCAGCGAGGGCTTTAGCGACATCTTCATCCCAGGCGCCCGGATCAGTGAGGTTGCCGTTACCGTCGGTCTCAATGCTCTTGCCATTTACTTCCAGTGCCATTTCCATACTCCTGGTTCAAGTTTAGAAAAGAAATTTCGGTGTGGAATTGTATTGCAATGGAACCGCTATCGGAAGAGGTTCAAATACCACTGGGTAATCATCCGGAAAGGCCTCTTCCAGGGAGTATTCCCTTATGCTGGCGCGCCCGGCGGAACGCATCTACAGTGACGGCCAAATTGCAGCTAAAATATTGATTTTGAGGCGTCGACGGGTCGTTAATGCATGCTTATTCAGGAACTCACATTAGAAAATCCAGACAAGCTTAACGCCAGCCTGTACGCCCGGTTTATGGAATTGTCCGGTGCCGACCGAATAAGGCAGACGCATCACTTTGAGGGTCGTTTCGAGAATATCTATATAGAAGAGGCAGACATTCCTGACATTGCAGCGGTGCTGAATGTGGTGAAGCAACAGGCCGGCCAGTTGTTGGGTGTCGCGGCAGATACATTGAAGGCCGGGTTTTGGTTTAATGCCATGGAGACGGGGCATCGAACTACGATGCATCACCACGATGAGAATGATGAGCTACTCTCGGCGGTGTATTACATTCGCGTGCCTGAGAATTCCGGTGACCTGGTCCTGCACGATGATGGCAGGAAGATAATCGTTCATCCGCAGGAGGGCAAGCTGGTGATGTTTGCACCAGCGGTGCTGCATGAGGTGACTGCCAATCTCAGCCAGGAGTTGCGGTTGTCTGTCGCGATGAATGTTGGGCCGGCGGACGACTAATGCAGTTGAATCGAAACAAAGATATCTCACGCAAAGCCGCAAAGGCGCAGAAAAAAAGAATAATAAGACTCGCCACAGAGAACACAGAGGATAAAAAATCCGTCATTCCCGCGCAGGCGGGAATCCAGCGGCAAAGCAAGTATCACCGTGAATTCTGTTACACAGGTTTGAATTGGGTAAACATTATTATAAGTTTGGATCCACCGGTTGTGCTGGCTTCCCCCCTGCGCGGGAATGACGGCAGAGATTCTCTGGGTTTAGAGCATTTTCTTTTCTCTGTGCCCTCTGTGGCAGAGATTTATTGTTTTCTTTGCGCCTTTGCGCGAGATGTTCGTTGTTTCAAACATCCGACCACATGCGCACGAGATTGATGTAGGAGTGATTGACTTGTTGTGTTTCGGTGGCGTCCGGTCTCTCCTTCAACAATACTTCACGCGCCTGGTTCAGTTCATGTAACAGGGTGCGCTGTTCGGGCGCGCGCACCAGGCTCTGGATCCAGCTGACCGCAACCAGTCGTTCGCCGCGGGTGACCTCGGCGACACGGTGAAGGCTTGATGAGGGATACAGTACCGCGTCACCGGCCGGCAGCTTGACCTGCTGCTCGCCAAAGGCGGTCTGGATGCACAGCTCGCCGCCGTCATAACTGCCAGGCTCGGAAAGAAAGAGGGTGACTGACAGGTCGGAACGGTACAGTTCGCCCTGGCCCATGACCGGATCATCGACGTGCGCGCCGTAGGACATGCCGGAGGTATAGCGGGCATAGTAGGGTGCCGCGGTCTTCAGCGGCATGGCGGCACTGCGAAACACCGGGTGTTTCACCAGGCTGCCCATGACGATATTGTTGAGTTCGGAAAAACGCGTCGGGTCGAGCGACAGTTCCTCGTTAAGTTTTACGCGCCGTGCCGCCTTGCCAGCGGATTCCCGGCCATCAGCGAAGCGGCCCGCAGCAATCAGCACAGTTATCTGCTGCAATTGTTCATCGTCGAGTACTTTCTCAATGTGGGTGAGCATGCTCTCGTTTCCTGCAATGGCCTGCGGGGATGCGTTAATATAAACTTTCTACATCCAGTGTAACCAAATTCATGGCGTCAGGCATGATATTGAAAGTCGTAGTGGAAGAGCAGATCTACCCGGTAAAGGTACCGGATACGCTGATCAGCGAGGCGGCTGACTTTTTTGACAAGATGGATGCCGACATGGACAAGGGCTGGCAGATGAGTCGTGACTGGGTCGATAATCCGAACCTGGAACAACGTTGCCAGATTATCGGTGACAAGATGCTCACCGCCATGCACAACGACAACAAGAAGATGATGATGTTGCTGTCAGCCTACATCCTTGCGCGCGCTCCCGGGGTGACCGGTATCCGCATCGATACCAACGGGGAAATGCTGGAAACCGAACTGGAAACCGGCTGATAACGCTGACAAGGCGGTTGTCTGTCCCCATGGCTGACCTGTTTACCCTTACAGCGCCACTGCTGATCCGTTTTCCCGATGGACACAGTGAGGTCATGGTGGAGCGGTTCGCTCATCCATGCGGGCTGGTGTATTTCAGGGCGTTCTGGGACCAGTGCAAACCGACGGACGGTATTCGCCGGGTCGAGGGCGAGTTGCGTGGCGAGGGGCCGTGGAAGATCGGTGCAGCCGTCATCACCGTGCTGGGTTGCCACGGCAGCAACCCGGAACAAGCCGTCGAGTATACCGACTGGCAGCTGCACCGGAAACGGCTGGGCGATGCCTACCCCGACCGTGAAGCATTGCGCGAGTTGGCACGCCGTGCCGGTTACCTGCCCTGAGCGTTTATTTCACTGATTTGTTTCACCATGCGCACGTGTGCAATGCGGTCAAACAGTACGTGTCCGTCGCCCTGTGCCGTGTAGCCATGCTTGTGGTAGAACCCCAGTGCGGACTCGCGCGCATCCAGTACGATGCTTGCCGCGCCCAGTACCTGCGCCCTGTATTCCAGCGTATCCAGCAGGCGGCTGCCAAGACCGCTGCGCTGGTGCATGACGTCGATTGCCATGTAGCGAATCTGTGCCTCGCGAATGCTGTTGAAATGCAGGCGACCGACGCCGGTTATCCTGCGCGCGCTGTCAATCAGCATCAGGTGTGTGCTGTCTTCGTCCAGTGGGTCGCGTTCGCTTCCGTGTGGTTGTTGCCAGGGTGCGCGCAGGATTTTCCAGCGTAATTCATAATATTGGCGGAAATCTTCCGCACTGGCCGGCTCGACGATCAGCATGTGACATCCGGCGTTTCAGGCAAACACGACCCAGGTCGTGGCAATGTATTTCACGCCCTTTTGCAGGGTGGAGCCACGATGCTCGTGCGTCCAGAATGGCGGGAACAGCAGCAACTTGCCGGCTTCCGGACGGACTTGCACGTCCTGGTACGAGAAATCCGTGGTGCCGCCCGGGCCGGCAACGTCGTTCAGGTACCAGACTGCGACCAGTTGACGCTGGCTGAATTCATGACTGCCACCGTCAATATGCCAGTGATAGAACTCATTCGGGTTGGTGCGCTGGATGGCGTAACCACTGTCCTTGAACGGCCCCTTGAAAAAGGGGAAGGCATCGCGAAATTCCTGGATGGTGAGACCCAGCGAACGAAACAGTTCACGATCGATATCTTTCCAGTGTGTCTTGCCGCTCACTACCAGGTCGGTGGAACGCTTGATGTTCTGCTCTTCCTGTATGGTCTGGCCGATACGTCCGGAATATTGTTCATCCTTGCTGGCCTCGAAGCGCTGGATCATTTCGTTGCAGATATCCAGTGGCAAGGCGCGCTCTTTCTCGAAGATGAAACTGAGTGGTTTTACTTCCCGGATGCTGCACAGTGGTGTGACCGGTGAGGGTGGTGTCTGGTTCATGGCTGGGTGTGGTGTATGAGAGTTACAGTGTGTGCGTTTCGATCATTGCCACCAGCTGCGCTTCACAGGCCGTACCCTGTGCCCTGAACAGCTCGAGCAGTTGTTGCGCCAGTGTCTGCCAGTGTGTTGCCGAGGCCCCTACCAGTTGCTCGAGCTCGCGTGTATTGGCGGAGATTTTCCAGACCTCGTAGGCACACAGCAGGCGCGGGAAGAGTTCCTTGCGCATATTGGACAGGCTGCCGAAATAGAAATGCAGTGCCGCGTGATTATCATCAGCCAGCAGCCCGGGCAGGGTCGACAGGGCATCAGCCAGGTGATCGCGGACCGCACGCAGCATGATTTCTGCCTTGCTGTGTCCAAGCGAGGCCAGCAGTTGCTCCCATTCCGGCCCGAGTATCGTGCCGGCCTGTATCTCACCGATCTCGTGCAGCACCGTGGTGCGCAGTTCGTTGTCCGTCATGGCCTCCAGTGCGGTGTCGGGCGCACTGTCGAAGTCATAACACTCGATGGCGCACTTCAGGGCATTGTCAGGCCGGTTCCAGCGCCATTCCTCCAGGCGTTCCCAGAGCATGCGGCGTAACGACTCGCGGCGGATAAAGATGGTGCCATCGCGGCTCATGGCCGGTGGTGCAGCGAGGTCACGGGCGAGTTCCTTGCCGGATACCAGCAGGGAGTAACCCTCGCAGTCATCGCGTTGCTCCAGCGCACCCATGAAGAACACCGGTTTCATGCCGCGGCCATAGCCACTGCTATATACATAACCGAGCGGATTCAGCGCTGCGTTGATCGCCGTGGCGTCAAACGGATCGTAATGCTCACTGCCAACCGGGATGACGGAAAAGTCCTGTTGCTCCAGTTGTTCCCAGAGCGCCTCGCGCTGTGTCAGCCAGTCAGTGAGCTTGTCATACGGCAGGGCAGTATCAAATGGCAGTTCATGCTCCCAGCGGAAGTATTCACGCATCTTCAGCAGGTAGATGCACAGGGTGTAATCGGCAGCAAATTTCGCGTCGGATATGTGGCAGTTGGTGCGCACGGCTTCCAGCGTTGGCATCAGGGTGCTGATGTCGGCCAGGGTATTCTTGGTCTGTGCCTTGCCAGTGGTTATCATGATAACTGTCCTGCTGAGATCACTGTTTTTTCTATGCTAGCATGGGTATTTTAGTGTCGCCAGATCGTCGTGTAACGGCCGGGGCGGGAGACGTTGTGAGAGTCAAGAGCAAGTGGAGTAACAAGGGGCGCGAGCGCAGCCTGACCGAGATCGGCGGTGCGGCTGCGTTCATCCTGTGGCGTATAGCGCAGCAGGGTACGTTGAACCTCGAGAACGAGGGCTTCCAGACGGACACCAACGCACAGCGTCTTGATGTAATGACGGAATTTCTTGCCTTTCTGGTGCACCTGGTTGACCGTATGAAGGCCGAGCAGCTTGAACTGGAAGAACGCCAGGAGTTTATTGGCTCGCTGGCGCGCCATCTGGCTGATCAGGTGCAGAGCAATCGTACCGATGCACAGGGCAAGGGCGAGTATCGCCAGGCCCTGATTGATCTGCTCAACGAACGCGCCGCAGACTATGCAGAGTTTTCCATGACGGATGCACAGCCGGGGTATGCCTTCAGGCGCTACTTTGGTGAGAATGTGCGGGCGGTAATGGGTGAGAAAGACAACCAGTGGATCACCGACCAGGTCATGGATATCGAGGTGCCCGAGGCGTTGAAGCCGCTGAACAAGGCGCTACGCGAACTGTTTGCTCGCCCGCAAGCATAAAAAAAGGCGGGCCAGGCCCGCCTTTTCCGGATCACTTCAGATTGCCGGTTACTTTTTCCAGTTGCCGAAGTTATCCATGTTATGTGCCTTGCCATCTTCGTAGCCGGCGGAATAGGCATCGGTCAGGCGCTGCTCCTCGCGTTCCGGGTTCAGCAGGTAGCCGCCCTGCCAGCCCTGCACGTATTCCGGGTCAACACCTGTTTCTTCCATCTTGGTTACTGCGTCATAGTATTCCTGGTTCATCGTTCTACCTCATACTCTCGGGGTTTGGGTCTGGGTTAATAGGTATTGTAGCCGTGCTTCATGTTCCTGAATGCAGCCACGCGTCAACGGGGCGGTGTCGTCCTGGCTGGTCATTCATGCCGTCACAGGGATCTCTAGCTCGTTGTTTCAATTGGGGTTACTGCTTTGCGCCAGAAGTATACAGCAGGGTATATGGACCCCGTATATCCCGATGGAGAGAGTGATTCCGGGCGACGATGTTGACTGTATCCGTATGAAAACCGGGAACATTCTCTCTTTAGAGGTATTCGAACCCTGGCCATGAATAGCTAGGATACTGCACGTTGTCCAATCTGCTGTGTATTTAACACGGTAATCGATGCGCGAGGCGGCACATGTCAGACGAACAGAACAATATGGATTACAGCAGCGGCGTGGCGGCATTCGAGGCCAAGAATTTCTCCCAGGCCATGAGTTTTCTTGCACCACTGGCAGATACCGGTAACGCGGATGCCCAGCATCGCGTCGCGATCATGTGTCAGAACGGACTGGGCGTGGTGCGTAACGAGTTGCGCGCCTACAAAATGATGAAGGCAGCCGCCGAGCAGGGCTATGCCATTGCCCAGCATGGCCTTGGTTTCATGTACCTGGAAGGTGAGTGCGTGGAACAGAACAGCGCGCAGGCGGCCGAGTGGTTCCGGAAGGCGGGTGACCAGGGGTTGGCCGGGTCGCTGACCACGCTGGCGCTGATGTACCAGGAGGGCAACGGCGTGGAGAAGGATCCGGAACAGGCCAGGCGGCTGTATGCCGAGGCCGGCTTTGACATGTAGGTTGCAGGCTGTTGACCTGATTGCCCTGTCATGGACTTAACACCGGAAGATGCGCTGCGGTTAAATGTTCTGCTCGCCAGCCCGCTCAAGGCTATTCGTATCGACGAGTCGAGGATGATCCTGCATGCGCTATCCGGGAAAGGCGAGGCAAAGATTCAGCTCAACCCGAATTGCCGTGATGAATCCTACCTGCGCCAGGTACGTGAAACCCTGTCCAGTCATGCGCTGGGTTCGCCCGGTGGCTACCCGGTTTACCTGAAGCGCTGGACGCGCATGGGGCAGGCGCGTGACGGTATTCTTGAATCGCTGCTGTTACTGGGTGAGCCGGAGGCCGTGGTTGCGCTCGTCAATGCTGCTGGCATTACGGACGAACTTGCCAGCCGCGCATGGTGGGCCTCGCAGACATCGGAAAATGCACGCTGCATGCTACGCCAGCAACCGGTGCTGGAAGGACGCATGGGACCGGTACTGGCCGAATTCCTGGTTGAGTTCCTGCCGTTCGAGGAAGAAGCACGCGACCAGATCAGGTCGGTACAGCTGGTGCTGCAGGGCAAGCTGATTGACAGCGAGGAGCGCATGAAGCTGTGGGAACGAGGCAGGCACAAGAATGCATTCTACGTCGGTTTCCTGCAGGCCGTGCCGGACGCGTTGCCGGGCGAGTTGGTAGCCAATCCGGCGTGGGAGAGTATTTCCGAACGTCTGGCTGATCTGCATGCCGCAGGCAACCCGTTTGCCGTGCAGTTGTGCCGGCTGTTAAGTGCAGCCGGACAGAATTACCTGGCTGGTGTGGGGGTGGTGCTGCAGAAGCCGGCTAACCAGGATGTGATGGTGGAGTTGATGCACGCCCTGGCCAGTCATGCTGATGCCTTGCCACTGGAGCGGCCAGGACACAAAACCACGAACGAAATTCACCGGCAGGTTGAAGGCTTGCTGGATGCCGCCGGCAGAAAACAGACGCCTGAACTGGCTGCACTGTTGCAGGCACTGCCCGGGGCTGTACATTATATTCGTGCAATGCTGTTTCTGGCCCTGCTGGACGAGCCGGTACTGGACCCGGTGTTGTCGCACACTGACGCCATAGGCACGGTGATGCGCAAGAAACTCAGGCCGGTAACGGTTCCGATACAGGAACAGATTGATATTCTTAAACAGAAGTAATAATAAACAGGAAACATGCATGGTTGATATACGAATGTATTGCACGGCCTTTTGCCCTTACTGTGTGCGTGCGGAAATGCTCTTGCAATCAAAGGGTGTCAAGTCGATTGACAAGGTATTTATTGACCGAATGCCGGATGGTTTCCAGGACCTGGTGAGGTTGACCGGGCGCCGGACTGTCCCGCAGATTTTCATTGGTGACCGGCATATTGGTGGTTTTGATGACCTGGCGGCACTGGATTCACGTGGCGGGCTTGAGCCGCTGTTAAGCGCTGGCTGAGCATTGTAGCGAGCCCCGGAAACAATACTCATGGATTATTTTCCTGTTTTCCTGAAAATCGAAGGGCGTCCCTGCCTGGTAGTGGGTGGAGGCAAGGTGGCAGCGCGCAAGGTGATGTCGCTGTTGCGCGCAGGCGGGCACGTCACGGTGGTTGCGCCACAGATATGTGACGAATTGCAGGCGCAGGTGGAACGCGATGCAGTAACACTGGTCGGGAGGGATTTTTCCGCTGCGGATATTGAGGGCAAGGTGCTGGCGATAGCGGCAACGGATGACACGGCAGTCAATCGGTCGGTTTATGAGCTGGCCAGCCGGCAGGGTATCCCGGTCAATGTCGTGGACAATCCCGAACTGTGCAGTTTTATCGTGCCTTCGATTGTGGATCGTTCACCGGTACAGGTGGCGGTTTCAACCGGTGGTGCCTCTCCGGTGCTGGCGCGGCTGCTGCGCGCCAGGCTGGAAAGCTTTATCCCCGCTGCCTATGGCCGGCTGGCACAACTGGTTGATGACTGTCGTCAGCAGGTCAAGCAACGTTTCTCTGATGTCGACCAGCGCCGTTATTTCTGGGAAAGCGTGCTGCAGGGGCGTGTCGCCGAGCTGTTGTTTGCCGGGCAGGAGGAGCTGGCGCGCAGCGCATTGCAGGAGGCCATCGATGACGCCGGCGAAAAGCATGAAACGAGCGGCGAGGTTTACCTGGTCGGCGCCGGTCCGGGCGATCCTGATTTGATTACTTTTCGTGCCCTGCGCCTGATGCAGCAGGCGGACGTGGTGGTGTATGACCGCCTGGTGTCGCAACCGATTCTCGACATGGTGCGGCGCGATGCCGATATGATTTACGCGGGCAAGGCGCGCGACAAACACACGCTGAGCCAGGAAAGCATCAACCAGCTGCTGGTGCGGCTGGCGAAGGAAGGCAAACGAGTGTTGCGGCTCAAGGGAGGCGACCCGTTTATTTTCGGACGTGGTGGAGAGGAGATTGAAACGCTGGCACAGGAAGGGATTCCCTTTCAGGTAGTGCCGGGGATTACAGCGGCTTCCGGGTGTGCCTCGTATGCCGGCATTCCGTTGACGCATCGTGACTATGCCCAGTCGTGCACCTTCGTTACCGGCCACCTGAAAGATGGCAGCGTTGACCTCGACTGGGACAAGCTGGCCAAACCTGCGCAGACCATTGTGTTTTATATGGGTATGCACAGTATCCAGGTAATCAGCAAGCAGTTGATTGCGCATGGGTTATCTGCGGATACGCCGGTTGCCCTGGTACAGCAGGGCACCACGCCGGACCAGCGTGTCTACATCGAAACGCTGGACTCGTTGCCGACCCTCGGCGACCGGTATACTGTGAAACCCCCGACCATTATCATTGTTGGTGAGGTGGTTAGTCTGCACAGCAAGCTCAGCTGGTTTGGCTTACCCGCAGCAGGAAAGTAACTCTGCTGTAGAGTAGGAAATCTCTTATTGTTTTGGCGATATTGCGGTGCTAGCCTCCGTAGGAAGGGGTGTGATCGAGGCCACAGGGATGGCTGAAACAGCAAGAATGGAGGAGTTATGATTAACGTGATGCTGGTGGATGATCATGGTCTGGTGCGCAATGGTATCAAGCGTTTGCTCAACGATGTCGACGGAATTGCCGTTGTTGCGGAAGCCGAAACCGGTGAACAGGCCATCAAGCAGGTAAGAAAACAACAGCCGGACGTTATCCTTATGGATATCAGTATGCCCGGCATTGGCGGCCTGGAGGCTACGCGCAAGATTTCCCGCTCGCTTCCCGGTGTAAAAATCATTGCCGTGACCATACATGATGATGACCCTTTTCCTGCGCGCCTGCTCGAGGCAGGGGCCGTAGGCTATCTGACCAAGGGCTGTGAGGTGCGTGAAATCATCAAGGCCATTCGCTCGGTGCATTCAGGCAGGCAGTACATTACCCCGGAAGTCGCCCATAAGCTTGCACTGACTTTTGTCAACAAGGGTGAGAAATCTCCGATTGACCGGCTTACCCAGCGTGAGACCCAGGTCATGCTGATGATCGTCAATGGCACTACCAACAAGGAAATCTCCAGCAAGCTGTGCC
>CBEULV010000046.1:0-13096 GCA_965544015.1 uncultured Gammaproteobacteria bacterium | reverse complement strand
TGCTACATTCTTGTTGTTATCCATTACTCTTGTCTCCAGATAATTTTAAAAGTCCTTCAAATAACTCCATTGTTTGTAGTGTTTTATCCTAGGTGGATTTATACACAGTTTTTGTAATGTTTTCAATTGCCTGATTATCGAGACAGCGCATAACACTACATATTGGGATACAGATGAATATTAACTGTGTATATTGTGGCAAAGGCTCAGTCTCTCCCGCCCTTGGCAGGAGCGCTCACATCAACCCGCATCAATATCGCCGCGCCCAGCACAAACAACACCAGCAAAGATAATATTCCGATGCGTGGATTTCCTGTCACCACCCCGACCCAGCCCACCATGACCGGACCGATGATAGCCGCGAATTTGCCGAGCATGTTGTAGAAACCAAAATATTCTGCCGTACGTTCCGGCGGGATCATGCGCGCATACAGCGAGCGACTGAGCGCCTGGACCCCCCCCTGCGCAAGACCGATTGCAAAGGCCAGAACATAGAATTCCAGCGCCGAACTCATCATGGAAGCCCACAGGGTGACAACGACATAAATTGAAAGTCCAAGTAATATGCCGGCCTTGGGACCGAACTTGCCGCCCAGCCAGCCAAAGGCAAGCGCAGCAGGAAAACCGGTGAACTGGGTAACCAGCAGGGCCATGATCAGGGTGTTCTGACTGAATCCCAGCGACAGGCCATAGTCAACGGCCATACGAATGAAGGTATCTACGCCATCAATGTACAGCCAGTAGGCCACCAGAAACAGCCACACATTGCGCAATGCCCGCACCTCGTGCAGGGTATGCCAGATCCTGACAAAGCCTTCCCGAATAATGTTTTCCGGTCGTGTAGCTGCACTACCCACCGGTTCTTCGACCAGCCACATTAATGGCAGTGAGAACACCAGCCACCAGAACGCGACAATGAGAAATGAAACCCGCACCACGGTTGTCGTATCCGCAAAACCGAACCAGTCCGGATGCAGGCTCATCAACACATTGAATGCCAGCAACAATCCGCCGCCAAGATAACCCAGCGAGAATCCAAGCGCGGAAGTCTGGTCCACATCATCCGAACCGGACACAAACGGCAACAAGGAATCATAGAACACGTTACTGCCGGAGAATCCGATCATGGCAAGCACGTATAATATTGCAGCCGCAAACCAGTCGCCCCGCCCAACCAGGCACAGGCCAGCCGTCATCAATATTCCCAGAAAGGCAAAGCAAAACAGCATGGCCTTACGGCGACTCAGGCTGTCTGCAATTGCACCCAGTACTGGCGCCATGAGAACAATGAGCAGGCTTGCCAGTGAGTTCGCCATGCCCAGTCGGAAGGTGCTTTCTGTAGCATTCAGACCGGCATTCCAGTATTCCTTGAAGAATACCGGGAAAAAGCCGGCCATCACGATGGTTGAGAAGGCCGAATTCCCAAAGTCATAAAACGCCCATCCCCATTTTTTGCGTGTATGCTTCATGACAGTCATTTTATTGCTGACATACCTGTGTTGTGCAGCACACCGCGAGTCAGTGCATCCGGGTATCAGGCTATATGGTTACAGAAGCACCGCAATTTTGGAATACCAAGTCACTGGTTGACATGACACAGGAAGAATGGGAATCGCTGTGCGATGGCTGCGGCCGCTGTTGCCTGCACAAACTGGAAGATATCGACACCGACCTGGTGTTCTACACAAATGTGATCTGCCACCTGTTCGATGAGAAAAGCTGCCGCTGCAGTGATTACCCACACCGCGCACAGAAGGTAAAGGACTGCTTGCTACTCAACCCGACTAACGAATCACAATTCAAGTGGCTGCCGACGAGCTGCGCCTACCGCCGGCTGGCCGAAGGAAAGCCACTGGAATGGTGGCATCCATTGCTAACAGGAAGCCAGGAAACCGTCCGCGCGGCAGGTATCTCCGTGCAAGGTCGAACGGTCTGCGAAACGAAAGTCACGAGCGACCAACTGGAAAACCACATCATCAGCTGGATAGACTTCTAGCAAACTAGTGCTCGCGCGTGGCATGGAATGTAATATCCGGCCACTTCTCGATGGCAAGCTCCAGGTTCACGCGCGTGGGTGCAATGTAGACCAATGCTCCACTCTGATCCTCACCCAGGTACTCATAGGCCTTCTCGCGGAAACGGGACTTGGTCACCTCATCCTTGCACTCAACCCAACGCGCAGTGGCCACCGTTACCGGCTCAAAGTGACAATCCACGCCATACTCGTTCTTCAAGCGGTACGCGACCACTTCAAATTGCAGGATGCCTACCGCGCCCAGGATCAGATCGTTATTCTTCAACGGTCGGAACAGTTGTGTCGCCCCTTCCTCGCACAACTGATCCAGACCCTTCTGCAACGCCTTCATTCGTAACGGGTCACGCAATACGGCGCGACGGAACAGCTCGGGTGCGAAACTCGGAATCCCGGTGAACTTGAGCTCTTCGCCCTGGGTAAAGGTGTCACCGATGCGGATCGTTCCATGATTATGCAATCCGATAATGTCACCGGCGAATGCTTCGTCAACATGGCCACGATCAGAAGCAAGGAACGTCAACGCATTGGACACCTGCACATCACGGCCGATGCGCACATGCCGCATCTTCATGCCTTTTTTATAGCTACCGGAGCAAATACGCAGGAAGGCAATACGATCACGGTGTGCCGGGTCCATATTCGCCTGGATCTTGAACACGAAACCGGAGAATACGTCTTCCGCAGGGTCAACTGTTCGGGTCGTGGTTTCACGCGACAACGGAGCAGGTGCTGTTTCCACAAAATGACTCAACAACTCATCTACCCCGAAGTTGTTGATTGCCGAGCCGAAGAAAACCGGGGTCAGCTCGCCCGCCAGGTAGGCCGCATTGTCAAACTCGTGACTTGCCCCCTTCACGAGCTCGACCTCGTCACGCAGTTCCGTGGCCATGTCTCCCAGCACCTCGTCAATCAACGGATTGTTCAGACCCTTAATAACCCTGACGTCCTGGCGCTGGCTGCCCTTGCCTGGCTCGTACAGATGCACGGCATCTTCCAGCAAGTGATAAATCCCCTTGAGCCGCTTACCCATACCGATCGGCCAGGTAATTGGCGCACAGTTGATCTTGAGGACTTCCTCGATCTCGTCGAGCAGCTCGACGGGATCACGCCCTTCCCGGTCCAGCTTGTTGATAAAGGTACAGATCGGTGTATCACGCAGTCGACACACTTCCATCAGCTTGATGGTACGCATCTCAACGCCCTTGGCACAATCAATCACCATCATAGCGGAGTCCACTGCGGTCAGCGTGCGATAGGTGTCCTCCGAGAAATCTTCGTGCCCGGGGGTATCGAGCAGATTGACAATGGCATCATGATACGGAAACTGCATCACCGACGAGGTCACCGAGATACCACGTTGCTTTTCCAGCTCCATCCAGTCGGAGGTGGCATGACGCGCAGCCTTGCGTCCCTTGACGGTACCGGCCAGCTGGATCGCGCCACCGAACAGCAACAGCTTCTCGGTCAGCGTGGTCTTGCCCGCATCCGGGTGGGAAATGATTGCAAACGTGCGGCGCCGTGCCGCCTCGGCCTGATTACTGCTCATGACAACTGGAAAATACCGGAATATACAAGGCCGCGTATTCTACCCGATGCAGCGTGCGGCGTGGTGGAAATTACAGGGTACGGGCCAGGATCAGCGCATCTTCCCGCCCCTTATCCTGCGGATAATAGTCCTTGCGCGTGCCCAGCTCGTTGAATCCTTCAGCCTGATAGAGCATACGGGCGGCAGCATTCGAGGCACGCACCTCCAGAAACAGGATATCGGCATCATGGCGCCGCGCAATGGCAATCAGGTGACGCAACATCTTGCGCCCGATCCCCTCCCTGCGAGACTCGGGGCGCATACACAGATTCAGCAAATGTGATTCGCCTGCCGCCACGGTAAGAATACCGTAGCCCTCGATTACACCACCGCGCGCACAGACCCAGCAACTGTAACCGGCGTGCAGGCAATCTCCGAAAATCGACTGGGTCCAGGGAAACGGATAGCTACGGCGCTCGATATCGATCACCTCAGGCAGGTCTTCCGACTGCATCGGCCGGAATTCCAGCGCAGGTTCCTTGAGGATGGCGCTCATGTTGATCAGCTCATGTTTATTGTTTTTCTGCCAGACCAGCCGCCTGTTCCAGGTGGACTTGCCTTGCAAATTGCAGGTCTTCCCAAACCTTGCGCTTTTCCAGCGGCGAACGCAACAGGTAGGCCGGGTGGTAGGTCACCACCAGCGGTATCTGCTGCTCGCCATAGCGGTGCATGATGCCGCGCAGCCGGCCCACCTTTTCATCGGTCTGCAGCAGGTTCTGTGCTGCAATGCCACCCACGGCGAGAATGATCCTGGGCTCCACCAGGGCAATCTGGTGTTCGAGGTAGCCCATGCAACAGGCCACCTCTTCCGCCAGTGGATTGCGGTTATTCGGCGGGCGACACTTGAGAATGTTGGCAATATAAACCTGTTCTCGCCGGAACCCGGCAGCGAACAGCATCTCGTCGAGCAGCAGACCGGCACGCCCGACAAACGGCTCACCCTGCCGGTCCTCGTCAGCACCGGGGGCCTCGCCAATGACCAGCCAGTCGGCATGCCGGTCACCGATACCAAAAACCGTCTGTGTGCGGGTTTCGTGCAGTGCGCAGCGCGTACATGCTGCAACACGCGCCTTCAATCCCGACCAGTCGGCAGCATCTTCCACATTGGCAACTGCCGTGTCAGCATAATCTGCCATATCCGGGACTGCAGCACGCGCAACCCAGCGCTGTATACCCATCGTCTCCAGATACTGACTGTGCAACTTACTGTCCATCCCCGCTATACATCCCCCAGTTGAGGATGCGCCCGCTGGTCACGATTAATGATCTTGTTGATGGCATTGATATAGGCCTTGACCGAGGCGATCACAATATCGGTGTCCGCTCCCTGCCCATTGACGATACGTCCACCCTTCTGCAGGCGCACGGTGACCTCGCCCAGCGAGTCCGTACCGCTGGTAATGTTGTTTACCGAGTACAGCTGCAACTCGGTGCCGCTGTCGATTAGCACCTCTATGGCGCGAAATGCCGCATCGACGGGACCACTACCGACACTATCGACAGGCTTTTCCTCGCCATCCACCCACAGCGTCAATTGCGCATGCGGGGTCTCCCCGGTCTCCGAACATACCTTGAGCGCCACCAGTTTGAGCCAGTCATTTGCCGATTCCAGTCCCGATTCGGTGACCAGCGCCTGCAGGTCCTCGTCAAAGATCTCGTGTTTCTTGTCAGCCAGGTCCTTGAAACGGGAGAAGGCATTGTTCAGATCCTCCTCGGCAGCAAAATCGATACCCAGTTCATGCAGGCGGGTGCGAAACGCATTACGCCCGGAGTGTTTGCCAAGCACGATACGGTTGGCTGCCCAGCCAACGTCCTGGGCACGCATAATTTCATAGGTCTCCCTGCTCTTGAGCACGCCGTCCTGGTGAATACCGGATTCATGCGCAAAGGCATTGGCGCCAACGATGGCCTTGTTCGGCTGCACTGCAAAGCCGGTTATGTTGGACACCAGCCGCGAGCAGGTCATGATCTGCGTGGCATCCAGCCCGGTATTGCAAGGAAACAGGTCCTGACGTGTTCGCACGGCCATTACCACCTCCTCCAGCGAGGCGTTACCGGCACGCTCACCCAGTCCGTTGATGGTACATTCGACCTGCCGTGCACCGTTCAGGACGGCAGACAGCGAATTACCGACCGCCAGCCCGAGGTCATTGTGGCAATGCACCGAGAATACCGCCTTGTCGGAATTGGGAACGCGTTCGATCAGGGTGCGGATCAATTCGCCAAACTGGTGTGGCAAGTTGTAGCCCACCGTGTCAGGGATATTGATAGTGCTGGCACCGGCCTCGATTACCGCCTCTATCACACGACACAGGAAATCCGTTTCGGAACGTCCCGCATCTTCCGGGGAAAATTCGACATTGTCGGTAAAACCGCGTGCACGCTTTACTGCATGTACTGCCTGCTCGATGACCTGCTCCGGCTGCATGCGCAACTTCATCTGCATATGAATCGGCGAGGTCGCAATGAACGTATGGATACGCGCCGAAGCGGCAGGTTTCAATGCCTCCCCGGCCTGGTCAATGTCCTTGTCGAGCGCACGCGCCAAGGCACATACTGTACTGTCCTGCACGGCACGCGCCACTGCTTGCACAGCCTCGAAATCGCCCGGGCTGGCAATCGGAAAACCGGCCTCGATAACGTCCACCCGCATGCGCTCCAGCGCCTTGGCGATACGCACCTTCTCATCCCTGTTCATGGATGCGCCCGGGCTTTGCTCGCCATCGCGCAAGGTTGTATCGAATATGATTAATTTGTCCTGGTTACTCATCATCCTGCTCCCACAGGGCCTGTCACATGGCAGGCCCGACTGGTTTGTGCCAGCATATCAAAATCTGCCTTCAGGCGGCTGGCTGTGGATCTTTATTTGGGTACGTTTGGCCTCGCCAGGCAGGGAATTATCTGCCCTGGGGCAGCAGTCGCAGGAGGGGCAGCAGCAGGCCGACCACCCGGTTGTGGGCAGCTGACAGGACCTTGATGCTGTAGATCGCTTTACTCATAGGCTCAAGACTACAGGCGATTCATCGGCCATTGCAAGCCCCGCTTTAAGCGGAGTGCGGTTATTCACCGTACTTGCGTGCCCTGCGTCGCTTGCGTATCCCCACGAGGGTGTAAACAATTCCCGAAATGGCGTAGATCATAAAACCGGTGAACAATACCTTTGGCGGGTCGATCGAGGCAAAGGCATACACCAGTACCACTGCCAGCAGCGCCACCAGCGAAACGCGGTTCTTTACGTTGAATTCCTTGAAGCTGAAATAGCGGATATTGCTGACCATCAGCATGCCGGTAACAATGGTTAAAACAAATACCAGATAGACCAGGTCCTCACCGGGTATCCCAAGATCGGTGGCCGCCCACACCAGACCAGCCAGCACACCGGCGGCCGACGGGCTCGGCAAGCCCCGGAAATGGCTCTTCTCGGCCGTGGCAACCTGGGCATTGAAGCGCGCCAGCCGCAAGGCTGCGCTGGCTGTATAAATGAAGGCCGCCAGCCAGCCGAGCTTGGCCCAGCCCACGCTGACCATGGACTTCAGGGCCCATTCATACATAACCAGTGCCGGCGCCAGCCCGAAACAGACCATGTCTGACAGGCTGTCGTACTGCACCCCGAATTCGCTCTGGGTATTCGTGAGCCGCGCCACCCGCCCGTCGATACCGTCCATAATCATGGCGACAAAGATAGCAACGGCCGCCGGCTCAAAGCGTCCGTTCATGGCTGCGACAATGGAATAGAAACCGGCAAACAGGCCAGCCGTGGTAATCATGTTGGGCAACAGGTAAATGCCGCGCCGCTTCCTGTGCACGGATTCGACACTGCCGGTATCGTCATGGCGACGGTTTATGTCAGGCATGCTTCAGACTCGCAATAGCATCAGCACCAGCGTGAACAGTACTGCCCGGGGTCACGACCGGCAGGCTGTCGCCGGGAAGAAAGACATCGATGCGTCCACCAAGATACACGAATCCGCAACGTTTGCCCTGCCCTATACGATCACCAAAGCGTACGTAACATTGCGGCTTGTTGTGCAAACGCCCCCTGTTCATAACAAGCACGATATCATCACCCTCGTCCGTTTGCAGCCAGACACCATGGGGATTTTTCGCACCAACAGGTGCCTTCGGCGGCTCCAGCACCTTACCCTCAACCGGACTGCGCGTGGTAAACACGCCATAGGGGTGCATGTCGATAGTGATACGCACACTTGGTCGTTGCAGGTAGGGATCCTGTGTCTGCTCAACTGCCATGACCCGGCCGTCGGCCGGACTCAGCACACTCAGTGGCAGGGATAAAATCTGGCGCTCCGGATCCCGGAAAATCACCAGCACCAGCAGCGCAAGCCCCCAGAATAACAGCGACTCCACAAAGCCGATGAAGTGCAGCACCAGGATCGCCGCCAGCGTTACCAGCAGCAGCGGCACCAGACCCTGACGGGCAATCAGGAGATGACTGCTCACATCCGGAAACCTGACTGACCAGGACTTTCGAGTGCGACCTGGCCGCTAATCAGTTAACGCTCTTGTCAACGATCTTGCCCTCGTTAATCCAGGACATCATACCGCGCAACTTGGCACCGACAATCTCGATCGGATGCTCTCTACCCAACCGGCGCTTGGCCTTGAGCGTTGCGGCACCGGCCTGGTTTTCCAGGATAAACTCGCGGGCGAATTCACCATTCTGGATCTCATCAAGAATACGGCGCATCTCGCGTTTGGTTTCGTCGGTGACCACACGCGGGCCGCGGGTCAAATCACCATACTCCGCAGTGTTGGAAATCGAGTAGCGCATATTTGCGATACCCCCCTCATACATGAGGTCAACGATCAACTTGAGCTCGTGCAGGCACTCGAAATAGGCCATTTCCGGCGCATAACCCGCCTCGGTCAGTGTTTCAAAGCCGGCCTGCACCAACGCGGTCGCGCCGCCGCACAGCACCGCCTGCTCACCGAACAGATCGGTCTCGGTCTCTTCACGGAAACTGGTCTCGATAATGCCGGCACGACCGCCGCCATTGGCGGAGGCATACGACAGCGCGATGTCCCTGGAACGGCCGCTGGCATCCTGAGCAACAGCAATCAGGCTCGGTACTCCGGCGCCCTGCTGGTAAGTGGAACGCACCAGGTGCCCCGGCCCCTTGGGTGCGATCATGATTACGTCGAGATCGGCACGCGGCTCGATCTGCTCGTAGTGGATATTGAATCCGTGGGCAAATGCCAGCGCCGCACCCTGCTTGATATTCGGCGCGATACTGTCTCTATACAGGCGCGCCTGGTGCTCATCCGGTGCCAGCACCATGACCACGTCCGCACCTTTAACGGCCTCGTCAATCGGTTTGACGACAAGGCCGGATTTCTTCGCCTTGGCCTCTGATATCGACCCCGGACGCAGGCCAACGGTCACATCGACGCCTGATTCCTTCAGGTTGTTGGCATGGGCATGGCCCTGGGAGCCGTAACCGATAATGGTTACCTTCAAACCACGGATGATGGAAAGGTCTGCGTCTTTGTCGTAATAGATATTCATGGTTATTACCTGTCTTGTTGCCTGTCATTAGTGCCACCAGATGGCACCAGGATTAATTGAATGCTGTTTGCCTGGTATTCAGAGTTTCAGTGACCGGTCACCGCGTCCGATGCCGGACACACCGGAGCGCACCACTTCAATAATGAGCCCGGCGTCCAGCGTCTGCACAAAGGCATCCATCTTGTCACCGGCGCCGGTCATCTCGATGGTATAGGTCTCGTCGGTCACGTCGATAATACGGCCGTGAAAGATATCGGACACCCGCTTCAGTTCGTTGCGCTTCTCCCCCTGCGCCCTCACCTTGATCAGCATCATCTCACGCTCGATGTGCGGGCCCTCGGTCATGTCCATCAGCTTCACGACATCAATCAGCTTGTTGAGCTGCTTGGTGATCTGCTCGATGACTTCGTCGGTACCACGGGTCACCAGCGTCATGCGTGACAATGACGGATCCTCGGTCGGCGCAACCGTCAATGACTCTATATTATAGCCGCGCGCCGAGAACAGTCCGGCCACGCGCGACAGCGCGCCGGCCTCGTTTTCCATCAGAATTGAGATTATATGGCGCATATCAGATCAGGATCATTTCATTCTGTCCACCACCGGCCGGAATCATAGGATAAACGTTTTCTTCCCTGTCAGTCAGGAAATCCATAAACACCAGCCGGTCCTTCATCTGCATGGCCTCGATCAGCGCACCCTCGACATCAGCCGGCCTGGTAATCTGCATGCCGACATGCCCGTAACTCTCGGCAAGCTTGACGAAATCCGGCAGCGACTCCATGTAGGACATGGCATAGCGCTTCTGGTAGAAAAACTCCTGCCACTGCCGCACCATGCCAAGGCAGCCGTTGTTCAGGTTGATGACCTTGATCGGCAATGCGTATTGCCGACAGGTGGACAGTTCCTGGATACACATCTGGATACTGCCCTCACCGGTAATGCAGGCGACCGTGTCATCCGGCCAGGCAAGCTGCACGCCCATGGCTGCCGGCAGACCGAAGCCCATGGTGCCGAGGCCACCCGAATTGATCCAGCGCCGCGGCTTGTCGAACGGGTAATACTGCGCTGCCCACATCTGGTGCTGGCCGACATCCGAGGTAATAAAGGCATCACCATGGGTCACCTTGTACAGCGTTTCGACCACGTACTGCGGCTTGATCAGCTCGCTGTCGCGGTCATATTTCAGGCACTCGCGCGAGCGCCACTCGTTGATCTGCTGCCACCAGTCGTTGATCGCGGCCGCGTCCGGTTCCTGCTTGCTGTTACCCAGTTCCGCAAGCATGGCCTTGAGCACGTTGTCGACGCAGCCCACGATGGGAATATCCACCTTGACGTTCTTCGAAATACTGGCCGGGTCGATATCGATGTGAATGATGCTGGCACCGGGGCAGAATTTCTCTATGTTGCCGGTAACACGATCATCGAAACGTGCACCAATCGCGATCAGCACATCGCAGTGATGCATGGCCATATTGGCCTCATAGGTACCGTGCATGCCCAGCATGCCAACAAACAACGGATCGGTGGCCGGGTAACTGCCCAGTCCCATCAGCGTGTTGGTGATCGGATAATTCAGCGCACGGGTGATTGCGGTCAGTGATTCTGATGCGTTGCCCAGGATCACACCCCCCCCGGTGTAGAGCATGGGACGCTTTGCCTCCAGCATCATCCTGACAGCACGCTTGATCTGGCCGGGGTGGCCCACATGCACCGGGTTATAGGAGCGCATGCTCACCTTGTCCGGGTAGCTGTATTCGGTCTTCTGTGCAGTGACGTCCTTGGGGATATCCACCACCACCGGCCCGGGCCTTCCCGTAGTGGCAACGTAAAAGGCCTTCTTGATGGTCTCGGCCAGGTCGGCAACGTCTTTCACCAGGAAGTTGTGCTTCACGCACGGGCGCGTGATACCGATATTGTCTGCCTCCTGGAAGGCATCATTCCCGATCAGATGGGTGGGCACCTGGCCGGTGAACACCACCATCGGGATGGAGTCCATGTAGGCCGTGGCAATACCGGTTACCGCATTGGTGGCCCCCGGCCCCGAAGTGACCAATACCACACCCGGCTTGCCGGTCGAGCGGGCATAACCGTCGGCGGCATGGGTAGCGGCCTGCTCATGGCGCACCAGGATATGTTTGACCTTGTCCTGCGTATACAGCGCATCGTAGATGTGCAGCACGGCGCCGCCGGGATAGCCGAACACAAGATCGACACCCTCGTCATGGAGCGAGCGCACAAATATTTCGGCACCGGTCAATTCCACCTGCTACTCTCCCGACAGCTGTTCGCAATTCATGAGCGCGAAAAAAAAAGCCCGTGTAACGGGCGATCCAGTCGCATTCGTGAAACATTGAAAAGTACTGATATTCAAGGTAAAGGTCAAGAGATTCGCCCTGACTGCCGACCCATTGGGCGAAGACCCGCAAATGCGTGAAATGTGTGAACGGGTGACTTGTTCTGGCTATAAAAGAACCCTACTATCGGTATAGATTTCTGTTATGGAAGCCATGCGATGATGATCAAAAAACTCTCCTGTGCAGTACGTAAGTTGATGTTTCCTCTCACCCTGGCAGGCAGCCTGCTGCTGGCCACGACACCGGTCCAGGCCGAGATCTACAAGTGGGTCGATAGCAACAACGAGGTCCACTACACACAGACCCCACCCCCAAAGGGGGTCGAATCCATCCGTATCGAGGCGATCCCGGCGCGCGATTCGGCCGAGGCCGGCACCAATCTGCAGGAGCGCATCAAGGCCAGTGAAGAACAAAAACAGCAAAAGTCAGAGGCCAGCGCCGATGCGGAGCAACAGGCGGAAATCGCGCGAATCTCGAGGCAAAACTGCATCACCGCGCGCAACAACCTGGAGCAGCTCAATCGCAGCGGACAAATCCGTTATCGTACCGGTGATGGCGAAGTGCTACGCCTGAGCGAGGAAGACCGCAAACTGCGCATCGAGGAAGCACGCGGCCAGGTCAAGGAATTCTGCAAGGACTGACATGCCCTTTCTCAGGATCCAGACCAACACCGTGCTTACCGGGGAGCAGGCCAGCGAGGTGGCCGCCCGCGCATCCACGCTGGTCGCAGAACAACTGGGTAAGCCGGAACGTTATGTAATGGTCTCGGTAGAGCACAATGCTGCCATGCAGTTTGCCGGAAACGATGCGCCGCTGGCCTACCTGGAACTGAAGAGTATCGGATTGCCGGAATCGATCACGGCCGACACCTCGCGTGCATTGTGCCAGCTGCTTGTCGATGCAGCCGGTATAGACCCGGAACGGGTTTATATCGAATTCAGTGATGCACCGCGCAAGATGTGGGGCTGGAACAACGGCACGTTCTGATGCGCCTGCCCTGGCTGCTGCTGATAATGGCGCTTGCTGCGGCGCTCTATCTTTATTTCAGCCCCGAGACCGGCAGGCAGCTCAGAGAGCAGCTGCCACTGCCCGACTTCACCCACAAAACAGACCGCCTGTACAAATGGCGCAACGAGAAAGGCGAGTGGCAGATCACGGACACCCCACCAGCGAACGGGATCAAGTACGAACAACTCAACTACCGTGATGATGTGAATGTGCTGCCGGTACCGCCCGGAATCGACGGCAGGCCCTGAACAACCTGTACTTTGCTTGCGAGGCCGCTACAATCAGCAGCCTGTCAAACAAAACCCGATGATTCCCATGCGACTTTCCCGCTTCCCGTTATCCACCCTGAAAGAAAACCCGGCAGATGCAGAGGTCATCAGTCACCAGTTGATGATGCGTGCAGGCATGCTGCGCAAGCAGGCCGCCGGCGTGTACAGCTGGCTGCCACTTGGACTACGTGTACTGCGCAAGGTCGAGGCCATTGTGCGCGAGGAAATGGATCGCGCCGGCGCATTTGAGCTGCTGATGCCCGCAATACAGCCCGCCGAGCTCTGGAAGGAATCCGGGCGCTGGGACAAGTACGGCCC
>CBEULV010000045.1:0-13261 GCA_965544015.1 uncultured Gammaproteobacteria bacterium | reverse complement strand
GGGAATATTTTCAAACAGCCCGGGATGGTGCGTGTGCATGCCGATCAGGTAATAGCCGCCATCACGTGCCGGGCCCAGCACCACATCGACTCCCGAACCCAGTTGTTCGAGGGCGGCTTCGAGATCGCTTGCACACAGTGACGGGCAATCGGCGCCGACCAGCAACACCGGGCTGCTGTGCTGCAGTGCAGTCTGCAAGGCCTGCGACATGCGCTGCCCGAGGTCACCGCTTGCCTGCTGTCTCAGTTCAACCCGGTAACGCTCATGCAGCTGCCGGAAATGTGCGTGCGCAGTTGATGGACTGCAGCACAGTGCTACCGGGCAGAGCTGCGCACTGACGCTCATATCAAGGCAGGCGTCCAGCAGCCCGCTGTAAAGACGCGCCGCCCCCGTGGCGCCGAGCGTGGGTATCAGGCGCGTCTTGACCCGGCCGGGCTCGGGCGCCTTGCTGAAGATCAGCAGTTTTGCCTGCGGGTATTTCATGGACGGTGTGCGGCGTAGTAGCCGGCCAGTCGTTGTGGACTGATGCCAAGGAAGTAACCCAGCCGCAGGCCCCACATCAGCAGGATGGTGCGCACTATGCCATGTTCGAGCCAGCGCCGTGCTGATGTGCGCAGGCAGTGATGCAGGCAGGCCGGTGGCGAGCATTTTTTCAACGCCCGGCTAAGCGCGATGTCTTCCATCAGCGGGATAGCAGGAAATCCGCCCGCCTGCTCAAAGCAGCTGCGTTTTACAAACATGCCCTGGTCGCCGGTCGCGATACCGGTCAGGCGTGAGCGGGTATTCATGGACCAGGCGACGAGACGCAGCAGCCGGCCTGGATCGTGAAATTGCACATTGAAGCGTCCCCAGCAGACGGATTCCCCGTGCAAGGCATCCTGTATCAGGCGGTCTGCATGCGCAGGCGGTATTGTATCGGCGTGCAGGAACCACAGGATGCTGCCATGCGCGGCGCCCGCGCCGGCCTGCAGTTGTGTTGCGCGCCCCCGCCCGCTGCGGATGACCTGGTCCGCCAGCGCGCCGGCCAGTTCCACGGTGGCATCGTGACTGCCGCCATCAACCACGACCACCTCGTGCCCGTTCCGGCGCAGTGGCTGCAACGATTCCAGTGTTGCGGTGATTGCGTCGGCCTCATTGAGGACCGGAAGGATGATCGACAGGCGTCGGTGATCAGCAGCAGCCGCCACCATTGACCGGTTCCGGTGTGCAACAGTCCTGTGTGGTGCCGGTCGAGGGAGCGCAGCACGCCTCGTTGCCGTCCGCCGACAGGTTAATAAATGCGTTGCCATAGCCTGGCTGTGTCAGCCGTTTGTGCGTGCTGGCGGAGACGGACACCCGCTGTCCGCGCTGCCAGGTATCGCCTGTCTCGTCGATGACGGCGGCGAATGGCCCGCGGTACATCAGTGATTTCCTGTTCGCTGTTTCCTTTCCGTGCTCCGGTCGGACAGCGGTCAGCGTGACGGAGCGGAACTCGATGTCATTGATCACGCGCCATGGCTGTGCGTCCCATTTGTCGTAGCATACGGCATCGAATCCGGCCGCGGCAAAGGCCTCCAGAAATTCCCGCTCCTGGAAGGCGCCGGAGATACAACCACTCCACAGTTCCTTGTCCTGCTTCATTTCCGCATTGACCGGGCGGTCACTGACAATGTCCGAAATGGCAATCCGTCCGCCGGGCTTCAGCACGCGGAAGATCTCCTGTACCAACTGCTGCTTCTCGTGATCGGCTACCAGGTTGAGTACGCAATTGGAAATGACCAGGTCAACCGAGGCATCTGCAATCATCGGCTGATCGCTGCGCTGCCGGTGCTCCCATTGTTTCAGTGCCACGTAATCGGCATGACTGCTTGCCGGGTGTTCCGCAAGGTATTGCGCCAGCGCATCGATATCCAGCGCCAGGTCCTGGATATTTCCCTTGTGGAAGGTGACGCGGTCGCCACCCAGCTGCGCTGCCATGTCCGCCTGGTGACGGCGTGCCAGGTCCAGCATGTCGTCATTCATGTCGACGCCGATCACCTGTCCGTGCTGGCCGACCAGCTGTGCCGCCATGTAGCAGATCTTGCCGCCGCCGGAGCCCAGGTCGAGTACCACGTCGCCTTCCCGGACATAACGGGACGGGTCGCCGCAACCGTAGTCACGCTCGATGATTTCCTGTGGCAACATGGCCAGCAGTCCACGGTCATAGTCAACCGGGCAGCACAGGGCTTCCTCGCGTTCCTGTGCGCCCTGTGAGTAGCGCTCCAGTACGCTGCTTTCGATATTCATGATTCTCTACTCCGTTGTTTCGTTTACTGATCCAGCGCACCACCGCAACCCGAACCCTGTCCTGCGGTACAGCCGTAGCAATGATCAGCCACCTGTATATTGCAGCCTTCCAGGTCGCGGCCCTGCAGTGCGGAAATATGCAGGCGCTTGCTGCCATTGTATTGCAGGGGCATATCGAGCATCTGGTTGAAATCGCAATCGTAGACATATCCCTGCCAGTCGATACTGATCAGTGAACTGCACATGACGGACCGGAGGTTGCTGTCCTGGTGCGAGCTCTTCAGTAACTGCAGGTAGCTATTGAATTCTCCACGGCTTACCAGGGTGCTGCCAAAGCGCTTGATCGGCATGTTGGCGAGGGTCAGCAGCTTGTTGAAGACTACTCCGAATTCGCTGGCAAGATGCTGTTTGTAATCAGCCTCCAGGGCCTGCTGCGGTGGTGGCAGCGCCGCGCCCTGCGGGTTGTAGACGAGATCGAGGGTCAGGCCGCTGTCCGGCTTGCCATAGCCCGCCTCGTTCAGCAGTCGCAATGCCGCCAGGCTGGTCTCAAACGTGCCATCACCGCGCTGGCGGTCAACATTATCTTTTATATAACAAGGCAATGAGGCAACTACCTTGACCAGATTGTTGGCCAGGAATGCCACCGTGCCGGTTTGTCCCGGCTCGAGCAGCACGGTCAGGTTGCAACGGTCGATGACCTCGATACCCCGCTCGCGTGCCGAGCGCACCAGCCTGCGAAAATGCGGGTTGAGTTCCGGGGCGCCGCCGGTCAGGTCGAGCGTGTTGATCTGTTCCGCGTCCAGGAAGGCAATGATCACATCCACGGTATCCGCATCCATCACTTCTATGCGTTTTGGCCCGGCATTGACGTGACAGTGCAGGCAGGACTGGTTGCAAAGATAACCCAGGTTGACCTGCAGCGTTTCCAGCTTGCCGCGGCGCAGCGCTGGAAATCCGGACCGGGTCAGTAATGGCAGGGTTGCATGCATGTTGTCTGTATCTTGTGTTGTTTCGCGTCAGGGCAGCAAGCGGTTAAGCAGCCATACCAGTACGCGTGCCTTGCGTGATTGCAACAGGTGGGCATAGCGGCTGTTGATGGTGCGCCGGTTGACCTGTGCATAGGTCGGGTAGGCATGCACCAGTTCGGTAATCTCTTTCACCTTTGCATTGACACGCATGGCCAGTGCAAGTTCATGGATCAGTTCACCGGCATGCGGCGCAATAATGCTGGCCCCGATGATGCGTCCCTTGCTGATCAGGATACGCGCGAATCCACTGGTGCGATGATCGGTAATTGCCCGGTCAATATCGGCCATGGGAAATTCGGCCACATCATACCGGATTCCCTGCGCCTCCGCTTCCGCCCTGTTCAGGCCGACCGTGGCGACTTCAGGGTCGGTGAACACCACACGCGGGACCACGCGGTAATCAGTTTTCCTTGGGATGCGGAACACGATGTTGGCCAGTGCGATACCGGCCTGGTATTCCGCCATGTGGGTGAACGCCAGCGGGCCACACACATCACCGACGGCATAGATATGTCGTTGCGAGGTGCGCAGCCTGCGGTCCACGTCAATGCCCCGGCCGCTGAAGGTTACGCCGGCCTCCTCCAGCCCCAGACCATGCACTACCGGCCGTCGTCCGGTTGCCACCAGGATGCGCTCACACTCGACCGTTTTCCCATTGTCTAACTGCAGCTGGCGACTGTCGCCGTCGCGTCGTACGGACTGTGCGCTGACACCAGTCAGTATTTCGATTCCCTCGGCTGCCAGGCAGCGTTGCAGTTCTTCGGACACGGCCGGGTCATTCATGGTCAGCAGGCGGTCGGCCATTTCGATGAGGGTGACACGGCTGCCGAGACGGGCAAAGGCCTGTGCCAGTTCCACTCCGATCGGGCCACCGCCCAGCACCGCGAGGCGCTCCGGCAACTGGCGGCGCTGAAAAATGGTTTCATTGGTGTCATAGCCCGCCTCTTCCAGACCCGGGATCGGCGGGATGGCCGGCGTCGAGCCGGTGGCAATGACAAAACGCCGCGCACGGATGATGTCGCCCTCGACGGCAAGCTCGCGCGGACTGACAAAGGCCGCCTTGCCAAACCGCACATCGCAGCCATACGCACGGAAGCGTTCCGGGTCATCGTGATGCTGTATGGTCTCGATGACCTGGCTGACCCGCTCGATGGCCTTGCCGAAATCGATTTCCGGCATCGACGACAACAGGCCGTCCCGCACACCCTCGCGGGCAGTCTGTGCGACGTTCGCCATGTGCAACAGGGTTTTGCTTGGCACGCATCCGGTATGCAGACAGTCACCGCCGAGCCGGTCGGTTTTTTCGATCAGGCTGACCCTGAGACCAAGCTGCGCGGCCACACTTGCCACGACCAGCCCGCCGGGGCCGCCACCGATAATTGCCAGATCCTGTTTTCGCATTGTCCCTGTCCTACCCGTTCACGCGGTTGCGCCGCAGGCGCAGAATGATACGTGAGAGAAAGGCAATGGTGGCAACCACCGCGATCGCCAGTAACGCCTTTTTGATCACATCCTCGCCGCCACCGGCAAGCTCTCGTCCTGCATAGCCGAGGTAGGTGTAGGCGGCCCCGCCGGGTGCCATGAAGATGAACGAGGCAATGATGTAGTGCGACAGGCGGATACCGGTCAGACCCAGCGCGTAGTTCAGCAGGTTGTACGGAAAAATGGGAACCAGACGCACGAAGGCAACAAAGCGCCAGCCTTCCTTCTCCACACCCTCGACCAGTTGCCGCAGTCGCTTGCCGGTGCGTTGAGCGGCCCAGTCATGTGCTACGTAACGTGCCGTGACAAACGCCAGCGTGGCGCCAATTGTGGCACCGGTCAGGTTGTACAGGGTGCCGAATACCGGGCCGAACAGTACGCCACCGGCCAGCGTGAACAGCCAGCCTGGCAGAAAGAACACCGCTGCAATGGCGTAGCAGGCAATGAAAACCAGTGGTGCGATCCAGCCCAGTTGTCCGACCCATTCAATCAGTACCTCGATGGAAAGCAGGTCACGCCAGTAATAAGCCATCGCGATGCCGCTACCAAGCAGCGCCAGCACCAGCAGGCGCCGTTGATTGCCAGTCATTGCGGTTTCTCCCAACGTCGTCGTGCGATGGCGTAATCGCTGACCGTGCCGACAAATACCCCGAACAACATACCCGGGCGAATAGCCGATTCATGTAGGGTAAAATAATTATCCATGCTGCTTCCGGTGATCTCCTGTGAGTGGCATATTGCCATCAAAGTCCTGGATGATTTCCAGCGCCTGCCGGACGACATCAATACCGGCCCCTGGCTGGACTGCATATTGACTCAGGTGGCGACGCCAGTGGCGTGCGCCCGGCATACCCTGGAACAGCCCAAGCATGTGACGCGTGATCTGTTTGAGTGATGTTCCGTCAGACAGTTCCCTTTCGATATAGGGCAGCATGGCCTCGACCACCTGTTTGCGCGAGAGTACCGGATGCGGGTCGGCAAAGAAACGTCGGTCGACATCCGCGAGCAGATACGGGTCATGGTAGGCGGCGCGCCCGAGCATGACCCCGTCCACATGTTCTAATTGCTGCTGTGCCGCATCCAGGTCAGTGATGCCACCGTTGACGACAATCGTCAGCTGCGGAAAGTCTGCCTTCAGCTGCCAGGCGTACTCGTATTTCAGCGGCGGGACAGTGCGGTTTTCTTTCGGGCTGAGTCCCTTCAGGTAGGCCTTGCGTGCATGGATGATGAAGGTGTTGCATCCGGCTGCCGCGACCGTTCCGATGAAGTTCGCCAGTGCCGCATAGGAATCCATGTCATCGATACCGATACGTGTCTTGACGGTAACCGGAACACTAACGGCGTCTCCCATTGCTGCAACACATTCGGCGACCAGTGCCGGCTCGGCCATCAGGCAGGCACCGAAACGTCCGGATTGAACCCGGTCGCTGGGGCAGCCGATGTTCAGGTTGATTTCGTCATAACCGAAACCGGCGCCGATGCGTGCGCACTCGGCCAACTCTGCAGGATCACTGCCGCCGAGTTGCAGGGCCAGCGGATGCTCGGTTGCATCATGATGCAGGTGCCGGGTGTACCGTCCATGCAGGATAGCGCCGGTCGTGACCATCTCGGTATACAACAGCGCATGCCGACTGATCAGGCGCAGCAGGTAGCGGCAGTGCCGGTCGGTCCAGTCGAGCATGGGAGCGACGGCGAATCGGTGTGCGGGAATCTGGGAAATGCAGGTAGCTCCGGTGAGGTTTACAGAATCCGGACTGTCCTGCCGATAATCTGCATAATGGAAGGCAATCTGGTGACTTCCGTCACATTATATAGACGTCTGCTTCTGTATTTTAATCGTGAATGCTATAGTGCAATTGACAGATAGCGTTTTGTATATTATCAGGTATATCAAGGAGATAGCTATGGACCGTATCCGCTTAACCCTGCTTGGCCTGGTGCTGGCCCTGCCGATCGCCCTGCCGGCAAGCGCGGATGTGCTGCTGGTCGACAGTCTGCCGGCGTCGGCTTCGATCTCGACCCCTGCCAGCGGCGTGAACATGCCGCAGGTGCGCCAGCAGTTTGGCAATCCGCTGACCGAGCACCCCAGTGTCTCTGTCTCGGGTGGCCCGTCACAGCCACCCATCACGCGCTGGGACTACGATGGCTTCTCCGTGTTCTTCGAGCATGACCGGGTGGTTCATTCCGTCGCTCACCGCGAGGCAGGCAACTAGCCCCCGACATTCTGCTGTATCATAGCCGGTCATTACGACCGGCTATGGATTTCCTTCCCGTGTTGATCCCTGAATTCGCGCCCCAGTCCGGGGTGATGCTGACCTGGCCTCACAAACAAAGCGACTGGAAAGACCAGCTGGACAGCGTTGAGCGGGTCTACCTGGAAATCGCGCGCGCGGTAACCGCCCACGAACAACTGCTGGTGATTTGCCATGACGCGTTACACCGTCAGCAGGTCATCGACCGTCTGGCCAGTGCAGCTATATCGACCCGTAATATCCGCTTTGCCTGTGTGCCTTCCAATGACACCTGGGTGCGCGATTATGGCCCGCTTGCGGTGTGCCTCGACGACAAGACGATCCTGCAGGATTACACCTTCAACGCCTGGGGCAGAAAGTATGCCGCTGCACTGGATGACAGGATTACCGGCAACCTGTACCGGGCCGGCGTGTTCGGTGAACTGGACTACCAGCGTTACGGTCTGGTACTGGAAGGCGGCAGTATCGATGTCGACGGATGTGGAACGCTGCTGACCACGACGCAGTGCCTGCTGGCGCTGACGCGCAACCCTGGGTTGGGCAAGGCCGGACTGGAGGACTGGTTTCACCGGCACCTGGGGATTGAGCGCGTGCTCTGGCTGGAGCATGGCGCACTGGCCGGCGACGACACCGATGCACACGTCGATATGCTGGCAAGGTTCTGCAGTCCCGACACCATTGCCTATGCGCAATGTCCCGACCCGGATGATGCGCATTACCCGTCACTGGCCGAAATGGAACAGGAGTTGCGAAATTTCCGGACTCTAAACGGAGAGCCGTACCGGCTGGTGCCGTTGCCGATCCCGCAGCCGGTTCACGATGAACAGGGACAGCGGCTGCCAGCCAGTTATGCAAATTTCCTGGTCATCAATGATGCCGTACTGTTGCCGTTCTACGACGATCCGGCCGACCGCATTGCACAACAGGCACTGGCCGCCTGTTTCCCGGAACGCGATATTGTCCCGATCAACTGCCTGCCGCTGATCCGGCAATACGGCAGCCTGCATTGCGCTACAATGCAGCTGCCCGCGGGTGTGCTGCCAGCAGCGAGTGACTGAGATGAGCGAAAAAAAGATAAAGGTTGGCCTGGTGCAGCATGCCTGCACCCATGATCCTGAGGCCAATCTTGCAGCCAGCATTGCCGGTATCGAACAGGCCGCAGCACAGGGTGCGCAGCTGGTGCTGTTACAGGAGCTGCATCGCAACAGCTACTTCTGCCAGACCGAGGATACCGCGAACTTCGACCTCGCGGAGCGTGTTCCCGGCCCGACCAGTACACGGCTTGGCGAACTGGCGGCCGAACTCCGGCTGGTGATCGTTGCCTCGGTGTTTGAAAAACGCAGTGCAGGCCTCTACCACAACACCGCAGTCGTGCTTGATTCCGATGGCAGCATGGCCGGCCGTTACCGCAAGATGCATATCCCGGACGACCCGGGCTACCACGAAAAATTCTATTTCACGCCCGGCGACCTCGGCTTCCAGCCGGTCGCCACTTCACTTGGCAAGCTCGGTGTGCTGGTGTGCTGGGACCAGTGGTACCCGGAGGCGGCCCGCCTGATGGCGCTCGCCGGGGCCGAACTGCTGCTCTACCCTACGGCGATTGGCTGGGAGAGCAGCGATACGGCCGATGAACAGGCGCGCCAGCGCGAGGCATGGATCACCGTGCAGCGTGGTCATGCCATCAGCAACTGCCTGCCGGTACTGGCCTGCAATCGTATCGGGTACGAACCGGACCTCTCCGGGCAAACCGGCGGCATTCAGTTCTGGGGCAGTAGTTGCGTAATCGGCGCACAGGGCGAGGTGCTGGCACAGGCCGCTACCGACCAGGCGGAAACACTGGTAGCCGAACTGGACCTTGGGCGGACCGAACAGCTAAGGCGTATCTGGCCGTTCCTGCGTGACCGCCGTATCGACGCCTACCAGGGCCTGCTCAATCGCTTCCGTGACTGAGCACCTGCGAACTCTGTACGCTAGGCAGCATGGCATTGTTCATGCTAGTGTTTCTATGATCTATAGCAACAGGAAAACCACACAATGATCCTGATCCTGGCCCCGGATACCGACAAGGATGGCACGGACTACCGGCAACTGCTCGAGTTCCTGTCCAACCTGGAGAACATCCAGTCACGGGTGCATGATGAGAAAGGCACCCAGCAGACCCTGACCGAGATCTACCTGGTTGGTGACACGGCACTGCTGCAGACCGACGAGATGGCCAGCCTGCCCTGTGTCGAGCGCGTGGTACGCATCTCCGAGGAATACCGTGTGCTCGGACGTCACCATGATGACAACCGCCCGACCTATTTCGATTACAAGGGCGTGCGCTTCGGGCAGGATAATCTCAACGTGTTTGCCGGACTGTGTGCAGTCGATATCCCGGAACATGTCGAATTAATGATGAAGGCACTCAAGGAGCACGGCCAGCAGTGCACGCGCATGGGTGCCTACAAGCCGCGCACCAATCCCTATTCCTTCCAGGGGCACGGCAAGAGCTGCCTGCCCTGGGTGTTCGAACTGGCCGGCAAATACGACATCAAGGTCGTCGCCATGGAAGTCACGCATGACTCGCATGTGCAGGAGATCAACGAGGCGCTCGAACAGACCGGCCATCCGACCGGTGTGATGCTGCAGGTCGGTACTCGCAATACCCAGAACTTCGAGTTGCTCAAGGTAATCGGTCGCGAGCCGGAATTCCCGGTCCTGCTCAAGCGCGGTTTCGGTATCACACTGGAAGAATCGCTGAACGCGGCTGAATACCTGGCCAGTGAAGGCAACCGGCGCGTGGTGTTCGGGCTGCGTGGCATGAAAACCAACATGGGTGATCCGCACCGCAATTTCATCGACTTCGCTCACGTACCGGTGGTGCACCGGCTTACGCGCATGCCGGTCTGCATCGACCCGTCACACTCGGTCGGGACGCGTGATGCCACCAGCGAAGGCATACTCGATGTCTTTCACGTGACTGCGCAGGGTGTAATTGCCGGTGCCAACATGGTGCTGGTCGATTTCCATCCCTACCCCAGCAAGGCACTGGTTGACGGCCCTCAGGCCCTGCACATGGATGAACTTGGCTACTTCCTCGAAGATATCAGGATCGCACGCAAGGCTTACGAGGACCGCGTCGCGCTCTGCAAAAAACACTTCAAAAGCCTGGAAAAATAGCGGCAGCCAGTTGCGTTTGGTTATCAACCTGTCAGCAAGCTTGCCTGCCCTTAACCCTGGGAGTCGCTGGCGAGTCGTATATTCATGCTGACGTGTTTTTCATTTCCATGTGCCGGCGATGCATGGAATGACAAAAAGCATTATGAGGAGATAGAGCGGGAACACCTCAAGCATGAAAAGGAAATGCGGCGTTAAGCTGGACTTCCTGCTTCAGGAAAACAGACGGAACTTGCGCCGTGCTCTCCCCAACTGAGCTATCGCCAAGGTGATATTATCGCCTCGTACACCTCCGCGCTTGCTCGCCAGTCGGACCAGGTGTTCTACAACGCTGTCAAGATCATTTTTCGACATGGCAGTTTCGACCTCTTCCGGAGCGACAGATTCCCAGAATCCGTCGCTGCATAGTATAAAGAAGTCTCCTTTCTGTACCTCTGCCGCACCATATTCAGGGCTGGGCGGCTGATTCCCGCCGAGTCTCATATACAGCTGGTTTTGCAGTGGGCTGTCAGCCATCTCGGACTCAGCCATTTTCCCCTGGGACACAAGCAACTGGACCACTGAATGATCCTGCGTGCGGGCCTGGACCTTACCTTTTCGGAAGTGGTAGAGCCGGCTATCGCCAATATGGGCCCAATATGCTTCGTTTCCAGACAGATACAGCAATACACAGGTACTTCCTGGTGACTGGCTGTCATCTTCACCTATGTCCGCAACCGCCTGATGGGCCTGATCACAAAGCATTTCCAGAAATGAAAAGGGATCTGCTATACGTCCTTCTTCGATGACTCGTGTAGCTGTGTCGATTACAGCTTGCGCAGCGAGCGCACCTCCTTGATATCCTCCCATGCCATCCGCGACCACGATCAGATGTCCATCACCACCAGGGGACGGAATAATGGCAGCGCGGTCCTGCTGTTCTTCACGCCCGCCTATATCTGAAGCGACACCTAATTGCCAATCCATGACTGTACCTCTGTTAGTAACAGTGAACTCTCTGCTTAATGTGGCAAGGTGACTAATTGAAAATGGATTTGACACCCTGGATTACGCGTGACGGAATATCTGTTATGGCATAGGTTCTTTGCTGAAGGTCCAGCAATCTCTGGTTCTCAGGTTGAACATTTAACCCCTCGTGCACATAAAATTTGGCATCGGCATAGTTATATCGACCGAGTGAATATTCAGCCATATCAGCGTAATGATTTGCGATCTCCGTCAGCCCCTGATGCGCTTCCTCATGATCGGGGATCTTCTTGATGATTTCCTGATAGTAATAATATGCGTTATCCTCCTCCGGCCCTGTCAGTCTGTCCGATTCCATGGCATGTCTCGCTTTCGACAAATATTCCTCGACTTCAACTGTAGGACCATTCGTTGTCAGGTCTTCAGGTGCCCGACTCAGTAATGTAACGAAACCTGTAATAACTATCAGCAGTGCTCCCACTATGATCCAGTGCCGATTGAAGTCTTCTCTTCTTTCAGCAAAGTAGTCAATGAGGCTCCTGAATCCGTTACCTGTTATCTTCGCTTTTACAGCTATCAGGCCAGCACCAAGCACCTCTCTCGGAAGTTGAACCGTTTTGGTCTGGTCGTTGTCAGTCGCTGACGAGTCACGCAGGCTGCGTACCAGACCCACGACCTTATCGGACATCGCCTCTATTGGCCTGGAACGGCCTATTGTGTCTATAAATGCGACCATCTCTGCAGCGGAGTCGAAGCGGTCCTTTGGGTTCTTTGCGAGCATTCGCTCAAGTAGCGCCTCGTAGCGCTCCAGGTGGGGTGGTAATGGCGGAATTGGTTTGGTGATGTGCGCCATCAACGTCTCAATGTACGATCCACCACGATAGGGTTTACGTCCGACAAGCATCTCGTAGAGGACAATTCCGAGACCGTAAATATCCGTACGTCCATCTAGTGGTTTGCACTCGGCCTGTTCGGGACTTAAGTAGTCGGGGCTGCCCATGGCCGTACCATCCATCGTCAAATTGGTATCCTGTTCCAGTTGTTTCGCAATGCCAAAATCGGTCAAGATCGGGGTACCGTCCTTGTGGAACAGAATATTGGCAGGCTTGATATCTCTATGAACAATACCTTTACTGTGGACAAAATCGAGGCACTCGCCGATGGTTTTAATTAGATCGATAGCGGCCGAGGGGCTTATTCCTGCTTGTATCTTTGCCTCCAGATCCCCGCCTTCAAGGTATTCCATTGAGATATAGTGCTGCCCCCCAATGACACCAATATCGTGTATGGTAATAATATTATGGTGATTCAACGAGGCAATGATTCGGCCTTCGTTCATGAACCGTTCGGATTGTTCGGGCTTGTCAAACTTCTTCAGGATTTTGAGCGCAACGCGTCTATCAAGCGATTCCTGGATCGCCAGGTACACAGACGCCATGCCGCCTTCGGCGACAAGGCGTTCTACTTTGTAGCCCGGTATATCCAAGTCAGCTTACGCTAGCCGGTTCCTCTGAATGATCCACAACGAACTGAAAAGCAAAACGACGAGCAGACAGATTGTCGCCATCCTTCAGCTTGACTTCATTGCGCACTCGACTCCCATTCAACTGAATCTGGCCGCGTTTCCCGGGAATAAGATAATAACCATCTAATCTGCGATCGACTCTCATGACAGACTGCGGAACGAACCATCCCCTGATTACAAGGTCACTCTGAGGATCCTTTCCTATCGTGAAAGTCTGACTGGTCAGTGGTCGCTTTCGTTGTTGCCCATCCTTGTTGCATATCAGCAGATAGGCTCCATTCACTGGATTTTGTTGCTTGAGTAATTGGTCAAGCTGAGAGACATCAATATCAACCGTACCGGCGTTATCTTCATAGCTTGTGGGCTGACTCATCGGTTTCCCGATTTCTGTCTGCAGGTCCAAAGGGGAAAATTTAAGTGTATATTTGAGGATGCTGATCAGGTCGCCATATTCAAGCAGCTTACGGCTCACCGGCTCTCCGTTGACGTTGGTACCATTGGTGCTATTGGTATCCTCTATGAAGTACGACTGCCCTTCTTGCACAATCCTCGCATGGTGTGCAGATACGCCAGAGTTATCAACC
>CBEULV010000044.1:0-13444 GCA_965544015.1 uncultured Gammaproteobacteria bacterium | reverse complement strand
AGTGATACGCGTGAACGTTTTATCGAACTTGATGGAGAGATACAGGCCATCAAGGAGGAAGTCCTGGAAATCAACCGGGAAATCCTGTTGCTCGAGGAGTTGTCGCTGTATCCGCATGGCCAGCAACTGGTCGTACTGGTATCAGTCACGAATAACAGTCCTGTCAATCCGGACAGTATATCGCTGCAGCTGGATGGACATACTGTAATCCACCATATATATACCGGCAGTGAGAGTGCCGCCTTGCAAGAGGGCGGGGTACACCGGCTATATACCGGCAGGCTCAGTGACGGCGAACATATGCTGGAAGTATCCGTGACAGGAAAACAGGCCGGGGGGCGGGCCTTTCACCAGCAGCGCAGTGTAACCATCACCAAGGTACCCGGTCGCAAGTACATGGAACTGCAGCTGGGCCCGGGGGGGAACACGTCGGGGCCGGGGCTGACCATTCGCGAATGGTAGCGCTGATGAAAAATCCGTCTATTGATAAAATGCGCGGTTTTCTGCGGTGGCTGTTGTTCGCGGCAGCCGGCGTGACCTTGCCGGCCGCTGCAGTGGATCAGGATGCCGGACGTTTGCAGGAACTGTTCTATGGCGAAGCCCTGTTCCACTCACATCAGCAAGACTATCTGTCTGCAATTACCCGCTTGCAGCTGGTCGAAGAGCAGGGCCTGCTGCCACAGTCATCCCCCGACGCCGGGCTGTTGCTGGCAAGAATGAAACTTGCCTACGGCTTGTATGTTGGGGCCGGGTTTGATTTCCATGCGTTGCTTGGCGAGGACGTGCCGGAAGCTGTCAGAAACCGCGCATGGTACGAGCTGGCCAGGACACTTTCTCACAAGGGCTATTACGAGGCAGCAGCGGAAGCACTTGAGCATGTGCAGGGTGAAGTGCCTGCAGACATTGTCGGCGACTACCAGTTGCTGCGTGCCACGGTATTGATGGCCCTGGATCAAAACCGCCAGGCAGCACAAGTGCTGGAGCACTGGCAGGGGGCACCCGCGCTGGCAGCCTATGCCCACTACAATCGTGGTATCGCCCTGGTACGTGCGAGGGACCATCTACAGGCTGTCCCTGCGCTTGAACTGGCGGTGGACATGCCGGCTGAGGGAGAAGAACTGCTCGCGCTCAGGGACAAGGCCCACCTGTCACTGGGTTATGCCTTTGCCCGGTCGGAGGATTATGAAAAGGCACGCAAGCAACTGGAAGCGGTTCGGCCACAAGGCCCGTTTTCGAACCGGGCATTACTGGCGCTGGGCTGGATCGCGCACAAGCAGGGGCGCAGTGAATCCGCACTGGTTTCCTGGATGGAACTGCGTGGCCGTTCACCCACCGACCCGGCGGTACTGGAGACGCTCCTTGTTGTCCCTGCCGTACACCGCGAACTGGACGCACTGCAAACGGCTAGCCGGGACTATGAAGAGGCGATGACGGCCTATACCAGCGAGTTGAACCACCTGCACAATGCCAGGGAATCCGTGCAAAAAGGCAATACGGTGTCTTTGTTGCTGCAAAACGATAGCGGTTCCGGGCAGGACGCAGCAGGGCAGACCAGTTCCGGGGAGACACGCTATTTCGGACCGCTGCTTGCCAGCAGAAATTTCCAGGAAATGTTGCAGGGTCACGGTGAATTGCAGTCCATGTTGCATAATGTTGATAAAAGTCTGCGCACCATCGACTTGCTGGCGAAGGCCACCGCACCGGCAGGTGATGCACATGCCCGGCACGGCGCCGCATTGTCTCCGCCGCCTGATGCCGGGGAGTCCGCCGGGTCAGCAACCGCTAACGGCCCGGCACGCCCACAGGAGCGGGGATTTGCCAGGCAGGCCGGTGATCCGGAATGGCAACAGCAGTGGGAATACCGGGAAGGGGAGCCAACAGATTATCCGGCACCGGAAATCCCGCAGCTGCCGGAGATCGAGTTACCAGCAGACCATTTCAAACCCATGCCGGAGCCCGAATTCACGGGACTGCCGGAGTCCGACTTCTCCGGTCTGCCCCCGGAATCCGAGTTCTTAAGCGATCTGCCGGGCCCGGAAGAGACCGGACTGCCCGAGTCCGAAATCCTGTGGTTGCCGGAAACCGGCAAGTTTCGCATGCCGGCAGGGGAGGAAGATTATGCCTATCCGGACATGGTCCTGCGTAAACGCTCACGGCCCGGGGACCGTTATGCGTACCCGCTGAATCAACTGATTCCACCCCCGGAGGACGGTACCGGATTCAATCCCGGCGCAGTACCGGTCGGGGAGGCCTTGCGTGAGCTGGCGGCTGCGCTCGTCAGTGCCACCAGGCGGATGGCACAACTGGGCGAGTCATTCGACCCGACGGCGGAGATTGCCGGACTGGAGGAGCGCATTGCAGCACTGCGTGCGCGCATCCTCCAGCTGCGCGCACGCATAGAAAATGCCATTGCCCTCTATGAAAGCTACACGCAGGCACTGGCGCTGAATGAACTGGATCGCCGCCAGCATTTGCTGGAAGACCTGCTGGAACAGGCAAGCCTGGAACTTGCAAAGACCTATGACCAGGCCAGTGATCACTAAAGCCAGCCGAAGACTGGCGCTGCCGGTGACCTGCCTGTTACTGGCGGCCTGTGCCGCCCAGCCCGAACTGATTACTCCAGACAGTATGCCTGCTGCAACGACGCCGGACCATGCAACACCCGGTCAGCCGGCAAGGATAGGTCGGGAGAAGGCGATCACTGCCTATCATGATTATCTTGCACGCTACCCGGACGGCCCTGAGCATGACAGGATCTCCCGCCGGCTCGCCGACCTGCTGGTTGAACAGGCGGCAGACATGCAGCTGGCCGCGATCACGACCCGGGATGATCCTGCGCAGCTGGAAGCGGCGGCCCGGCAATATTACGGTGAAGCAATCAGCCGCTATGAGTACCTGCTGAACAAATACCCGGACGGACCAGACACGACCGACCTGCTGTATCAACTGTCAAGAGCCTACGGGGAGAGCGGCAAATCGCAGCAGGCCCTGACGGTTATCGATCGTCTGTTTGCACAGAAACCGGATACCAACACGCGGCTTTATGCCGATACCCGCTTCCGGCGCGGTGAATTATTGTTTGGGAAAGGCGCCTACCTTGAAGCGGGGCAATCCTACCGGGCGGTGGTTGACATGGGTGCGTCTGTGCCGGCCTATGAGCAGGCACTCTACAAGCTTGGCTGGAGTTTGTTCAAGCAGGAGCGTTACGCGGACGCGTTGTCGGTGCTGTGTGCATTCCTTGACCGGAAGATACTGCCCGATGCGGCCCTCGATGCACAACTGGCCCGGCTGTCCCCGGCCGACCAGGAACAGGCAACCGATGTGTTCCGCGTCATCAGCATGAGTTTCTCACAGCTGGAAGGCGTGGATTCGATAGCAGCGTTTTTCAGTCGCTACGGCAGTCGCAGTTACGAAGACCACATCTATCTCGATCTCGCTGAATTATATGTCGAGCAGGACCAGGTGAACGGGGCGGCCAGGACCTGGCAGGTGCTGGCACAACGTGACCCCCTTGGCCCGAAGGCGCCGCACCTGATTGCGCGGGCGATCAGCCTCTATCGGCAGGCAGGTTTCCAGCAGCGTATCGTTGAAACTGAAACGGGGTTTGTGCGTGACTACGGCATAGGCAGTGATTTCTGGACGGTGCATTCTCCACGGGACTTTCCAGATGTGCTGCAGGTGTTACAGTCCAGCCTGCAGGAGCTTGCACATGTCAGCCATGAGCAGGCGCGTAAGACACAGGATGCAGGTGATTATCGCGCGGCGGAGCAATGGTACCGGGAATACCTGACATCATTCGGGGAAGAGGCAGGCGCGGCGGACATGAATTTCCAGCTGGCCGAACTGCTCTATGAAAACGGCCAGTACCGGCAGGCCATCGATGAATATGAGCGCACGGCCTGGTCCCGTGGCGATCATCCGCACGCAGCCGATGCGGCACTGGGTGCGCTGCGTGCCAGTGATGAAGTTCTGCAACACGCCGATGCCACAAACAGGGCCGCCGTCGCGGAACGTGCGAAGGCAGGTGCACTCCGTTTTATTACAACCTATCCGGATCACCCGGCGGCCCCGGGGCTGCTGGCGCGAACCGGCACTGTTTTGCTTGAACAAAAACAATACGACACAGCCCTCCGTGTCAGCGAGCGTGTGCTGGGGGAGGCGGTATCGGCGCCGCCTGCACTCAGGCAGGCGATCTGGTCCATGCAGGCGCAGGCTCACTATGGACTGGGGGATTACCCGGAAGCCGCTGACGCCTACCGCGAGGCCCTGCAGCTTGCCGGTCAGGATGATCCGCGGCGGCCTGCACTGCAGGAAGGGCTGGCGATAGCCACCTACAAGCAGGCAGAGCAGACATTACTGCTGGGCGACTACCGTGCCGCGGTGGCGTTGTATCAGCAGGCCGCGCATCTCGCAACCGATGCCTCCCTTCGTTCGATGGCACAATACGATGCTGCGACAGCCCTGCTGGCACAGGAGTCCTGGAAGGAGGCGGTCCGGATGCTTGAACAGTTCCGTAGCGACTATCCGGACGACCCGTTGCAGGCCGAGGTTACCCGGAAGCTGGCCTATGCACATGACCGTAGCGGCAACAGCAGTCAGGCCGCAGCGGAATACCTGCGCCTCGGGCAGGACCGGCAACAGGCTGATGCGCTGCAACGCGAGGCCCTGCTGCATGCTGCCGACATTTTTGCGCAGGCAGGCGAAGTCCGACAAGCCATCAAAACTCATGAGCTATACCTTGAACGGTTTCCGCAACCCGCCCTGGCTGCCGTTGACGTGATGCAACGACTTGCCGATCTTGAATCAGGTATCGGTAATCCCGGCAAGCGGCAATTCTGGCTTGAGAAAATCATCAGGCTGGATCGTACGGCAGGCACTGCCCGGACACGTGTGCCTGCCGCAAAGGCTGCGCTTGTACTGGCTGAAAACCGGCTCGCTGCCTTTCGCCGGATTCGGCTGGTCAATCCTGTGCAGGACAGTCTCGCGCGCAAATTGCAGGCGATGAAGCGTGCACTGCAGGCATTCGAGGCGGCCACCGACTATGGCGTTACCCCGGTTAGCACGGCGGCCACCTATCAAATTGCAAGCATGTACGACGAACTGGGCCATGCGCTGCTGTCATCCGAGCGCCCGGTCAGTCTGACTGCAGAGGAACTGGCAGAATATGATTTACTGCTGGCAGAGCAGGCGGCACCTTTTGAGCAACAGGCCATTGAAATCTACACAACGAATGCACAGCGATCGGGCGGCGATCAGCGAGACCCCTGGGTTGAAAAAAGCGTGCAACGCCTTGGTGAACTGCAGGGTGGCCAGTAGCGGCCGGACGGAGCGTCAGAGTATGCAACCAAAACAATGCACCCGCCTGCTGCTTATTGTAATCACCCTGTGGGTGTTGAACGCAAGCGGACAGGAACAACAACTGGAACAGGAAACGATATCTATCAAGGGCAACCAGGGATTGCCAAAAACGATGTATATCGCACCCTGGAAGAGGGTCGGTGCGCCGCTGGAGAGCGGTGACCTTGAAGGTGATATCGGGAAAGAAACAGAACCGGTTGAGCGTGATATTTTTCAGCGTGAACTGGAGTTGCAACGTCAAGGCTACAGTATCGACTAGCAGGCTGTCCGTGATGGTAAATCGGTGTTTAATATGCGAGAAATACCAGAAATAATCATCCGGAAAAGCGCCGCCTGGCTGGCAATCACGGTTGCATTGGGTATATCGTTAAGGTCAGGAGTCTGTCAAGGAGTTTGATATGGAAACGTTGTATGCAGCGCTCATGTTCTTCCAGTCCGGCGGACCATTCATGTATCCGATTCTGCTGGTGCTTGCCATCGGTGCCGCCATCGCCATTGAACGTTATATTTACCTCACGTTTGCACGCGCCAGGAACAAGGGCATCTGGAAGCGTGTGCTGCCGTTGCTGGAAGGCGGCAAGTATGATGTGGCCCGTGAAGCCGTCATGCATTCGGATGCGGCGATCAGCAGGATTCTGGGTTACGGCCTGAGTCGCGCCGACCACCGGGGCAGTGGTGACGAGATACAGATGGCCATGGAGGAAGGATTGCTGGAGGTGGTGCCACGACTGGAGAAGCGCACCCACTACCTGGCAACCCTGGCAAATATTGCCACCCTGCTGGGCCTGTTAGGGACCATCATCGGTCTGACAGAGGCGTTCTCCACCGTCTCTGCAGCCGACCCGGCCGACAAGGCCAACCTGCTCTCGGCGAGCATCTCCATTGCGATGAATACCACGGCCTTTGGTCTGATGGTCGCCATTCCCCTGTTACTGATACACGCTGTCATGCAGACAAAGACATCGGAACTGGTCGATACCCTGGAAATGGTAACAGTCAGGCTATCCAACCTGATTGCCGGCGCAGCGGTTACGGAAAGGGATACAACATGAGACCTCGCTGGCAACGGACGGCCAGGCGGGACGTGCACACGGTTGATGTGACTGCCTTCCTCAGTCTGATGGTGATACTGGTGCCGTTCCTGCTGGTGACCGCGGTTTTTTCCCGGGCCACAATTCTTGAAATTTACTCGGTAAGCGGTGAGGCTGACCAACAATCAGCGCCTGACCCGCTGCAACTGCGGGTAATTGTACGCCAGGCCGTGATCGAGGTGAGTTACCTTGGGCGGACACAGGCCGAGCAGATCGACAGATCATCCGATGACAAGGCTCTGGAATCACTCGCAACGCTGGCCGGCGAACTGAAAGCACGTTACCCGCAAAGCCTCGAGGCGACCGTTTTGCTGGAACCGCAGATTCCCTATGACCTGCTGGTGCAGGTACTGGACGTGCTGCGTGTCAAACTGCAACAGCTCGGGGATGCTGTCGAACAGACCGAGCTTTTCCCGCTGATTGCGCTCGGTCCCGTGCCGGCATCTGGACAACTGATACGTGGTGCGCAATGACCAGGATTCCCCGGGGAGCGGCACAGTTCAAGTGGCGCCGTCAGCGTCAGGAAAAGTCACGCCGCTGGCCAACACTGAACCTGGTAGCGCTGATGGATGTGTTTACCATCCTGGTGTTCTTTTTCCTGGTGCATTCTGTGGACGGTACTCCGGACGCGCACGACGCACTGGTGAAGCTCCCTGAATCAGTTGCAGACCAGCCACCCAGGGATACGCCGGTCGTCATGATTACCCGGGATAACATCCTGGTACAGGGTGAGCCGGTTGTTGCCGTTGATGCGTTCATGCGTGCGGCCCGTGACGAGATCGATGCCCTGCGGACAGCACTGCAGGCACAGCTGGCACCGGATGCAACCGTCGATGCGGATCGGGAAGTGACCATCATGGGCGACAGGTCCATTCCGTTTGAGTTACTCAACAGGGTCATGCAGACCTGTACACGGGCAGGTTACGGCAACATATCGCTGACGGTGCTGCAACGGTCATCCGGGGCAGGGTAGTGCCATGTCGACCATGACCCTGCAAGCAAGCCTGCCCTGGACGACATCGCATGAAGAAGACCGCCGTTTTCGCCGGATCCTGTTGCAGACGCTGTTGCTCTCTCTGGTCGTCGGTGTAATCACGCCCTACGTCCGTATACCACAACCTGATGCCGGAATTACAGAGGAACTGCCGCCACGCCGCGTGCGCCTGCTTGGTGAACAGCAAGCGCCTGCGCCACGGCCGGCACCCGCACAGGCAGCGCCCGTACAGGCAGCACCCGCGGTGACTGCGCCATCGGTACCGCAAGCCGTACCCGAGCGACCGCCGGTTGCGCCGGTCGTGACACCCCGCCAGAAAGCGGCAAGGAGCGGGGTGCTGGCCATGAGTGATGAGCTCGCCGCATTGCGCAACAAGACACCGAAGACCGGGACAACATCGGGGCAAGACAATGTGGTCAGTCAGGGGCAGACAGAGACAGCACAACCCTCGACGCTGACAGCAAACGTGACCCGTGGCAGCAAGGGTATTGATGGTGGTGTCGCCCACCAGTCGGTGCTGGGCGCGACCGGCTTGCCGGGCAGGCAAGACAGCCGGCAGGGTGCCGGCAGTCGTGAAGGGAGAGCATCGACAAGGGGGCGGACATCTGCGCCCTCGCCAGGCGCGGTTCGCAGTGAAGAAGAGATTCAGGAGGTGCTGGACCGGAACAAGGGTGCCATGTACGCGCTCTATAACCGCGAGTTGCGCAAGAATGCCACCTTGCAGGGCAAGATCGTCATGAGTATCACGATTGCCCCGGCAGGCAATGTTACCCGCTGTGTCATCCTTAGCAGCGAACTGGGTGCAGCCTCACTGGAACAGCAGCTGGTGGCGCTCATCAAACGCATTGATTTTGGTAACAAGCCGGGGGTGCCTGCGGTGACCACCAAGATTCCCATCGAGTTCTTTCCAAGGTGATCACCGTGCATCGCAAAAACAGGCAACTCACCGGGTACAGGGTGTTACTGGCCACGGTGTTGTTGCTGTGTGCCTTTGCCGGGCAGGGCGCCACCCCGGTACTGGATTGGCAGGTGCTGCTTGCCGATCCCGACCCCGTGGAACTGACGAACCTGGCCAGTCAGTATGAACATGCCATCGGTTATCGTCGTGATTACGGCCGCGCCCGGCAGCTGTATTGCGCAGCCGCCCGGCTCGGTTACCTGCCGGCACAGCTGCGACTTGCCTGGATGTATGCCAATGGCCTTGGTGCCCCCCGGGATACGGACCTTGCCGCCGTCTGGCTGCAGGTAGCCGCGGCCAATGGTGACTTGCAGGCGCGCAAGTTTCTCGCCTATGTCGGCGAGCCTGGTGTCCCCAGGAAACCGAGATGTACCTACAAAAGCCGCTTTGATGCCTATGCCATCGCGACAATACCTGGCCAGGACAGGGTTGCAGGCATCGCTATGGATACCCCCGAGCGCAAGCAGATAGAATCGTGGGTACGCCTGCTGGCGCCGGACTACAGCCTGGATCCGAACCTCATACTCGCGATTATCCAGACCGAATCGAATTTCAATCCACAGGCCCGCTCGCCAAAGAATGCACAGGGACTGATGCAGCTGCTGCCCTCGACCGCAGCCCGTTTCGGCGTCAGGGATACCACAGACCCGGTGCAAAACCTGCATGGCGGGATGGCCTATGTGCGCTGGCTGTTATCCTTTTTCAAAGGTAACCTGCACCTGGCGCTGGCGGGTTACAACGCCGGTGAGCGGGCGGTGGAGAAATACCTGGGGGTACCCCCTTATCGGGAGACGCAGAACTACATTAGCAAGGTTATTCGTGCCTACGGTCGGGACACTCACCCACCGATTGAACCGGTGGTTGAGCCATCAAAATATTTTCCTTCCCTCCAGAAAAAACGCTGACCCGCCAGTCACCGTGAGGAGAGATATAGCTGGAGGTCTTCCCTGCTGCAAAAGCTAACCGAAATCATTGATCGCATCGCCACCGTTCGTGTGCTGGTGTTGCTGATTCTGCTGGCTACTCTCTTTCCCGCCGTCCTTTTCCCTGCCGCCGGAATCGGGGATGACAGGCCTCTTGACCTTTATTTGTCCTATTCACCTGACCAGGTCTACGAATACCTTGGCGGGCTGGGGGCGAAAGGCCGTATCGCTTACGCCAAAATGGAATTGACCACGGACCTGCTGTTCCCCGTGGTCTATTCGCTGGCACTGACTGTCGCCCTGCTGATAGCTGCACGCAGAACACTTCCGTCAGATAGTCGACTCCAGCATCTGCGCTTCTTTCCATTGCTGATTGTAATTGCTGACTGGTGTGAAAATCTGAGCCTGGCCGTTGTGACACATGCCTTCCCGGATCGACTTGATACGCTAGCCACCGCTGCAAGCCTTTTTACGTCGCTTAAGTGGACTTTCCTTATCCTGGTGGTTATGACACTGGTTACAGTAGGTGCCTTGGCAGTTACAAGGCAATTTCGAGACAGGTCCGCCCGGCGCTGATGGCCGGGGAGACAGACGGACAGAAGCGAGTTGAGTGCTGGAAGAAAAGGGCGAATAGGATTTGCCTGAGCAGGAGTAGCGACGTACCCGGCGGATGCGATCCGCTCCCACAGATAGACCTGTTTACGCTGCATATTTCAGGGCTGGATTCCCGCCTTCGCGGGAATGACGATAAAGGTCTTTTGCTCTGGATATTGTTCTTTTCTCTGTGTCCTCTGTGGCTATCTTCAATTACCTTTCCCTGCGCCTTGACAGCCTGGCGCGAGATGAATTTTTCCATCTTCTGCAGGACACAGGGCGTGAGTCAGAACATGCGCATGGCCCTGTTCGGCGGGTAGCGCGTAAAACGCAGCAATTCACCGTTCATCCCCTGCATCAACAACCCGGACTGGTTGCGCACGAAGGTGTAGCGCGACACTGTGTTGGTCCGTGGGCTGTACATGTTGATGATATCGTTTTCGACACTGATCGCGCCATCCAGGCCGAACCGCCCGGAGCGCAGTCGGAAGCGCCTGCCTTGCACCTCGAAGATCTCACCAGAGCTGCCATACCAGCGGCCTTCGATGATCGAGGCGGGGGCGTAGGGCGCTGCACCGGGTCCATAGCCGGCACGGTTGTCCGGGTAACCGCCGCCAAATGGCGGTGAGAAACCGCCAGGGTAGCCACTGCCAAACGGATTGCCCCAGCCCCTGTCCCATGGCGACATCGACCACGGCGAGCTGCCGAATGAATTGAACGGAGAAGCAAAGCCCGACATCATGGGCATGGCACTCATGCCGAGGTTAAAGGAATTCAGTCCGCCGAAATTGTTGCCCCAGCTATTGTTGTCATTGCCGAGCATGACACCGGACATCACGTTCATCATGGTCAGCATCATGCGGAACATCAGGCCGAACATGTCCTCGAATGCCTGCGCTGTGGAAGGCAGCGGAGCAGTGAGGGCAAAGATCAGAACCAGCATGGCGCGTTTGTTTCTCATAACATGACGTTAACGGGAGGAAAGTCGTTACCCTTGATGCTGGAAAGCAAACCACTCACTTTGCTCTGGCGAGCGATACTACCATATATTGTGTTTTGTTATCAGCAGGATACAATATTTTGTGACCAAACGGCTCATGCCAGGCAATAGCCGCACACAAAACACCCGGTTCATGTATTTCCTTTTAGAGATCATGCAATTAACATCAACAGCCATGCTAAACTGACCGGCTTGACCGCAAACGACTGAAACCATGACAAAAATCACCGCCCTGCTGGCCGAGCGCATCCTGTTCCTGGACGGCGCCATGGGCACCATGATCCAGCGTCACAAGCTGGGTGAGGCCGACTACCGTGGCGACCGCTTCGCCGACTGGCCAAGCGATCTCAAGGGCAACAATGACCTGCTGGTACTGACACAACCGCACATCATCGCGGACATTCATCGTCAGTACCTGGAAGCCGGTGCGGACATCGTCGAGACCAACACCTTCAACGCCACGCGTGTGGCCATGGCCGATTACGGCATGGAGGAACTGAGCTTTGAGATCAACGTTGCCGCGGCCCGGCTCGCGCGCAATGCCGCGGATGAAGTCACGGCATCCCGTCCGGACAGACCGCGCTTCGTCGCCGGCGTACTCGGACCGACCAACCGCACCGCGTCGATCTCGCCGGATGTGAACGACCCCGGCTTCCGCAATATCAGCTTCGAGCAGTTGGTCGGCGCCTACATCGAGTCAACAAAAGGCCTGGTCGAAGGCGGGGCCGACATCATCCTGATCGAGACCATCTTCGACACGCTGAACGCCAAGGCGGCGGTGTTCGCTGTCGAGCAGTTCTTCGAGGACAGTGGCACCCGCCTGCCGGTGATGATCTCCGGCACCATCACTGACCAGTCCGGTCGCACACTCACCGGGCAGGTCACCGAGGCGTTTTACAACTCCCTGCGTCATGCCAAACCCATCTCGATTGGCCTGAATTGCGCGCTTGGTGCAGACCAGTTGCGTCAGTACGTGGAAGAACTCTCGCGCATTTCCGACACGTATGTCTCCGCCCACCCAAATGCCGGCCTGCCGAATGAATTCGGAGAATACGACGAAACCCCGCAGAAAATGGCCGGCGAACTTGCCGACTGGGCCGCAAACGGGTTCGTGAACATTATCGGCGGCTGCTGTGGCACCACGCCGGACCACATCAGGGCCATCGTGGAGGCGGTCAGCCAGCATCCACCACGGAAAATCCCCGTACTGGAAAAGCAGTGCCGCCTGTCCGGGCTGGAGCCGTGCAACATCGGCAAGGACTCGCTGTTTGTCAACGTCGGCGAGCGCACCAACGTAACCGGCTCAGCAATCTTCAAGCGCCTGATCATGGAAGGCGACTACGAGACAGCGCTGGACGTGGCACGCCAGCAGGTGGAAAACGGCGCACAGATCATCGATGTCAACATGGACGAGGGCATGCTGGAATCGAAGCAGGCCATGGTGCGCTTTCTGAGCCTGATCTCCGCCGAACCGGATATTTCACGCGTACCCATCATGATCGATTCCTCCAGGTGGGAGGTGATCGAGGCCGGCCTGCAATGCATTCAGGGCAAGGGCGTGGTGAACTCCATCAGCCTGAAGGAGGGCGAGGACGAGTTTATTCGCCACGCCAAACTGGTCAATCGCTATGGCGCCGCCGCCATCGTCATGGCCTTCGACGAAACCGGCCAGGCCGATACGCGCGCGCGCAAGTCCGAGATCTGCGCACGCGCCTATAAAATACTTACCGAACAGGTCGGCATGGCGCCGGAAGACATCATCTTCGACCCGAATATCTTCGCAGTCGCCACCGGCATCGAGGAACACAATAATTACGGGCGTGACTTCATCGAGGCCACGCACGACATCAAGCAAAATTTGCCGCACGCCCTGGTGTCCGGCGGTGTATCCAACGTGTCGTTCTCGTTCCGCGGCAACAACCCGGTGCGCGAGGCGATCCACGCAGTATTCCTGTACCACGCCATCAGGAATGGCATGGACATGGGTATCGTCAATGCCGGCCAGCTGGCCATCTACGAGGATATACCGGCAGAGCTGCGTGAACGCGTCGAGGACGTGGTATTGAATCGCCGCGAAGATGCCACCGAACGACTGCTGGAAATCGCCGAGCAGTACCGGGGGGATGGCAAAAAGGCCGAAAAGACAGACAACCTGGAATGGCGTGAGTGGGATGTCAACAAGCGCCTGCAACATGCGCTGGTCAAGGGCATAACCGAATACATCGAGGAAGACACCGAAGCGGCACGCCTGAATGCCAGTCGTGCACTGGAGGTAATCGAGGGGCCGTTGATGGACGGCATGAACGTGGTCGGCGACCTATTCGGCGCCGGCAAGATGTTCCTTCCACAGGTGGTGAAATCCGCGCGCGTAATGAAAAAGGCCGTGGCTCACCTGATGCCGTTCATGGATGCGGAGAAGGGTGACAAAATGCAGAGCAACGGCATCATCCTGATGGCAACGGTGAAAGGTGACGTGCACGATATCGGCAAGAATATCGTCGGCGTGGTACTGCAGTGCAACAGCTA
>CBEULV010000043.1:0-13467 GCA_965544015.1 uncultured Gammaproteobacteria bacterium | reverse complement strand
ACGTTACCTTTGCAACCGATTCAAGCAATATCTCCGCCGACTTCTATGAAGTCCTGAATTCAGTCGCCCTGGTAATCAACGAGTTTGAAAAGACCTATGTGGATATTACCGGTCACACGGACAGCACCGGCTCGGACGCATACAACATGCAGCTGTCAGTCGCCCGGGCCAGCAGCGTGGCACGCTACCTGGAGTCGCAGAGCATCCTGTCCCAGCGCATCTACACCCAGGGCATGGGAGAAAGCCGGCCTATTGCAACGAACGACACGGTCCAGGGCCGGGCCCTTAATCGGCGCGTGGAAATCCTGCTCACGCCGCTAACCTGAACCACAACGGCAAAAAGACCCGCCCCGGCGGGTCTTTTTTTGCGCATCCGTTGCCGCTCGAACTTTCCGGCCGGCAATGGCTCATCCCGCACACCCCCGGCTTCCCCTGATATCTGACTGATTTGCGTGATAGTTTCCATTGGCACGACAGGCGCCGCCAGCGCCATAGCGTGAGCCTGTAGAAGGCTCACCTACCCCCCACCGGAAATTCTGAACGCACGTCCGGGTTGCCCTGTCCCGGTTCTGCCACGGCAAGGACACGCAATCACCGCCATCAAGAATCAGCCGGCCCGGCCGATCTACGCTATGGAGCCATTTATTAGCGCAGGTGCGGCACCTGCCGACTAACAGGCGTTAATCGAAGAAAGGAAAAGGTAACCAAATGCATGTCCCCACGAACAACCAGGCCTGGGCCATAGCCCTGCTGAATGACTGCCACAGCATGGCACTCACACACCTGCGCCCGCATCTTGACAAGTTATTCATGAACAGCGATAGCGCCCTGCTGGAATTCGCGGAAAAGGCACAGACAGAGGCCTCGCAAATCCGCTTCATGGAAGCCATGTCCGTCATCCAGAAAAACCGGACACACATTGAAGAAGTGTTTTTGCGGGAGGTTGGCAAGGGGTTCTCTGAATTCGGTAACCGTGTAATGCACGGCCCGCACGCAGCCAGCAGCATCTATGAACCATTGACCCTGGTAAGCAAGCAAGACACCGACATCCAGGTGGCCATCCAGAACATGGTATGCAGTGCAGCCCTGGGCTCGACCCTTACCCTGAGCGCACTGCGCAAGCGACTGGCTGTACTCAATAACGGCCGCATGCCGGAAGATGCGCAGATCCCGGCAGGACCCCACAGTCTTGCCAATGCCTTTCACCTGGGTGTGAAAGACATCGAGATGGAGCACGAGACACGACTGGTCGTTTACCTGCTGTTTGACAAGTTTGTGCTTGGCAATACCCGCCCGCTCTACGACAAGTACAACCAGCACCTGGTCAAATCCGGCATCCTGCCTCATCTCAGGTACGAGGTTAAAAAGAACCCGGTCAATACACCCGCACACCAAATCCGCAGACAGACAGAAACAGGCGGCATACCAGCCAGGCAGCAGGCCGGTATGCCTGCGAGCAACACCGGCAGCCAGCAGTCACTGGCCGACGAACTATTTAATGAAATTGTTGGCCTGCTATCACGCCACGCAAAGACAGCGGATACCGCTAACAGCGCAAGTGGAACGGCAGGTGCAGAGCGTCAGACCGGTAACACCGGCGGCAGGTACACGGCACAGCCCCCCATCCAGCAAACCGAGCTGGTAACGGAAATTCACAAACTGCAAAACCGCAGAAAAACGGACAGCAGCGCCAGCACCTGCCCTACTGCGGAAACATACGACCCGGAGCAGCATGCACAGCTCGTTGCATCCATGATGCAACGACTGACCGACGAACGGGATCAGCTGTTCAGGGGCATCGATCGTCGCAGGTTGCCGAGCGCAGACACCCAGATGATCGACCTGGTCGGCATGATGTTCGAATTCATGCTCAGGGACAAGGGCATCCCCGGCATTGCGAAAGCGGAGTTAATCCGCCTGCAAACGCCTTACCTGAAAATCGCGATCCTCGACAAGGGCCTGTTTTCCGACACCACCCATCCGGCGCATATATTACTGAACAGACTCGCCAGCGCCGCAGCACGCTGGGTCTTCGAAGACAACCTGGAGCGCGGTGTTTTCCCCTGTCTGCGCAATATCGTACAACGCATCATCGAGGAATTTGAACATAGTCTCGACATCTTCCCCGAACTGCTGGATGTACTTGATGCCACCCTGCGCAGCCTTGATGAAAAGGCAGTCGCCATCGAGGAACGCAGCCGCCAGGCCGCAAAGGGTAATGAAAAGCTTGGCATGGCACGCGCCTGGGCCGCCAAGGCTATCGAGGAACGCACATCAGGCCACAAGATTCCCGCCAGGCTACGCAACCTGCTGGATGATACCTGGATGGAGAAACTCACGTTTATTTATCTGCGTGAGCCGGACTCCGAGGAAAGTACCAGCTGGCGGCTCGCCACCCAGCTCATCGAGGCAATCATCTGGAGCGCTGAACCGCGCAACACGAACGAGGAGCGCGAAGAATTGCGCAAACGGCTGCCGGATCTTCGCAAGCAGATCGCACTATCCCTGGAAACACTGAGCGTCTACGGCGGCAGTGACAACCACGCTCAGCTGGCCCTGATCAGGGAATTGCAGGATGCGGCCAGACAGGAAACGGAGCAGCAACATGAACCCCAACCTGTTGACGAGACACAGCACATACCATCGGCATCCCGGCCCGTCACGGAAAGCACAGAAAGTGTGGCTGAAGAAGCCGAAGGAGAGGCAAGTCACCAGGAGACTGCTGAAGATGCCGAGGCACGACTTTCACCCGAGGAAGAGCGCGCGCTGTCCGAACTGGAGCAAGCGGTATTCGGCGACTGGTTCATTATCCATGAATACGAAATTGCCCCGCCAAAGCGTGTCAAACTGTCCTGGTATTCGAGCATCTCCGGAAACTACATGTTTGTCGACAGTATGGGGGTAAGGGTAATGACCCGAAAACACCATGAACTGGCCACCCTGCTCGCCACCGGCAAGGCAAGGATTATCAACAATGAGCCACAACCCTTCATGCAACGCGCCATGGAAAAGGTCCGACAGATACTGGGCAGCGAGAAAACGGTACAGGCATAACCCTACACAGCAGGAGTCATACTGATGAGTACAAACAAACAGACCTTCCCCGACATGCGCAGGCATGACCGTGTCGAGGTATCCCGATCGATAACGGCAACAGACCGGCAGACCGGACGTGAAATAGGGCAACTCGTCAATTTCAGCGACGAAGGCATCATGCTGATGGGTAGCGAACCCGTCGCAGAGAACAGCATACTGCAACTGTCGCTGTCATTCGATTCAGAATCAGGCGATGAAGAACCGATCCTGATCGGCGTGGAAAGCCTCTGGTGTCACTCCAGTGATGACAAGTCCCACCACTGGAACGGCTTTTTCATCATTGATATCTCGGATCAGGATCTCGTACGACTGCATGCACTGACCAGTTAGCTGCCAGGCCACGTGATGGTGCCACCTCATGCAGCATCACGTGGCCCGAAACGCAGCCATGGCTACCGATTGAAGAGATAGCGCAGGCCTGATCTGTACGCAAAGCATCATGGACTCCTTCACATACTAGCATCCCGGCCGGGTTGCCCCGGCGACCTTGTTATTTGCACCCCATCGACAGATACTCTTCTGTTGAACGGGTTGCTGGCCGGCAAGCCATCATTCCGGGCTCAACAGCCAGGCAAGTCATGAGTGATATCGACTATCACGAGATCTGGCATGGCAGTGTTTGCAAGCCAGTCGCTAATCGTATGAATTTCAGCACACTGATTATTGAAGCAGCCATATTCAAAGGACAACTGAATCCGTTGCCAATCATCAGTGCGTCGCTAAAAACCGGCGCCTCTGGACCAATATCCGTGATCCGGCATCCCTCACCGGCACCCCGGGCATTCATCAGAATTTAATGGACGGATTAAGTCTACAGCTTGAATACGGCGCGATACTGGTTAGTCTTGCCGGCGGCCTTGCCCTTTTCCTGTACGGGCTGCACAAGATGACCGAGGCCCTTAAGGTTGTCGCAGGCGAACGCGTAAAGGACATCCTGGCAAGGCTGACCACGAACCGTGTCAGTGCCGCATTCGCGGGCGCTGCGGTAACAGCAGTAATCCAGTCCTCATCCATCACCACGGTCCTGCTGGTTGGATTCATTACAGCGGGCCTGATGACTTTTACACAATCCATTGGCGTTATCCTCGGCGCCAATGTAGGAACAACCATTACCGCGCAGATCATCGCATTCAAGATTACCAAGGCGGCATTGCTGCTGATTGCCGCCGGATTCTTTACCGAGGTGATCGCAAATCATCCGCGAATCAAACAGTTCGGCGTCATGTCCATGGGGCTTGGCCTGTTGTTCTTTGGCATGGAACTCATGAGCCAGGCTACCGAACCACTGCGCCACCATGAAGCCTTTATGGAGCTGATGCGTGAAATGACCCATCCGCTTACCGGCATTGCCATCGGTGCGGTATTCACAGCTTTGATACAGAGCTCCTCTGCAACAACCGGGATTGTCATTATTATGGCGAGCCAGGGACTTATGAGCCTGGAAACAGGTATCGCACTGATCCTTGGGGCAAATATAGGTACCTGCGTCACGGCATATATCTCCGCAATCGGGAAGCCCCGGGAAGCCATGCAGGCGGCTACCGCCCACACCCTGTTCAACGTCATCGGCGTGCTGCTGTTTGTGGCCTTTATCCCCTTGCTTGCGGACTTTGTGCGCAGTATCTCACCGGCATCAGACGGACTGCAGGGACTTGAGCTGATGGCTGCCGACACGCCCCGGCAGATTGCGAATGCCCACACTGTTTTCAACGTGATCAATCTGCTGCTGTTCCTAGGGTTCACCAATACACTGGCAAGGGTGGTACTGCGCCTGGTGCCTGCACGCCCACCCGAGAAAGCCAAATCCACAGAGCCGGCTTTTCTGGACAATTTTTATCTCAACCAACCGGCATTGGCACTGGACAGGGCGCGCCGGGAGGTAAACCGGCTTGGTCAATTCACCCTTTCCATGATTCGGGACAGCCTGCCAACCTTGACAGTTGGAACCAGAGAGCGCATTGATTCGCTGCAAAATAGGGAAAACGAGATAGATGCGCTTCACAATGCGATAGTTGCATTTCTGCGCAAACTCTCATCCGGGGATCTTGTGAACCCCCAGCCGAAGAACCTTTACCAGTTACTTAGCGCGGCAAATTACATAGAAAATATCGCTGAAATTATCAGGACCGGCATGGTTGCTGACAGCTACAAGCGACTGGATAAGAATCTTGTTCTGAGCGAGACAACCATGGAACTGCTCAGGGAACTGCACAAGGAGTTATACCGTGCGGGTCAAATCAGCCTGGAGGCGCTTGCCGAGGACAGCAAGGAGAAGGCACAGATCGTTCTTGATTCAAAGGCAAAGTTCAGGGGGCTGATCGAACACACCCGCTCACACCTGTACATACGCCTGACAGCGGACTCTCCGGAACGGCTAATAACCTACAAAATCGAGTCTGATGTGGTCGAATGCTTCAGCCGCATTCACGCAAACTTCCGGCACATCGCCAGACTGATCATCAAGGACACCGGACAGCATTCATCACCACGGGAGAAAAACAATACAACACACCCGGAAGACACCGACCAGCCGGGTGACTGAAATAAGAACTCCCGTGTTATTCTGGTATCTGGCGGTTCATGCCACAGCGTGCTAACGGACAGGCATTAACAACCCTTTTCACGCCACTGCAACACGAGCCCGTAAATTACCGGCATTACCAGCAAACTGAGCACCGTCACCGTTACCATGCCGCCCACCATCGGCGCCGCAATGCGCTGCATGATGCCGGACCCCGTGCCGCCGCCCCACATGATGGGTAACAGTCCGTTATAGTGACTCCATGGATACACCCATGCACCCCCCCTGGTTTATGGGGCACATCGAATGGCTGGAACTCGGTCTCTTTATCCTTTTCAGTGTCGTCATCCTCGCCCTGCTTACACAGTGCCGGCAGCGCAGGCACATGAAGCCGGCGGTTGTACGGAAGCCGCCACTTCCCGAAACAGGCAGGCTTTGGCGCTCCATCCCGGAGATTCAGCTCCTGGTATTGGCGCTGCCCCTGGAACTGCTTTGGGAAGTTGCCCAGTTTCCGCTTTACACGGTCTGGCACGAGGGTGACTGGAATTACATCCTCTATGGACTGGCCCATTGCACGCTCGGGGATCTGATCATCCTGCTGGTTGCCTACTGGGTTGTTGCCTTGCTCAACCGGGATCGTAACTGGCACCTGAATACCGTTCTTCCAAATGGTGTCCTGTTTATGGTTCTGGTTGTTGTTTATACCATCTACAGTGAGATCATGAACGTAAACATCAAGGGCACCTGGGACTATACTGAATTAATGCCTATCGTACCGGTGGTGGAAATCGGTGCCATGCCGTTTCTGCAATGGGTACTGATTCCGCCGGTGCTGTTGTGGCTCATGCGGTTATTGACGCTGGCTTCCGTGCGCCCGTAAAGGAAACACCTTCACGCGCAGACCAGGCTAATGGCAATGGCCGCGCGATGACGGAGATGCGGCCAGACTCTCTATTTCCGTCTCCTCCAGGTAATTCACAAACGCGCGCCGTAGCCGTTCGGACCATTCGTACACAGCCAGTCCGGTTCATAGAAGTTGGCATACTCACCAAAGCCCTTGACCTTGGTCACGCTCACCCCCGGAACACTCAATGCCTGTAATGCCTTCTCCACCTTTTCCAGGGAATCGGGCCGGATGATCGCAGTAACTTTTCGGAAATCCATACGCACCTCCTTGACTCAATCAGGTAACCGACTACTTCTCCAGCTCATGCCGTCGGCGGTTGAATTCTTCCTCGTCGATTTCACCAAGGGCATAGCGCGCCTTGAGAATTTCCATGGGACTTTTGTCAGGATCAGCCGGTGGTGATCCGGAACCAGTGATAATCACCTTGACCAGCGCCACGATGATCACGATCAGCGCTATCCAAATAATCCACATACCCAGACCCATGCCAAATCCCCATCCACCGTCTGTTCCAAACATGATGCACCTCCTCAGCGACTGTCAGATGCGTACCTTGCGCAGGCGTAATGAATTGGTGATCACCGACACCGAACTGAAACTCATGGCCGCCGCCGCAATAATCGGTGACAGCAGCAAACCAAAAACCGGATACAACACACCGGCGGCCACCGGTACACCCAGCGAGTTGTAGATAAAGGCGAAGAACAGGTTCTCGCGGATGTTGCGCATCACCTTGCGGCTCAAGCGGCGCGCCCGGACAATGCCGCGCAGATCACCCTTGACCAGCGTGACGCCCGCACTCTCCATGGCGACATCCGTACCGGTCCCCATCGCAACACCGACATGCGACTGCGCCAGCGCCGGGGCATCATTGATGCCGTCGCCGGCCATGGCGACAATGCGACCCTCGGCCTGGAGCTGCTTGACGATTTCCGCCTTCTGGTCCGGCAGGACTTCCGCTTCCACCCGGTCGATATCGAGCTTGCTTGCAACCGCCTCGGCCGTGGTGCGGCTATCGCCGGTCAGCATGACTACCTCGACACCTTCTGCGTGCAAATCACGGATGGCCTCAGGTGTAGAGTCCTTGATGGGGTCCGCCACGCCGACCATTCCGGCGGCACGACCGTCGATGGCGACAAACATAACGGTCTGCCCCTCTGCGCGCCCGGTCTCCGCCTGATGTGGCAGATCTCCCGGATCGATGCCGAGCTTTTCAAGCAGCTTGATGTTGCCCAGCGCCACCCCCCGTCCATTGACTTTCCCGGTCACACCCTTGCCGGTGACAGACTCGAAGTCATCCGTCTGACTCAAGGTCATGCCCCGCTCTTCTGCACCACGCACAATCGCCTCGGCCAGCGGATGTTCACTGGCGCGCTCCAGGCTGGCCGCCAGTTGCAGTACTTCATCTTCAGTAAACCCGCGGCTGGCCTGCACTGCGACCAGTTTTGGTTTTCCCTCTGTCAGGGTGCCGGTCTTGTCAACCACGATGGTGTCGACCTTCTCCATGATCTCCAGTGCTTCCGCATTTTTGATTAGCACTCCCATGGTCGCGCCCTTGCCGGTACCCACCATGATCGACATGGGGGTAGCCAGTCCCAGCGCGCAGGGGCAGGCGATGATCAATACGGCAACGGCATTGACGATGGCATGAGCCAACCGTGGCTCTGGCCCGAAGACACCCCACACAATCAGTGTAATGACGGCAATAATGACCACCGCCGGCACGAAATAACCGGCCACAATATCCACCAGCTTCTGGATCGGCGCACGGGAGCGCTGTGCCTCGCTGACCATGCGTACGATCTGGGCCAGCAGGGTATCGGTGCCGACCTTTTCGGCGCGCATCAACAGGCTGCCGGTACCGTTGACGGTCGCGCCAATCAGGAGCTCACCGGTGGTCTTTTCCACTGGAATCGATTCACCGGTCACCATCGACTCATCCACCGATGAGTTGCCGTCGGTGACTACACCGTCCACCGGTATTTTCTCACCGGGGCGCACGCGTAATATGTCGCCTGGCTGCACCTGCTCCAGCGGGATGTCTTCCTCGCTCCCGTCACTGCGCACGATACGGGCAGTATTGGGTGCCAGCCCCAGCAGCAGCTTGATGGCGGCATTGGTCTGGCTGCGGGCCCGTAATTCCAGCACCTGTCCAAGCAGCACCAGTGCCGTGATGACGGCGGCCGCCTCGAAGTAAACATCCACGCGCCCGCCTTCCATTTGCATGACCACCGGAAAGATTCCCGGAAACAGCAATGCAACCGTGCTGTAGGTCCAGGCGACGGAAACACCCAGACCAATCAGCGTGAACATATTCAGGTTCCAGGTAATGACCGATTGCACGCCACGCACAAAAAACGGCCAGCCGCCCCAGATCACGACCGGGGTGGCGAGCACAAATTCAATCCACTGCACGGCCTGCATGCTCAAGCCGGCTGGCAGGAGTGACGGCGCCAGGTCGGCAATCATTGCCAGTACAAACACGGGCAAGGCGAGCATGCTGCTCACCCAAAAGCGCCGCGTCATATCGTCGAGTTCACTGGTGTCCTCTTCTGCCTCTACGCTGCGAGCCTCCAGCGCCATGCCGCACTTGGGGCAGCTACCGGGATGATCCTGGACAATCTCCGGGTGCATGGGACAGGTATATTCGGTTTTGGTTGCCGCAACAGGAACTCCCATGGGTTCGAGTGCCATACCGCACTTGGGACAGGCGCCCGGCCCCGCCTGTTGTATCTCCGGGTGCATGGGACAGGTATAGAGCAACGTGTCGATCTCCGCTGTCGGCTCCTGTTCTTTCGGATGCAGGTATTTTTCAGGTGTGTCGGCAAATTTATCGTGGCATGAGGCACTGCAGAACAGATATTCAGTTCCTGCATGCGTATACCGGCGTTCACTGTCGGCAGTAACTTGCATACCGCAGACAGGGTCAGTCAATGCCGACCCCGTATTGTCTTGATTAGTCGTTTTTAACACAGGCACACTCCCGTTTGGTGATGCTTACTTGCCCGGCACCGGGCCCAGGTTCTGCAACTCCGCTTCAGCATGCTGCAGATACTGGTACTGAAGTGCCGAATGACCGATCTTGTAACGGTGATCCTTGTGCAGTACATCGATCACGACCCCATCACTGGAGAATTGCAGTATGTAGATACTGGGCACACCGGCCTCTTCGCCTGCCGTGTATAACCACCCCGGATTTCCATTGGGTAACGTCACTTTGCGCACAGCGCCACCATGATGGGCAAAGGCGTCCTGCTCACTGATAACCCCCAGCGGGTAATTGTGCAGGACCTCCCCCGGATCAGTATCAAGCGAAAACTTCGGCGGCATCGGCTTTTGTGGCTGCCCCGCAAGGCCAATAGAGGTCCATAGAACCAGCGCACCCAGTACAACCCATACCCATTTACTTTCCCATTTCATGACAGATCCTCCTCAATGTGGGCTAGCAATTCTGTCGCCTGATTTAACAGTTCAGACACTCGCGTAATTCATGTTCCGTCGGCTGACGACGGAATTTCACCTCATCATCCACGATCAGGTTCGGTGAATGCCGGATACCATATTTCTGCACCAGTTCCGGCTCGTCTTCGGCATAGACCAGGAGGTATTCAACCCCAAGATCATTCAGCTCCTTTGCCAGGTTTGTGCAATGGCTGCAGCCTCTAGTCGCGATAATCATGACGTTCATTTCTTATCTCCCGCGTTTTGCTCGGTTAACAGGTTAAATGTAGTACAAGGTCAATGCGTTTTGTCAGGGTACCCGCTGTCATTTCCGGCGAATGATTCGATCAGATGACAGACAGAATGTCCGTCCGGAACACCATCCGGCATGTCAGCCCACTGCTCCAGTGCCTGCTCCATGCGAGTCTGCAGCGCCATAAGTTCCTCCAGTTGCCGACGATTTTCATCAATACGCCGTAACATGATCTCGCGCACCCGCGGACAGGGCGACTGGCCCTGGTCCGAGTCATGCATGATTTCCCGGATTTCACTCAGGGTATAACCCAGACGCTTGGCCTGCCGGATGAAGCGCAACCAACCCACCTCGCGGTACTCGTACAAACGGTAGCCGTTATCCGGATTGCGCTCCGGACGCAGCAGACCCATGCGGGTGTAATAGCGGACAGCATGTATTGTGGCGCCACTGCGGTTGGCAAGTTCTGTGACAGTCAGCATGTACATTTGACCTCCTGATAAATAGCAGTGCCGAGTGGGGCTGTAGAAACCATCCATAGGTGCTGATTTTATGAATGCTGCTCATTTCAGGCACCTGCCGTATCCTCGCCGACAATAAGCTCTGTATCAGCAAGAAACCGGTATGGTGGTATCACCAGGTTGGTCGGGGCCGGCATGGCCTTGTAGACCCGGCCTGCCAGGTCAAATTTTGAGCCGTGGCACGGACAGAAGTAACCACCGGGCCAGTCCGCCCCCAGATCGATGGGGGCGCGGTCGGGCCGGAACGACGGCACACAACCCAGGTGCGTGCAAATCGCGATCACGACCAGGTACTCCGCTTCGATGGAGCGATAGGTATTCTGCGCATAGTCTGGCTGCTGGCTCGTGACCTGCGATTCCGGGTCTTGCAAACGGGCCTGAAATTCGGCAGAACGCAGGTCATCCAGCATTTGCGGGGTACGCCGGAGGATCCAGACCGGCTTGCCACGCCAGTTCACGGTAATCTGCTGTCCCGGCTCCAGCTTGCTGAAATCCACCCGTACCGGTGCGCCGGCGGAGCGGGCCCTTGCACTGGGATTCATGGCGGAAATAAAGGGCACAGCCAGCGCGGCCACCCCGATACTGCCGATGACTGTGGTGGCGGTTACCAGGAACCGGCGACGCTTAAGATCAACATTTACGGTTGTCAGGGCAATTTCATTCATTGCGATCCCTCCTAAAAACCTGCCGGCTCATTGGACAATGGCCATCTGATGCCCTTCACCGACTGGCAGGATGATCTCGCCCAGCACCTTCAGGGTATTCTGATCTACAACCCAGATCTTCGGCTCCTTGCGGCTGGAGACATAGACCTTGCCGGTCCCGTGAATGGTGTTCAGATGATAGGGTGCTGGCGCCAGGCTGATCTCATGGGCGACTGTCCCGGTTTCCGTATCAAGCGCCGTCAGCTTGTCACCCTGCTTGCTGCTCACGAACAGGGTCTTGCCGTCATCACCGAGATCCATGCCGTGAACGTTGCCGCCGAGCTGCCAGGTATCGATGATCTTGCCGGTCTTGATTAAAACCGCGGAGACCTGCCCCGCCCTGGGGTTGGTGACGAACAGTTTGCTTCCGGCCCCGGACAACACCATGTGTTCCGGTCCCGGTCCGGCTTCGAGGGTGCGCGTGACTGCCCAGTTGGCGACAGTGATCTCGCTGATGGTGCCGTTACCGCTATTGGTGACAAAGGCCTGTGTGCCATCCGGGGTGACGACCGTATAGTTCGGCGCGGGCCCGGTCTTTACCGTCTTGATAACCTGATTGCTCTGCATGTCCACCACGCTGATGCCACCGCGCGTCGGATGCGTGGAGATCACATAACGCCCGTCCGGGGTAATGGCCTGGTGATGCGTCCAGCCGTCGACCGGGATGGTGAGCATCACATGGCCATGTGCCGGGTGAATCAGAAACAGCTTGCTGTTTGGCGTGCCGGCCTGTTGACCGGCCGCCAGTGGTGTTTCATTCAGACTACCGGCGATCAGGTATTCACCGTCCGGTGTCGCCACCAGTCCGTGCGGGTTGTCGACACCCGTGAAGCTTGCAGTGATCCTGTCAGTGGCAGCATCGACTGCAATGACCTGGTTTCCGGAACCGAGCGGGATATAGACAGTCGGGTCGGCTGTTGCGAGGCTGGTTATTGCAGCCATACCAAGTACGACAAGTGCTGCGGGAATTAATACCTTCATGATGAATCTCCTCTGTTGCCAAATTCATCTTCTATGCAGGAAACCGACCTGCACTACATGTAATCTTCATACCTAGCCTACAACCTGTGCCTTGGACACAGGTCAAGGTTTTACCGAGACGACCTGCCCCGGATGTGCGGGCTTACACCGCTGCGGCTTCCCGGAGGGAGTCGCGTACCCGCTCCGGTTTGCCGCACACCTCGGTGGCCAGCGCCTCGACACCGGGTTTATCCACCAGCCCCAGCACCGCCGTCGGATCCATGAAGACGACCGTAACTGAGCCATCGCCCTCATCACGCACCACCACGTTGCACGGCAACAACAGGCCGATATCCGGGTCCGCCTACAGGGCCTGGTAGGCCAGCGACGGGTTACAGGCGCCCAGGGTGGTGTAAGGCAGACGGTCCACATCGAGTTTGGCCTTCAGGGTTCCCTTGACATTGATCTTTGCCAGGATGCCGAAACCCTGCTCCCTCAGGGCCTCGGTGACCCGGGCAATAGCGTCTTCGAAGCTCTCGTTCAGGTTGATAGAAAATCCGTACATCTTCATTCTCCCTGGTCATCACACTCTTTGTAGTACATAGCGTGGGTTAACACACGTTCAGTAACGCCTGAATACCGCTGTATCGCCTGATTTAGTAAAGGTCAGCACTTCGTATTTGTCTTGCCGCGGCCCCTCCATGCCGGGTGAACCCATCGGCATCCCCGGTACTGTCAGACCTGCGACATCAGGCCGTTCTTTCAACAGGCGCTTGATATCAACAGCAGGGACGTGCCCTTCGATTACATAGCCGCCGATGATTGCGGTGTGACATGACGCAAGCTGACGTGGTATTCCAGCTTCTGACTTGACACTGTTCATGTCATTCCGGTTGATTGCCTCAACCTCGAAACCGTTGACCTGCAAGTGACGCACCCATTTGCTGCAACAGCCACAAGTGGGCGACTTGTATACGGTGAGGGGTTCCAGATCCACGGAGCGTGCAGGATCGGAGCAGGAAACTCCGGAAACCAGACTGGCTATTACGGTAAACGCGGCCAGA
>CBEULV010000042.1:0-13496 GCA_965544015.1 uncultured Gammaproteobacteria bacterium | reverse complement strand
CAGTGTGACCTACGAACCCATCTTGCCAATGGCACAGCTGACGAAGGATTTTGCCCTGGCCCTGGCGGCCTCCACACCTTCAACCGAGCCCTTCTCCGGATAGCCGCTGGCGAGCAGGCTGGCGACCAGCCGGTCGCGGCTGTCGTCCGGGGCCTCGACCGTTATGCGGCCATGCTCGATATCCGCTCGACACTGCCAACCCCATCGATGCGACCGAGTCTGCCGGTGATGGTGTTGGCGCATCCGCCGCACTTGATGTTTTCCACCTCGATGATGTGTTGCATGGGGCATTTACCGTGTGAACCTGAACTTTTTCAGTCTGGCGCGTTTCCGGGCATTGATGTGCTTCACAGGTCAGCAGCCCGTTATTTCGGGTTTCGTGTCACCTCCTGCAGGGGTTCCTCATTGTTGCAGAACCCTATGTCATCGGAGCTAATACTGCCCTCTGCAAGCCTGTCATCACATTCCTGCGTGTTGGCACAGGCACTGCAGTTCGCTATCTGATCGTTGATGTCGACAGCGCGTGCACTGCATACATATTCATCGATGTTGATGCCAAGCGCGGCCAGCATTTTACCGAGGCGCAGCTCTTCGATCTTGCCGGCAAGTTTTTCCCTGTATTTCAGGCCGGCCCGGAAGTTAAAGATGATAGCTATCGTCAACAGCACCAGGAAAACTGCAAGCAGCAATGAAAGCATCGCCAGGGAAACAAGTGTAATTATTTTCATCGTGAGAATGGGCTCATTTAATCATGGCAAGATCGAACTTCCGGTAATAGCGTAACCGGTAAAGCTTCCGGGTGCAGGCAGCAGTATCGGTAAAGCCGGAACGATCATGCAGTATGTTGTTGCACACCAGTCCCTGACCGGATTGCAGGGTTGCCCGGAAAATATAGCGTGAGTCGGATTCAAGGAATGCACTGAGTGTATCCAGCGCACTCAGGACGACCCGGTCATCTTTCCATGCGATGCTGCGGGTGCGAGCTGTGTAACGCATGTGCAGTGAGCCGTCTGCCTGTACCGAAAACACCGGCCCCCTGCGTGCCGGCCTTGTCTGCTGGCCGTTTTTCACGTTGGCCGGGATGGTCATGACATCCGCCTGCATCAGCGCATGGATGTAATCCGGGTTTGTATCACGCAGATGTATATAGGCGATTTCATGGTCCAGCAGGGCGTTTTCACCGCCCTGTGCCGCCGGTGAGACACAATGCAGTTGCAGGGCGCGTATCTGCCGGGATTGCTCATTGTAGTAACCGTCCGTGTGCCAGTGAATCGGTCTGTTTGTGTACGGGATGTATTCACCACGCCACTCGCCTTCCACAACCCTCAGTGTGGTGATGCCGTCGTCATCGGCCCCCGTGTTGCAATCCGGTGCTGTCAGCCCGAATTGCCGCCCGAGCAGTGCGGGTATCTGCTTGTCGGGATCATTCCCGGTCGCGCCGGCATAGATGGCCATATTGGTCTTCCGGCAGCACCTGTTCATGGCATTGAATTCTGCGCTGCTCAGCCGGCGCGGGTCCTTTACCTCGACAAGCAGGTCATCGACGGTAGTCGGGTAACCAGTCAGTTTCTGTTCTCGCCAGGCCGCATAGGCAGCGGTATTGTCCAGGTTGAAGGGACTGTCCGCGTGGGACGTGGTCACTGTAGTAAAGGTCGAGGTTCTTCCGGCGACAGCCGGGTCGATGGAGGGAAGATTCTCACGCATCCCTGTATTAGAGTGTTTTACCTCGCGAGTTGCGTTGACCCAGGTCAATAAAATATAGCCGCCAGCGGGCTGGTGTCTGCCCCCATGGGTGTGTCACGGCATGACGGTAGCCGCGACGGATCGCCACCGACTTGCGCTGCTACGACCTATGGTCGTGACCAAAATCCATGATAGTTGATTTACATCATTGATTTCGCGGACCTGATTGCCTAGCTTCAGGATTACATTTATAACAAATTCCAGGCCATAATCAGGGGGAGATAATCATGGTGAATGTTGCAGAGTTCAGCAGGGAGAACCAGGAACTGACCGATCTGTGTGCGGTGCTGGATGTATTGGTTGTCAACGCAGACATGAGAGGAAACCCGGTATTCTGCGAGTTACTGTCAAGATTCAGTGAAAAGATACGCGCGCACCTGGACCATGAAGACCGGGCAATGTATGCAGAGCTGCTCTCGCATGAGGACAAGAGTGTCAATGAGGTTGCCAACAGGTTTATTAATAATACCCACCAGCTCAGGACGATTCTATCAAGCTATATAAAGCGCTGGTGCCATGTCCCCCGGGGGGGTGATGACATGACGGGGCATGAAGAATTCATGCAAGAGACGCATGAAATATTCGATCTTGTAAGGCACCGTATCGATCTGGAGAAGAACAAGTTGTTCCCGGTATTCATGTGAATAAGACCAGAGGGAAGTGTTACGGGAAAAAGTGCATTTTGCCGCCCTGATATTGCACCAGGATGGTCAGCTTACACGCCCAGGTGTTTATGCAGGCGCGAATCCCTGGTCTTGAAGTGATTGATAAACCAGTATTCGAGAGTGCTTGCAAATTCCTCGTCGCTATAAAAGGCGTTTTCTTCGTAGGAATCCATGATGTCGCTGATCTCGTCGAGCAGGTGCTCGTGGTCCTGCTTGTGGTCCTGATACTGATCATAGTGCCGTTCGCGCATTATTTTCTCCTCCAGTGCAAAGTGCGCGGCGACGTGCGCGTGGATTTCACCGAGAAAATCCATCACGGCCATGGTGGCATTTTCAGCTGACATGGCGTCATGCAGCTCGTTGATCAGCCCGATGAGCTGTTGGTGCTCGTGATCGACTTCCGGGACGCCGACCGAGAATTCGTCTCTCCATTCAATCAGTGACATGGAAACCTCACAGGAACAGGAAGCCGCCCAGTTCGGGGCGAAAATCAATCACAAGGATTTGTTGCGGTGCCAGGCTGATCTCACCTGCCTTCTCATAATCAAAACCGTTGGTTTCCCTGCCATCACGCAATCTTGCCACGATACGGTGTTTCCCGGGGCTTACCGGGAATTTTTTGTAGGCCGTTGAGGCGCCATCACCGGCCAGGCCGGAAGGCGGCAGTTGCTTGCGGTAGATGGTTTCGCCGTCCAGCTCCAGTTCGACCAGCAGTGCTATCCGCTCGCGTGGACAATCTGTTGGCCGGCGCATATTGGGTGGCAGCGCATTCAGTTCTTCCTGTGTCAGCCGCCGGCATGCTTCCCGGTGTTCGCCTGCGTGACTGAAGCTCAGCTTGATGACTGCCATGTCAGGATCCAGATGGGTGTAGGCCGGTGAGGTGGCAAGATAGCCGATCACGAATGCAAACAGGGTGTAGGCGATTGCCTGGCCAATATAGCGGAGAGCCCTAGCCATTATTTTCCTCCCCGTCGGTTACTCGTTTGATCCCGGACCATTCTTTCTTGCGGTCAATGGCAGGCAGTGCCAGCAAGCTGTCACGGAATGCCTTCAGTTCAGATTCCAGGCGCCTGTTATGGCTGAGCCCTGCCCAGAACTTGCCGACCCGCTCGCGCGGCACCCGCGCACGCAGGTACGGGTCACGCTCTCCGGCCAGCCGCTGATCCTCCCACTGCTGGCCGAGCCGGTAGTGACAGTCCCCTTCGGCGCAGCCGGTCAGGAAGACGCCATCGACATGCTTGCGTGAAATCAGGAAATCGATAAAGGAGGGCGGCAGCATGGCAATACACGGCAGTTTCAGCACGGCTGTGCCTGCTTCCTGCAGTTTTTCCAGGTCCGGCCCATGCTCGCAGCCGTATACCATGACGCGTCCGGTCCCGCTCAGCGGCGCTGTCGCGGCCAGCGTGTGTTCGCGCAGGGTGTGCAGGTCTGTATCGGGCAGGTTGATCCCGGGTACCAGCCTGCCGCTGCGCCGGAAGGGTGTGGAGGTAGGGCAGGCGCCGACACAGATGCCGCAGGCGGTGCACAAATTATTGATGACAACCGCTTCCTCGGAGAAGGCGGCCCCGTCGGTACGTGGTTGCAGATCCACGGCACTGAACGGGCAGTCTTCCACGCAACGGCCACAGCCATTGCAGTTGTCGAGATCAACCACTGCGGCCTTGCGGCCGCGTCTGGACGGCAGCCAGGGTATTATCAACAGTAACAGTGTACCCCCGCCGCCCAGCGCCCAGACGGCCAGGCCTGGCATCCTGTCCAGTAACGGATATCCCACCAGGTAGAACCAGTCAAAGTCGATAACGGCCGGCACCATGTTCAGGTTCGCAGGTGGCTGACTGACTGCCGGTTCGACCAGGGAAAGTACCAGCAGCATGCCCAGTGTGCCGACTGCCAGGCCGACCGGTGGATTGACCCGGGCATTTCTCTGCCGCTGGATGTGTATCCACATGACCAGCAGCATGAACAGCGGTACGGCAATGTGAATGAATACCATGAGCGTGAAAAACCGGCCACTCAATGTTTTCTCGTTCAGGAAGTTGCGTGCAATAGACTGGCCGAAGATGCCCAGTGAATCGAGCCACTCGGTCGAAGCAATGGCGATATACTGGGCGAGCACGTCCCATACCATCCAGTACCCGCTGATGCCACAGGCAAACAACAGCCATATCAACGGTACCCCGGTAAACCAGCTGAACCAGCGTACACCGCGGTAACGGTCCATGACGAATTCACGTACCAGGTGCAACATCATGACAATGATCAGGGCATCCGAGGCATAGCGATGCAGGCTGCGCATGACACCACCGGCATACCATTGCACATGGGTTATATATTCCAGTGATTCATGGGCCTGGGTGATGCCGGTGTCGAAGAAGATATACAGGTAGATGCCGCTGACAATCACAATCCAGTAAAAGAACCAGCCCAGCGTGCCCAGGTGGTAGAGCGGGTTCCAGGCGGGCCCAAAGGCCTGGCTAAACAGATTGTCGACGGATTCAAATGCCACTCGGGCAACGGTGCGCAGGCCAGTCATTGTTTTTCCTATGCCATGCCGCCTGGAACGGATTTTCGCCAGGCACGGACAATGAACCAGGCTGTGCCACCCAGCGTCAGCAGTCCGATGGCAATGCCGATGAAAATCGAATAGTCAAAACGGTACATCCCGGTGGTCGGGTCGTACACGACACAGAACAGCTTGATGTTGTTCAGCATGCTCTCGATCGGTGTGGCAGCTACCTGTTTGCCATACAGCAGCTCCTTGAGCGGCTCGACCAGCGCGGGCGCCTCCGGGGCCATGCCATAGGCCTGCCGATAGACCTTGCCCTCGCCATCGAGCAGGGTGGCCTGGATCATGTGATCAAAGCCCTTGGGGGAGCTGAAGTAGCTGAAGCCGACATCATCGGACAGCCGTCGCATGGTGTCGGCATCCGCGCTGACAAAATGCCAGTTATCGAGATCAATATTTCTCTGTTTGGCGAACAGTCGCATACGGTCCGGCGTATCAGCTGCCGTATCAAAACCGATGGTCAGGACCGAGAAGCTGTTATTACCCAGGGCATCCCGTGCAACCCTGATAACCTTTGCCAGGTTGGTGGTTACGGTCGGGCAGACATGGTAGCAACTGGTATAGATCAGGCTGATGATGACCGGCTTGCCACGCAATGAGCCCAGCGATACTGAATTTCCGCTGCCATCGAGGAACGTGTAATCACCAACAGTGTGTCCCAGCACGGCCTGGCTGCGCGCGAGTGATTGTTTCTCGTCATAGCTTGCTGCACCTTCCTGGATTGCAGCAGTGGCTGTACCGGTAACGAGCAGGCCCGCGAGCACAAGGCTGAATATTTTTTGATATGAACGCATCGTTAATATTGCAATCGGATTCCACAATCATCCGGCGGGCAGGCTATCCTGCCTTAAACCGGTGTTTCCTGTGGGTTGGATAAAAGAAGCGTGGCGCTGCGTCCAGCGACGCGGCTAGACCAGCCATGCATCAACGATGGCGCCAACCAGCAGCAGGCTCAGTTGTAACAGCGAGGCATGGAAATTGGTCATTGCCGTTTTCGGCGACGGCTTACGTGCCAAGCCAATGCTGGTCCGGAGAAACCAGCCACCACCGGTAATGGCACCCAGCAGGTAGATCCAGCCCATGCCATACATCACCGGTACCAGAGACAGTGCGACCAGCAGGATAGTATGCCCAAGGATGATGTTCGCAGCCGTTTTGTCACTCACCACCACCGGCAACATGGGCACGCCGGCCGCTGCATAGTCATCCCTGTACTTGAAGGCCAGGCTCCAGAAGTGGGGCGGTGTCCACAGGAACAGCACAACAGCCAGTATCACGGGTGCCGGCGCCAGTCCGGGGTCCACCGCTGCGGCCCCGGCAAGAACGGAAAAACTGCCGGCCAGTCCGCCAACGACTATATTCATCCAGGTGCGGCGTTTCAGCCAGACGGTATACACCACCCCGTAGACAAAGGCACCCAGGAACACATAGAACGCGGCAATGGCGTTGGTGGCAAGTGCCGCCGCTGCGATGGCAATAACCAGCAACAGTACTATCCCGGACAGCCAGTAACCGTTGGCCACAAAGCGGCCGGTTACAAACGGCCGGTTGCGGGTACGGTTCATACGCGCATCGAGGTCACGTTCCATGTACATGTTGAAGGCGCCGGCACTGGCCGAGGACAGCAGTACGGCAAGGGCCAGCACCGCAATCTGCCATGCCTCCGGTGCCGGACCGGGCGCCACGGCGATGCCCGCCAGCGCAGTCAGCATGATGGCGCTCCCGATGCGGACCTTGAACACCGAGTAGACGAGTGCCAGGGTCTCCTTCACCGGAACGCCGCCTGCCCTGTCGATCAGCGCAGTGGCCATACTTCGGCCAGGTACTTCCAGTTGACGAAGTAGTACAGAATAAAGGCCGTGAAGAATACCGCGACCAGTACCACGGTGCCCGGAATCTTGATGTGCTCGGCACTGCCGTACTTGGTGGCAGTCGTCATGACCAGGCCTTCCAGCGGGTTGTCACCGGTGCGTTTGCCGAACAGCACCGAGCCGACAATGATGATGACAAAGAGCAGACCGCCAAGCGCTGCCATAAGGGCACTGATGCCGTTAAGACCCATCATCAGGTAGGCTGCGCCGGAGTAGTCATACTTGATCAGGGCATCGGCGCCGGTGATGTCCCAGACACGCCTGGGCACACCCAGCGTCCCGGCACCCATCATGAATACCGAGATACCCATGACCCCGATACCAAACAGGTAGGGTTGCCACCTGGCCAGACCCTTCATGATCAACTCGCGCTGGAAGATCAATGGAACAATCAGGTAGGTAGCCGCCATGAAGGTCAGGGTGGTGCCGGCTACCACGGTGGCGTGGAAATGGCCGGGTACGTACAGGGTATTGTGCATAATGATATTGATCTGCTCGGTACCCAGCACCACGCCGGTGATGCCGCCGAGGAAGCCGAACATGACCAGCGACATGAACATGCCGGAGAAGGCCGGATTACCCCACGGTGCCTTGCGCAGCCACTCGAACAGGCCCTTGGTGAAACCGCGCGAACGCTGGGCGGCCTCGATTGCTCCCGGTATGGACATGCCATGGATCATGCTGCCGAGTACCGCGAGGTACATGGCATAACTGGTGTTGAAGATTTTCCACGATGAACTGATGCCCGGTTCAACCAGCAGGTGATGCGCGCTGGCAAGTTGCAGGAACAGGATGTACATCAGGAATGCCATGCGGCTGACCTTCTCGGACAGCGGTTTGGCGCCTAGCACGACCGCAGCAATCAGGTACCAGAGCGACACATGGGTCGCGACGTTGATCTGCTGGGAGGAGTGCCCCATGGCCCACCAGATGGTCTTGTACATCAGGGTATCGATGTTGCCGATGATGCCGACCGACCAGAGGAAGGTCGGGACCAGGATGATTGCACCGGAGGCAATGGTGAATACGGCAATGATGGCTGCGGTGAGGGCGCCAAAGGTTACCAGTGGCATCGAGCCTTCGTAGGTTTTTTCCTCTTTCGCAATAACCAGCGTGCCGAAGAACACGAAACAGCCGACCAGGGCGCCAACCGCGAACAGCACCAGCCCCAGGTAGAAATGTGGCGCGGCCTGCATCGGCACGTAGGAGGTGAACATGACACTGGAATTACCCTGTAAAACAGCAACATTTACCATGACGGCGCCGACCAGCATCAGCGCAAACCCCGCCCAGGCCCAACGTGGCGCCGCCAGTCGCGAATTGAGCAATATCGCCGAGGCGAAATACAGTACGGCGATTTCAAAAAAGATGATCCACACCAGCAGCACATCCAGACCGTGACCGGTCAGTACCAGGTAAAACCAGTCGGCCGGCAGCAGGTGCACGCCGGGCCAGCGGGTCAGTGCGACCATCAGGCCGAAAAAACCGCCGACGGCGAGAAACACGATGGCGACGACGGCATTGGCCTTGATCAGGTTTTCAGCGGATTTGTGAATGCGCAGACCGGTGGCCGGGCAAACGCGATGATTGAAGTCTGACATCTGTGTCTCCCTTATTCCGTAACGTAGATCTTGCCGATCATGTTGTGATGGCCAATACCGCAGAATTCGTTACACACCACCCCGAATTCGCCTGACTCATTCGGTGTCATTGTCACGACCATGTCGTAATTGGGATGGACCTGCAGGTTGATATTGACCGGTTGCAGTGAAAAACCGTGTTGCCAGTCCATGGAGGAGAGATGCAGCCGGTAGGTCTGGTCCTTCTCGAACTCCAGGATGGGCCACCACTGCCAAAGTCTGGCAATCAGGTAGACATCGCTGCCGGGTGGCGGGTGTACGACGGGCATACCGGCTTCTTCGCGCACCTGGTACTGTTCCACCATGGCGTTGGCCTTTTCCGCAAAGGCCGCCGGTGTGGTGCGATAGGATTCGTTGGAAAGGTTTTGTTCACCTTCAATGTGCCAGTAGACCATTGCCGAGAACATAAACAGTCCCCAGACGAAGGCGATAACAATCCAGGTAATCTCGGTACGCGCGATGGGTATATTCCACCAGATACGCTCGGGAGGAGGAGTAATGGCCATGGTTTTGTGTCCCCTTGGTTATTTCGTTATTTCGCGATCGGAATAGAGATGATTTCCATGATTCCCCAGATCAGGTAGAAGACCGTTGGTATGACAACCCCCAGAAACAGCAGCAGGAACGGGTTGTCCAGCAGTTTCTGCATGGTTGGGATACGTTCGTTTTCGTCGTCAGGCGGGTTGCTGTGCTCTGCATCGGACATACTGGCCATCTCCTTCTTGGTTTATATTTGTGTGCGCGATAGTAAACCGCAGCCTGTACTCTGGGTATGAAAACGCTTGTTGGCGGTCTGGCGCCTTGATCTGGATCAAGAACGCCTGTAATTGGTTGTTTTAAATCTCTCCGGGCAAGGATTCAACCGGTGATTGACCCGATCATGGCATATGGAACACGGGGGCTAGCCGGTCAGCTGCCTGACCAGCGCAAAGGAGGTCAGGGCCATTACCAGCAGGATGGCAAAAAATATCAGGCTGCGGTATTCAAGGCGCTTTCCGGCCGCCTTCTCGAAACGGTTGAGTATCCAGTCGGCCGCCACGTACAGGAAGATGGCGGCCAGTGTAAAATAGAGCATTTCCATGCGGGGCAGCTTACCCTATCGCCATGGACGACAACAGCAGCATATGGTTAGTGAACGTGGAGGTTGACCCTGTGGCCGTGTTCATTGACAGAGATCAATAACTGATGCAGATTGCCACCGATAATCAGCGGATGGAGTCAGCCCATACAGGTATGCACGTGTCGTTCGGCACAGTCGCAAGAAGAGCCGGGCACTGGATTATTGTCTGCCTGTTGCTGTTGGCCGGTATCGCTACCCCGGCCCGGGCAGATACGGTTTCCGAGCTGGCAAGCCGGTTCTTCCAGGGGGCCGACAGCGTCGGTGACTTCGAGGGTGACCCGCTCGCCGCGGCCGTGTACCGGCAGGGCGAGTTGCTTGGTTATGTACTGCGCACCACGGATATTGCACCGATCCCGGCCTACTCGGGCGAGCCGATCACCTTGCTGGTCGGGGTAGATACCGCGGGCATCATCAGCGGTCTGGAAATCACACAGCATTCCGAGCCGATCCTGGTGGTGGGCGTTTCCGAGCAGGACCTCAAGCGCTATGTCGATCAGTATCAGGGTGTGCCGATTGATAAACGCGTCAAGATCGGTGGTGCGCCACGTGATGGCTACGTGATCATCGATGGTATTTCCGGAGCCAGCATCACCGCCATGGTGATGAATGCCACGGTCATGAAGTCAGTGAAGCGGGTTGCCGAGTCGCGCGGGATTTCGCTGGCAACGGACAAGGCAGTGCTGTTGCCGGCAACAACCGGCGGCAAGCCGCCGGTGTGGTGGCTGGGTGAAAGCAGCGAGCCGTTCTGGGTACTCGTGTGGCGCGAGCGCTGGTGGCAGATCGCCGTGCTGTGCAGCGCGCTTGGCCTGCTGACCACCATCCTTTTGTTCCAGGACTGGCTGACGCGCCGGCCGCGCCTGCTGCAGGTGGTGCGCACCGGCTTCCTGTTGTTCACGCTGTTGTTCATCGGCTGGTACATGCTTGCGCAGCTATCGATTATTCATGTGCTGACCTTTATCAACGCCATCCTTCACCAGTTCACCTGGGAGTCGTTCCTGGTCGATCCGCTGATATTTATCCTGTGGGGCTATGTCGCGTTGACCTTGCTGCTGTGGGGACGCGGCGTGTACTGCGGCTGGTTGTGTCCGTTCGGTGCACTGCAGGAGTTGCTGTACAAACTGGCGCAACGCCTCGCTATCCCGGAGTACAGGTTACCCGGTGTGCTGCATGAACGTCTGACCGCCCTCAAATACGTCATATTTGTGGCGCTGTTCGGCCTGTCGCTGCAATCCATCGGTTATGCGGCCAAGGCGGCAGAGGTCGAGCCGTTCAAGACCGCAATCGTGCTGCATTTTAATCGTGGCGGCGTGTTCTTCTGGTATGCGGCGGGTCTGTTGCTGATCGGGCTGTTCATCCGCAAGTTTTTCTGCAAGTACCTGTGCCCGCTGGGTGCGGCGCTCGCCATTCCTGCACCGCTACGCATTTTTGACTGGCTGCGCCGGCGCAAGGAGTGTGGCCGCCCCTGCCAGATCTGCGCGATACAGTGTGAGGTGCAGGCCATCCGTCCGACCGGTGAGATCAATCCCAACGAGTGCCACTACTGCCTGGATTGCCAGGTCACCTACTGGAATGACCACCAGTGTCCGCCGCTGTCCGAGAAGCGCATCCGCAGGGAAAAGAGCAAGGCGGCACTGGAGCGTGCCAGGGCCGCAAAATAACCTTGTGTAAATGCGGTAATCAGGCGACCAGTTGATATAGGTCAAGGCTGACCGTATTGCCCCCGGTAGGATGCAGTAACAGGATTGGCTGGAAAATTGGCTAACATAGGAGAGTACGATGAATAAATCAGTGGTTTCCCGAATTGCACGTATTGCGGTTGTCAGCGTGCTGTCATTTGCAGTATTCAGCGTCTCTGCCAAGGCCCCGGAACATCCGGACACGCCCGAGGAGGAGATGCGCTACAAGGGTGCCCCGATCCCGATCGAACCCGGTGTAGCCAAGGAGGTCGTGACGCCCGGTGCACCTTCGCTGACCAAGGATGAATTTGCCAGGTCAAAACAGATTTATTTCGAACGCTGTGCCGGTTGTCACGGGGTATTGCGCAAGGGCGCGACCGGCAAGCCGCTGACCACGGATGTCACCCGCAAGGCCGGAACCGACTACCTGAAGGTGTTCATCGGTTACGGTTCACCGGCCGGCATGCCGAACTGGGGCACCTCGGGCGATCTGACCGAGGCAGAAATCGACATGATGGCGCGCTATCTCCAGCACGAACCACCGGTACCGCCGGAATTCGGCATGGCCGAGATGAAGCAGAGCTGGAAGGTGCTGATTGATCCCGCCAAGCGCCCGAAGAAGAAGATGAACAAGTACAACATCAAAAATATCTTCTCCGTGACCCTGCGTGATGCCGGGCAGATCGCCCTGATCGACGGTGACACCAAGAAGATCATCAACGTGGTGGAAACCGGTTACGCGGTGCACATTTCGCGCTTTTCCACCTCGGGCCGCTACCTGTTTGTGATCGGCAGGGATGCAAAGATCAATCTCATTGACCTGTGGATGAAGAAGCCCGATAACGTGGCGGAACTCAAGATCGGGCTGGAGGCCCGCTCGGTCGAGACGTCCAAGTACAAGGGCTATGAAGACAAGTACGCCATCGCCGGTGCCTACTGGCCGCCGCAATACGTGATCATGGATGGTGACACCCTGGAGCCGCTGAAGATCGTTTCCACGCGCGGCTACACCGTTGACACCCAGGAATACCACCCGGAACCACGCGTGGCGGCCATTGTGGCTTCACACGAGCACCCGGAATTCATCGTCAACGTGAAGGAGACCGGCAAGATCCTGATGGTCAACTACGAGGATATCGACAATCTCAAGGTGACCACCATCGGCGCGGCCCGTTATCTGCATGATGGCGGCTGGGACTCGACGAAACGCTATTTCCTGACGGCAGCGAACAAGTCCGACAAGATCGCGGTTATCGATTCCAAGGAGGATACGCTGGTTGCGCTGATTGATGTCACCAAGATCCCGCACCCGGGTCGTGGTGCCAACCTGAACGATCCGAAGTATGGTCCGGTCTGGGTTACCAGTGCGCTGGGTAACGCAAATGTGACGGTCATCGGGACGGACCCGGTGAAGCACAAGAAGCATGCCTGGAAAGTGGTGCGTACCCTGAAGGGTCAGGGCGGTGGCTCGCTGTTCGTCAAGTCACATCCCAAGTCGAGCAACCTGTGGGTGGATGCACCGCTGAACCCGGATAGCAAGGTCAGCCAGAGCATCGCTGTCTATGACGTGAACAACCTCGACAAGGGCTATGAAGTGCTGCCGATTGCCGAGTGGGCTGGTATCAAGGGGGAAGGACCCAAGCGCGTGGTTCAGCCGGAGTACAACCAGGCCGGTGATGAAGTCTGGTTCTCGGTGTGGAGCGGCAAGGAAGAGGAGTCCGCGATCGTGATCGTGGATGACAAGACCCGCAAGCTGAAGCATGTGATCAAGGACAAGCGCCTGGTCACGCCAACCGGCAAGTTCAACGTGTACAACACCATGCACGACGTCTACTGACACGGCCTCAAAATGGAACAGGGAAGGAGAGTGATCTCCTTCCCTGTTTTCCCGTCCTGACAGCCACGATGCCCGGGCGCTCTGTATGAGACACACCGCGACAATTCTCCTTGTGATATTTTTTACCCAGGGCCTGGCATCGGCCGGGGCTGCTCCTGATACGGCACGCCAGGACGAATTACTGTACCTGCTGAAACACGACTGTGGTTCCTGCCATGGCATGACCCGCAAGGGCGGGCTGGGCCCGCCGCTGTTGCCTGACAGCCTGCGCGACCGCCCGACGGCGTTGCTGGTGAACACGGTGCTGGATGGCAGGCCGGGCACGCCGATGCCGCCGTGGCGCGCCGAACTCAGCGAGCAGGATGTGCGCTGGCTGGT
>CBEULV010000041.1:0-13573 GCA_965544015.1 uncultured Gammaproteobacteria bacterium | reverse complement strand
GCATTACTTCTTGCTGCCAGGGGGTGGGCGCATATTGGATATCCGGTCGACTCCGGTTTACCCGGAATCCGGAAAAATGTAGCCAAAAGTCTAGAAAAACAGGAGCGGGGACTGGCGCAGCGTTCAGGCCGGGTAGTTGCACGGCGAGTGCCGGGGTTAACAGAAGTTACCGGCAACGACCTCTCTGTCAGCCGCATCACCGGTATGTGCGGCGATCGCCACGAGATGTTCGCTGGCCGGTCGCAGGCAGGCAAACTGCCACTGATCAGCACTATCCATGCCCTTCGGCTCAAACTGAATAGCTACCCTGCCCGCAGACGAAATCTGAAAGGAAAAATTCCTCGGTGCCCGGGTAAGACCCAGCCCGGTAGCCTTGCAATAGGCCTCGCGCAGGGTCCAGTAGCAGAAAATACGTTCCAGGTAATCCGGCCCTGCCCGCTTGTCCAGTTCCGCCAGCTCCCTTTTGGCAAACATCTTTTGGGCAATCGCCTGCGGATTGCGAAGCGCGCGCAATCCTTCCACATCGACACCGCAGTCGGACTCCAGGCTGATCACGCAGGCAACCAGCCCCCGGGTATGGCTGAGGTTAAAGCGCAACGCAGGCAACCCTTCAGGTCCTGCGATCTCGGGACGGCCGTGTGCACCGGAAGAAAATTGCCATTGTGACGGTGCGATGTCCACGTACTGCGACAGCACCCTGCGCAGCATCCCGTGTGAAACCAGGAAGAGTTGCCGGTCACGTTCGAAATAAAACCGCTGTTGTCGTGCGTGCTCCTCACCGGACAGGCTGGCAGCGTAAGCGGCCAGCATGGCTTCATCCGTGACCATTTCCGGCTGCAACAGCCAGACATGCAGCTCGTGCCGGAGCCGGGATAACAGGGGGCGCTCATCAATCGGAAAATCCGGGATCATGGTGCCGATATCATACTGCACCGGAAAACGGCGGTCGCCGGCCGGCCTGCACGGCACAGATTCACCATTAAGATAAAAAAGGACAAAAAAAAGCGGCAACCATTCCGGCCAAGGGAGGAATAACCGGAATAGCTCACCGCAGGCAGGATCAGGGGGGGATAAAACAACGACCCTGCTGTGCTTACTGTAGTACCTTGTAGCGGCCAGGGGAATGTGACCAATTGTCGCAGACGAATGGCCACACATTGATGCCGGGAGCAGGGCTACAGCGCGCTATCCGCTTGAAGCATCGCCTCTATCACCCGGCGGCCTTCAGGGCTGTTCCAGTCCCGGCTGCCAATCACACGCCCGGAGATCCTGCCGTCACGCCCGATAACATAGCTCATGGGCAGCGCCACCACCTCGTAGCGATTCCTGACCAGACCATCGGCATCATGCAGCACCGGGAAAGTGACCCCGATTTTTTCCGAGAAATCACGCACCACCTCGACACTGCCCCGGTCGGCGGCAATCCCGAGGATTACCAGGCCCTGCTCGTGGTACTCCTGCCACAGGGCCTCCAGGCCGGGTATCTCGTGCAGACAGGGAACACAGAAGGTGGCCCAGAAATGCACCAGTACCACCTTGCCACGAAAATCCTCCAGCGAGACCCGGGCCGCTGACAGGTCCGGCAATTGAAAAGCAGGCGCCATGAGGCGCTGCTTCGGCGGGGTAATTTCAAAGCTGCCGGCCGACTCGCCCTGCGCCAGCGCGGTCAATGACATGCCCAGGATGAACAGCACTACGGCCAGTCGCTTGCCAGGCCGCCCGCGCTCCAACGGCATTGCGGATAACGTACTCATCGCGCGTGCTCTTTCAGATAGGCAAGAATAAGGCTGCGCTCCGCTCCGCTCAGCGGCCCCACTCCGCGTTCTGCCATTCTTTGCTCCATCAGCGGCACCAGGTACAGCCAGCCGGAATACTCATGGCGTGCGGGATGCGGCACCACATGACAGATACTGCAGCGATGGAGAAACGCCTGCGCACCCGGGGAATTGGCATCAGGGATGGAACTGGCTGCAGAACGGCCACCACTGCCGGCACAGGCCGACAGCAGCGTGGCCAGACAGACAACAGTAAATGCCCTGGCAAGCACGTTCATTTACCTTAAAAACCGAGCGTGCTGTCAGCTGCCGGCCGCGGCTGGCTCAGACCGTAGCGAATACTTTTCTGCGTCGGCAGTTCGATGAACCAGGTCAGCATGACGCGGTAATCCGACTCCAGTTGCGGACCGTTCAGATCCTGGTACAGCGGCACACCGACATTGAATTCGATAACATGCAGCGGCGCCGGCTGCCACTGCAGCCCCACCGTGGCAAACAGCTTGTTGCCGCCATAGTTATCTGTCTCCCACAACGGTGTCATGGCCGGTGATGCCGCAATGTCCTGCATGGCATGCCCCGAGGCCCCGCTGGCAAACTCGTCCATCACGCCGTCGATTTTACCCTTGTATTCACCGTTCAGCTGCACCTGTGCCAGCAGGTTGTGACGGAACTGGTACATTGCATAGGCATCGAGCCGGAACTCGTCGCCCAGGCGGTAGTCGCGCTTGTTATCGTACAGGCGCGCCGTGTAAATACCATTCACACCCCACCACCAGGGAGAGGCCGACGCCTGGTAGAGCAGGCCAATACTCGGGTCGACGGTACCGGAGCCGAGCTGCATGCCGTAGGGCAGCTGCTCGGTCTGGCGCATCGGCACGGGATGGGTGCTGTTCTTCTCGTCAATCGAGCCGGTCGGCAGGCTCAGCCCGAAAAACAGCGAGGCTTGCCGGGTCGGTATCAGCGGGTCATCGGAAAACAGCCGATACTTTGTCATCAGCATGGTATCGGCAATGCCATCCGACTCCATGGTGAAGCCGGGCTGCCCGGTCATGTCGGCCATTACCCCGTTGAACAACATATCCATATCGTTGTCCTTGTACATCAGCATGGCGCCGGCAAAGAAGCGGTCTGAAAAGCTGTAGCCCGCAGCGATATTAAGCATGCGCATGTCCATTTCGGTCGGGGCCGCCATGAACTTGCCCATCATGGGGTCGCCCAGGATATCTGCCGGACCGACGCTGCTGGTGCCGTCGCGCAGGCCATCCATGCGCATGAACATCGGGCTGATCTTGAAACGGAACTCGTGGGTCTCGGGGATGCCGCCACCCAGGATATTCATGGGCATGTTGCCGCCACACTTGGCGCAGCACAGCCCGACGTAGGCAGATGCCTGCGTGGCGAAGGCGATGAGTAACAGGCCAGTCAGCCACTGGATACAAGATGATGGTTTTTTCACAGAAAAGGCTCTCTTCTTCTGGTTAATCATTATGAGCGGGGGCAGCGCATGACTACCGGCCACCTCGGTTTCATGCGACATTGCAGAATTGAAGCTACAGCAATTCCCGCTGTAACTGAATGCGACACAGGGTCGCACCCCTTGCCGGCCGGCAGGAGCCAATGCATTATTGCAGCATGAATCAGCTGGCTTCGAAGGCGGTGGATGAAAGCGCACGGCGCAATTATTACCGTCTGTTCATGCTGCGCAACGCGGAGATCATGCTGATAGGCCTGGGAATTGCGGCCACCATACTTATTTTCAGGGTTGCCCTGCCGCTGCAGCCGCTGCTGGTCATTGTAGCCCTGCTTGTTGCACTGAATGTCTACACACTGGTCCGCCTCAGAACCGGCCGACTGTTCAGCGATGCTGAATTATTCGTACAAATGCTGCTCGATGTGGTCGGGCTGACCGGCATATTCTTCCACACGGGCGGCGCCTCGAATCCGTTCATCTGGTTCTACCTGTTGCCCCTGATGATTGCAGCCACCATCCTGCCCCGCAGGTATACCTGGATCATGGCTGGCATTACCGTGCTGTGCTATTCCGCCCTTTTCTTTATCGACGCATCGATAAATTCCGAACACGCCCGGCATGACAGCGGTTTCCAGACACATGTACTCGGCATGTGGCTGGGCTTTGTGATGAGCGCCGGTTTCGTTGCGGTCATCATTGTCGGTATGGCACACAGCCTGCGCGAACGTGATCGCAGGCTGGCAGAGGCACGTGAGCAGGCACTGCAAAACGAACGCCTGGTGGCACTGGGAACGCTGGCCGCCGGCACCGCCCACGAACTGGGCACACCGCTTGGCACCATGGCGATCCTGGCTGCAGAACTGGCAAACGAATATGCCGGCAGCGAGACAGGCGACCTCACAAAAAAACTCGGCATCCTGAGTCAGCAGATCGGGCGCTGCAAGGAGGCACTCTCCACACTGTCTGATGCAGCAGGCACCGACCGGGCGGAGTCCGGCCACCCGATGCCCGCTGCCGCCTACCTCGGGGAGGTGATCGCTGAATGGCAGGCCCAGCGGCCCGGCGCCAGGCTGCTGACCGATATCCAGTCATCGATGCCGGGCTGTGACATCATTGCCGAGCGCACGCTCACCCAGGCATTGATCAATATCCTCGACAACGCCGCCGACGTATCACCCGGCAGGGTGTCACTGCGCGCCAGCTGCAATACGCATACCCTGACGGTTGAAATTGCTGACCGCGGCCCGGGGCTGAGTGACGAGGTCCACGACCAGTTGGGCAGGCAACCGGTCACCACCAAGCGCGAGGGGCTCGGTGTGGGCCTGTACCTTGCCCACGCCACCATACGGCGACTCGGCGGTAACCTGGCAATCAGCAACCGCGAAGGCGGCGGCACACTGTTAACCATTACGCTTCCCTTGCTGGCAAGGGAATAACCGGTCAGAAATGAATGGACACTGAACAGGCACCCAACCAGCAACCGGAGTTACTACTGGTCGATGATGACGAGATCTATTGCGAAGTGCTGGCTGATGCGCTGGAAAAACGCAATTACACAGTGTCTGTCGCACACAATCTCGCTGATGCAATGGAACTGGCATGCCGGGTCGAGCCCGAATACGCCGTGGTCGATCTGCGCATCGGCACCGAGTCGGGGCTGGAACTGGTAAAGAAACTCTCCAAGCTGGACGAGAACACGCGCATCATCATGCTGACCGGCTATGCCAGCGTGGCAACGGCAGTGGAATCCATCAAGCTTGGCGCCGTGCACTACCTGACCAAGCCCGCCACGGCCGATGAGGTGGTTGCCGCCCTGCACCGCGACGAGGGTGACACTACCGTTACCCTGTCCGGGCAACCGCTCTCGGTCAGGCGACTGGAGTGGGAACACCTGCAGAAGGTGCTCACCGAACACAACGGCAATATCTCCGCCGCCGCGCGTGCACTGAATATGCATCGCAGGACATTGCAGAGAAAACTGGCCAAGCGGCCGGTAAAGGAATAGCGGTCCAGGGCATGATTACATGCCAGTAACACCGTAACCCATTCACCGCATGTGTCACTGCGTGGCACACACATTAAAAAGGCCGCCCGCAGGCGACCTTTCGATACTGCAGGTATCACTCGTGCTCAGAACAGCAACGAGTAACTCAGGTCAACCGAATTCTGGTACATCTTGATGGAAGCCGGCAAGTCAAAGGTACCCACTGCGCTGAATGGACTTTGCGCGGTATTGACCGACTCTTCGAAGGCATGCATGTAGGCAAAATTCCATTCACTACTCGTATCCGGCTTGTAGGTGAAGCCGACCGTGACATGCTTCTCGATGGTTGCCGGCGCGAGAATGTTGAACAGCACCTGGCTGTCCGGGATCGGCTGGTCATTGATGGCGATACCGGCGCGGAAAGTCCAGTGACTGTCATACATGTACTCGCCTGCGACGCGATAGATGTTGATATCTTCCCAGCCAAAGCCCATGCCGTTACTCGTACCCAGCAGACTGCCGCCCGGCGGCGGTGCCGGACCTAAAGCTGTCGGGATCGGTCCAGGATTGGAGATTGAATTAACGCCCTCATAGAGAATGCGCTGGTAATCGAATGAAACGTTGACCTGTGGCGATGCCTTGAATGTGACCCCGACAGTGAAATTAGCCGGAATGTCGAAATCCCCGTTCTCGGCAAACAGTTCCTTATAGTCATCAAACTCAGTCATGTACACCTTGCTGGCGACAGCCGCTCCCAACGTCAGGTTCGATGTGACCTCGCCGATCCAGCCGACACGGATACCCGCACCGTAGGACCAGTCACTGCCGTTATCGGTCAGTGTGGTCGAGGGGATAAAGCCCGGCGTCAGCGCCTGCGCCCCGCCCGGCGCACAGGCAGTACCCGCCGCACCGGCGCCGTTCATCAGGAACCCGGTCTGCGTAAAACACTGAAAATTACCGAGACCGCGCGCACTGAAGCGCTGCACACCCAGCAGCAACGAAACACCGACGGTATTTTTCTCGTTCACCTTCATGGAAATCGTTGGCGCGAACAAGGCCTGGGCAAGATCGACACCGAGTGTGCCGGTTTGAGGTGTACCGGTCGTCGCACCTGCCGGGGTTGATGCCGGACCGAGCGGGTTGCCCAGAACGGCAGCCGTCTGGTCATAGAGGTTCCGGTCGTAGGTGGTGTTCATGCCGCCGTTGCCGTAGATACTGATTCCCCAATACAGGTCGTCATTGATTTTCTTCGTGTAGCCAAGATTCGGGATCAGGAACAGGTTGCGGCGACTCTTGCTGTCCACGTCGAATGGGGTACCGAAATTTCCACCCGCGCCAATGGCCGACGTGGTCATCTCCGCCTCACGGATCGGACTGAAGAAACGCAGGCCAAGGTCGACACGCTCGCCGACCAGCGCCATGCCGGCGGGGTTGGACGCCGCCGCGATGGAATCCTGCGGATTGGACACCACGGCACCGGCCAGGCCCATCGACTTGGCGCCATAGCCCAGGGCGAAATAGCCGGTCGTTGCCGTGGCCACAGACGTGCAGACCAGGCCGGTGATGAAGGCCATGACACGCAATAAACCGTGAGGGTTTTTCATAGGTTCGCTCCTCGCAAGAAATGTGTGCTCCACCCGCGTCGCCTGACCTGTTGTTTGTCGGCAACAAGCCTGCAGCAAGAACAGCGCAACAATGACAAAGGGTTATACCGTTGTCAATAACGGGTGTTGTGTATCAGCCGCAGGTGCATTAGGGTATGCGACACACCTTGGGGGGATGGTAAATATCGGGCAAGCCATTGTGCCGGCTCATGGCAATGGTGGAACTGCCTTCCCCCTGCCCCGCCAAAACCGGAGAGGAGATCATTATGGCCGTTTACCCTACCCCTGGCTTGCGTAACCGTGCCTGCGTTATGGCGGGACTTCTTTTACTCTCTGCAGGTGGTGCAGCACACGCAAGCAGCTTCGCACTGATTGAGCAAAGCGTCAGTGGCATGGGGAGCGCCTACGCGATCGGGGCTGCCGGTATCGACGATGCCAGCACCCTGTTCTTCAACCCGGCCGGCATGAGCCGCTTGTCCGGCACCAACCTGTCCGGCGGCCTGCAAATCGTTATCTCCAGCGTCGACATCAATGCCGAGGCGGAATACAACGAGGACAACCTCGCCCTGGGACCACTCGGCATTGATATTCTTCCGCAGGGCATCGATGGCATAAACAACACTGACACCGACCTGCTTGCCGCCGTGCCCGCTGGCTATATCACCCATCAATACAGCGACCGGCTCTGGGCCGGCTTTTCGCTCACCTCGCATTTCGGTCTTGTAACCGAATATGACAAAGACTGGGTCGGCCGTTACCACGCAATAGACTCCGAATTACTGACGCTTGATTTCAATCCGTCACTTGCATTCAAGGTCAATGACACCGCCACCGTCGCGCTTGGCATCAGCGCCCTGTATGCCGATGGCAGACTGACCAATGCCATCGATGGCGGCCTGCTGGATACCCTCGCCGGCGGCGGTAACATTATACCAGACGTCACGATTCCCCCAGGCGATTTTGACCTGAATGCAGAACTCGAAGGCGATGACTGGGGTTTCGGATTTAATTTTGGCATATTGCTGGAGCCTTCAGAAAATACCCGGCTGGGTCTGCATTACCGCTCCAAGATCGAGCTGGAGCTTGAAGGTAACAGCACCACAACCGGCCCTTCCGGATTCCCGACAGCAGTAGTGGCTGCCAAGCTGCCCATCACACTGCCCGGCAGCCTGTCTGTCAGCGGCTACCATGCCCTCAACGACCAGTGGGCCGTGATGGCTGACCTGACCTGGACGGAGTGGAGCAGGGTCCAGAATTTAAACATCACCCTTGCTGACGGCAGGAAGAACAATAACACCTGGAAGTACGATGACTCGACCCGGATCGCCATCGGCACGGAGTACCGGCACAGCCCGGAGTGGATTTTCCGCGCCGGCCTGGCACTGGACAAGACACCGGTACCGAATGACACGTTGCGCTCCCCGCGGGTACCGGATGCTGACCGCACGTGGCTATCCTTAGGCGCGACTCACCAGTATTCAAAGGCAGTCAAGGTCGACTTCGGCTATGCACACCTGTTCGTGGATGACCCGAAGCTTGACGGCGTTTCCGATGCCAATGACCCGACACTGGACTTTCCAGCGGGGCTGACCGGCTTCCATTCCCTGACCGGAAGCTATGATGCCTCCGTGGATATCATCGGCGTCCAGTTAAACTGGAAATGGAAATAAGCCGCAAATCAATACCCGGACGTTATTTCCTCCATGCAATAAAAAACCCCGGCCACTGGCCGGGGTTTTTTATGTCCGTTTCCTGAAACGGGTACGCAGGTATCAGCCCTTGCGCATCAGGAACATGAACTTGCCACCTTCCTCACTCGAGTACATAAGCTCGTTGCCGGTCTGCTTGGAAAAGGCCTCGAAATCCTTCACGGAACCCGGGTCGGTAGCGATAATGCGCAGCACCTTGCCACTCTCCAGACCATTCAGGGCCTTCTTGGCGCGTAAAATCGGCAGTGGGCAGTTCAGGCCCGTTGCATCCAGTTCATCATCAAAATCCGCCATTGCGTCTCTCCTGTTAGATTATTACCACTTATATATAGTAGACCCGGCACAGCGGATCACTGATAGCCATATTCAGGTGCGATAACTTATGATAACACGCCCCGGAAGGCAAGCCCCTTGCGGGAAATTCCCTGCAATAATGCCGGGAATCACTGAACCTGTCTTTGTGTAATCGGTCATAACAGGACCCGTACTACCTTAAACCGACTATAAATGATCCCGTCACCCCGATTCCTTACCGGCATGCTGCTGGCACTGGCCAGCATGCTGGCACAGTCACAGACCGGCTTTGACGATCTGCCCAACCTGGGCGATGCCGCCGGCCAGGTCTACAGCCCGCAGCAAGACCAGGCACTGGGAACGGCCTTCATGCGGGAACTGCGCCAGGCCGACCTGATCCTGAACGACCCCGAAGCCACCAGCTACCTGCGCACACTCGGACACAGGCTCGCCTTGCACAGCGAGAATCCCGGCTACGGTTTTTCCTTCTTCCTGGTCAACGACAACCGCATCAATGCCTTTGCCGGGCCGGCCGGTCACATCGGCGCCAATGTCGGGCTTTTTATTGCCGCGGAAACGGAAAGTGAGCTGGCCGGCGTGATGGCGCATGAAATCGCGCATGTTACCCAGCGCCACCTTGCGCGCGCTTTCGAGACCGCCGACAAACTCAGCCTGCCGACCACGGCCGCGATCATTGCCGCGATCCTGATCGGAACCCAGGACGGCTCTGCCGGCGCCGCCGCGCTCACCGCCGCATCTGCTGCCAGCCTGCAGCACCAGATCAATTTTACCCGCGCCAATGAAAAGGAAGCCGACCGCGTCGGCATCCAGACACTGGCCAGCGCCGACTTTGACCCGAACGGCATGTCACACTTCTTTGAGCGCCTGCAGAAGAATGCGAAGTTGTATGGTGCCCGGCCACCGGAATTCCTCAGTACTCACCCGGTCACCACCAACCGGATAGCCGAGGCGGAAAGTCGCGCCCGGAGCTACCCGCCAGCAACCACCAGGGACGAACTGCAGTTCCAGCTGTTACGCGCCAAGCTGCGCGCAGGCAGTTATGAGAATCCCCGCCAGGTGCTGGCCGATTTTCAGCGTTACCACGGCAAGTCCGGCGGTAATACAGTGGTGGAGCGCTATGAATACGGATTGTTACTGCTGGCCAATAAACACTATGAGAATGCCGCGACAGTACTCGAAAAACTGCGCCGCAATGACCCGGACCGCCTCACCTACCGACTCGCACTGGCGGATATCCACTACCAGGCAAGGCAATACCGGCAGGCGCTGGAAATCTATCAGTCTACCCGGGCACTCTATCCGGGTGAACTCGCCGTGATACTGCCGTTTGCCACTACCCTGCTGGCCGCAGGCCAGGCCGACAGGGCCTATACATTGCTGATGGATACCAGCGAAGCCAACGCGTATGATCCGCAACTGTTCAAGTTGCAGGCACAGGCTGCCGATAACACAGGTCATAGAGCACAGACTCACACGGCGATGTCCCAGTATTATTTCCTGAACGGCTTCACTGCCAAGGCCATCGAACAGATGCAACTGGCCGAAAAAACAGCCGACCTGAGTGATTACCAGGCAGCAAAAATACAGGCTCGCCTGAGCCGGCTGAAAGAGTTGCTCAAGGCGGAAGAATTAGAATAGTACCCAATGCTAATACAACGAAAAACAATAGCTTGACCTACAATATACAGGGTGCTAATTTTGCGTCACATTCACGGTTCCTTGCAGCTAACCATTCCTTTTTTAGCTTACGTTAATTTTGTTTCCTGTTAACCAATCGGAGTTGAACTAATGAAGACACGCTTTCCCACCAAGCTTTGGTCGATTGCAATTCTGTCCATGGTGCTGGCCACGGGTTGTGCACAGTTCTATGAAAAAGCCCCTGCAACCAAAGCCAGCCCGGAAGCCACCGCCGCCATCGCCTCCGCCAACGCCGCCATCAAGGCCGCCAAGGCAAATAAATGGATCTGGCGCGATACCGAGAAATTTGCCAAACAGGCGCAGGACGCCGCCGGCAAGGGCGACAACGCTGCTGCGATCAAGCTGGCCAACAAGGCCAAGGCCCAGGCTGAAGACGCCATCGCCCAGTACAAATACGAAACGGCTAACCCGCGCGGCCTGTAACCAGCGGGTGGTAATGCGAATCCTCAAGCTTTAGAAAATGAATTCAGGAGATGAAACAATGCGGAAGACCGCCACAAACCTAGTGTTATCAGCCTGTTCAGTCGCAATCATGACCGGCGCCCTGATGTTGACCCCGTTCTCGACCGCCTCTGCTGCAGAAGCTGCAAAGTCTGCTGTCGAAAAGGGCAAGGCCGTTGCAGTTAACCGCAAGCAAGGCAACTGCCTGGCCTGCCACGCCATGGGGGATGGCACTCTACCGGGCAACATTGGCCCGGCATTGGTGAACATCAAGCTGCGTTTCCCGAACAAGGCAGTACTGCGCGAGCAGATCTGGGACGCGACTGGCCGCAACCCGAACAGCATTATGCCGCCGTTTGGTCGCCACAAGATGCTCTCTGAGGAGCAGATCGACCAGATCGTCGAATACGTCTACACACTTTAAGTACATAATTCAGGAGAAGCCCTCGTGACTAGCATGAAACGCAGAATATTCCTCAAAGGCTCGCTGGCTACCGGCGCACTGGGTGTAACTATCGGTACCGGCCTGCTCACCCCGCGCGCCGCCCTTGCCGCCTGGTCGAAAGAAGCATTTGAATCCAAAGACATCAATTCGGCCCTGAGCAACCTGCTGGGCAGTTCGAATCTTGCCGCAAGCGACAAGATCAAGATCAAGGCCCCGGACATTGCAGAGAACGGCGCCGTGGTACCGATCTCGGTCTCGACGACCATCGCCGGCGTCGAATCGATCAGCATCCTGGTGGAGAAAAACCAGCTGCCGCTTGCAGCCAACTTTGTACTGGGTGCAAACACCCTCGGAGATGTCTCAACCCGTATCAAGATGGGTAAAACTTCCAGCGTAGTGGCCGTAGTCAAGGCCGGTGGCAAACTGTACAGCACCGGCAAGGAAGTCAAGGTCACCATCGGTGGTTGTGGCGGTTAAGCCTCCCCGGACCTGAACGCATCAAAGATTAGAGCATAAAGAGGAATTACCATGTCAAGCATCAAAATCAGAGCAAGCGCCAAAGACGGCGTGACAACGATCAAGGCACTCATTAGCCATACGATGGAAACCGGCACCCGCAAGGACAAGAAAACCGGCAAAAAGATTCCGGCGCACTTCATCCAGGAAGTGGTTTGCACACATAACGGCAATGTCGTGATGACCGCCAACTGGAGTCCGGCAATCTCCAAGAACCCGTATCTCTCGTTCAAGTTCAAAGGTGGCGCCAGCGGCGACAAGATCGCACTCAGCTGGGTCGACAACAAGGGCGAGAAGGATTCCCACGAAATTGCCATCAAGTAATCTGGCAAACGGACAACCATCTACTGATCTGAAGGGGAAAGACTCAATGAAAAGACTCCTGACCACAATACTGGTTATCGGACTATTCGGTGCATTCACGGCGCCAGCAATGGCCACACCGGAAGACGAACTGAAAAAGTTCCGCTCCTACTTTGAAAAGCGTTTTCCGAAAACGCCTTACAATGACTTCATCAACGGCGTGTATTCCATCGACCCGGCATCCCGTGCCCAGTGGGAAGAGATCGAGGAGTTCCCTCCCTACGAGTTGAACCTGGATAAAGGCAAAAAACTGTTCAATACACCGTTTGCCAACGGCAAGACCTATGCCAGCTGCTTTGAGAACGGCGGTGAAGGCATTGCCAACCGCTACCCATTCTTTGACAAGGACTCCGGCAAGGTGGTCACCCTGGAAGCGGCCATCAATTCCTGCCGCGAGGCCAATGGTGAGAAACCGCTGAAGTACAAGAAGGGTGCCATAGCAGATATCTCTGCTCACATGCACTACACCACGCGCGGCAAGCTCACCAATGTAGAAGTCCCGAATGATCCCCGCGCTATGGCAATTTATAATGAAGGCAAGTCACAGTTCTATGCCAAACGCGGCCAGATGAACATGTCCTGTGCCGACTGCCACATCTACAACTCCGGAAACAAGATTCGTGCTGACCTGCTGAGCCCGGCACTGGGCCACACGACGGGCTTCCCGGTGTATCGTTCCAAGTGGGGTGGTATGGGTACACTGCATCGCCGCTACGGTGGTTGTAACAAGCAGGTACGCGCCAAGCCCTTAAAGGCACAGGGTCCGGAGTACACCGCACTGGAGTATTTCCACACTTACATGAGCAACGGCCTGGAAATCAATGGTCCGAGCGCACGCAAGTAAACAGCCCTCAGGCAATACCAAGAAGCCCGGCACTCGCCGGGCTTTTTTTCGTCCGGAGTCCACATAATCAGTGGGCAGTAGTGAATCGCATCCCCGAATTATTATGCTAAAAGCTTGCCCCTGCGCATTGATCAGGGCTGGATCCCCGCCTGCGCGGGGACGACGAAGACTAAACTGCATGTAGGAGCGGATATCATCCGCGATCTTTTTTACCTGAAACCATCGCGCTCGCGGAGCGCTCCTACAATAATCAGATAGGCCTGCAGGAGCAGATATCATCCGCGAATTCCTCCCTCACCGTCGTTCCCGCGCAGGCGGGAACCCAGCCAGAAACAGAGCGCCTATTCTATCGCGCTTGATAAGCGCTTATATGGACCTCTCCCGTTTGTAAAGACGCCAATTATTGAC
>CBEULV010000040.1:0-13908 GCA_965544015.1 uncultured Gammaproteobacteria bacterium | reverse complement strand
GGCGGGAACCCAGCCATGAAAAATGCTGTGCAAGCGACTCGCGTACCAGACTGGTGGTCTTGTTATAAAATCATTCGCCCAAAAGACTTTTATCCCACTTCACCTCAACACGTTTTCTTAACAAGCCAAAAAAGAAGCCGCCAGCACGCACATAGCCTTTTTCTGTTTTCCCTTCAGCATTCACCGCCTCTATTCTAAAAATAGATTGGCCCCCACTCGTTCCAAAATATGAAAATGGCCCTATATTACTAAGGCAAATATTGCATTTGGTGATCGTGTAATTATTACGTAACGCCCATTGTTTTATCCTGTATTTTGCCCAAATAATATGCAAAATAATTACCATGGCAAAAACCAGAGCAAATTTAACAAATGAAATTATGTTCATAATATTTGACGCGGATAACTACCGTTAGACGAACGAATGTTCGATAAAAAAGAAATTATTGTTAGTCATAACATGCGGGTGTTCACATCAAAATAATGTCTTACGCCATTTGGTTCCATTAATAAAATAATGCGAATAGCTTATGTGGCAGTGGATTGTGTGGGGCTGGGTTCCCGCCTTCGCGGGAACGACGTGGTTTTTTCTCTGAGGACTCTGTGCCCTCTGTGGCAATGGCTTTTGTTTTTCAGTGCGAAACAAGCTGCTCAACGCCCGCCGCCATTGCCTCGTCACCCGCATGCCCGGCGATCACCGCGCCCTGCGTAAAGCCGAGTTGTGCGGCCAGCGCGGCCTGGCGCCGGCTCGCCACCACCAGTGGAATATCACGCAGCAGCGGCCGGCCTTCGCTACCGGCCATGTCGTACAGGTTCTGCAGGCTCTCGTTGCTGGTCGCGGTGATTACGCCCAGCACATGACCCCGCAACAGTCGTTGCAGTTGTTCTGCCAAGCCCTGTGGACACACGCGCCGGTACACCTCGACGTACTCCACCTGTGCGCCGCGCGCAGCCAGGGTTTCAAACAGGGTGTTGCGACCGCCGTTGCCGCGCAGGATGGCAACCTTCTTGCCCTGCATGTCCTGCAATGCGGGTAGCGCCAGTAAACCTTCACTGCTGAATTCGTGTTCCGGCACGTGATCGACACTCAGTCCCAGCGCCGCAACTGCTGCAGTAGAAGTTGTACCAACGGCAGCCAGCTGTGTGTGTTGCGGCCAGTCACGCTGTTGCAGGATTTTTGCAAGCCCCATGTGTACCGCGTTCACGCTGACCAGCACCACGAGGTCGCAGTCATCCAGTCGTTCGATGAATGCGTCCAGTGCATTGCTGTGTTCGGGTTCAGCGATCTCGATGGCGGGAAGGTGAATGGGCTCATGGCCCAGCGCGGTAATGCGTTCACACAGGCCGCCTGCCTGACCGGCCGGACGGGTAACCAGGACGCTAGTCACTCAGGAGCTCTTGCAGAATGACGTCCGCACCGCGCCCCAGCAGGTCCTCGGCCAGCTCCCGCCCCAATGCCGCGGCATCGGCCGCAGGGCCGCTGATCGCACCGTGAATGATGTCACTGCCATCGGGACGGCCGACCAGGCCGCGCAGCTCCAGCGCACCGTCCACGAGCTCGGAATACCCGGCGACCGGCGCCTGGCAGCCGCCGGCAAGACGTGCATTCATGGCGCGCTCCGCCTGCGTGCGGGTCGCGGTCTGCGGATCGTTCAACACATCAATCAGCCCGGCCACCCACACATCACCACTGCGGCACTCGATACCGATCACGCCCTGTGCAATGGCCGGCAGCATGGTCTCGGGGGGCAATGCCGCACTAATGCGTTCGCCCAAACCAAGGCGTTTCAGACCGGCGCAGGCCAGCACGATGGCGTCATAGTCACCGGCATCCAGCTTACCCAGCCTTGTGCCGACATTGCCGCGCAGGTCGAGGATCTCGAGATCCGGACGCCGTGCGCGTAACTGGCACTGGCGGCGCAGGCTGGAGGTGCCGACACGCGCGCCCTGCGGGAGTGAATTAACATTCGCGTAACGGTTGGACACGAACGCATCCCGCGGGTCCTCGCGCTCAAGGATGGCGCCGATCTCCAGTCCGTCCGGCAACTCGGCCGGCACGTCCTTCATGGAATGCACTGCGATGTCGGCATCCCCGGCCAACATGCGCTGTTCCAGCTCCTTCACGAACAGACCCTTGCCGCCGATCTTTGCCAGCGGGCTGTCCAGTATCCGGTCACCCTGCGTGCTCATGGTAACCAGCTCCACTACCAGGCCCGAATGTGCCTCCTGCAAACGTGCGCGCACATGCTCGGCCTGCCACAGGGCCAGTGGACTCTTGCGGGTCGCAATACGTAGTGAATCGGTTGACATTGCTTACAATTCAGCCTCTTAATGAAAGCATGATGCGACGATTATACAAGCCCGCTCTCACCGTTTGTGCCTTATTCTGGCTCATGACCGGCGTACAGGCCGATTTCGATATCCCGGTCAGCGACAACCTGCAACTGGACGGCGCACGTGCGCAGCAACGGCAGTTACCGATCCTGCTGACGTTCAGCGCCATCGACTGCCCGTACTGCCGACAGCTGGAACAGGACTTTCTTGGCCCCATGCTGATCAGCGGCGAGTACACCGACAAGGTTATCATCCGCCGGCTGATACTGGATGACGGCTCCCGGGTCACCGACTTCGACGGCCAACGGCAACCGGTGGACCTGGTCGCCGGCCGCTACAATGCCTGGCTGACGCCGACCATCGTGTTTATCGACGGTACTGGCCGTGAAGTGGCGGCACGCATCGTGGGCATCAACACACCGGAGTTGTTTGGCGGCTACCTGGATGCCTGCATCGATAGCGCGCTGCTGAGGATTCGTGACCCGGACAGCACGGTAAAATTCGCCGGTTGCGACGACCCCGCACCCAGGTAAGCAGAGGCTACAGCGCCCGGACCAGCTTGCGGATGTCCGCGAGGTGACGGCGGCTGATTTCCAGCGTGTCGTCGGTACCGGCCAGCGCGACCCGCGCATGGCCCTCTTCGTCCTTGTCGATACCGGCAATATATTGCCGGGCAACCAGCGCATTGCGATGAATGCGCACAAACCGGTCGGCAAATTCCTGCTCCAGCAACTTCAGGGTTTCCTCGGTCAGCAGCTTGCCGTCCGCGGTGCACACGGTGACGTATTTCTGATCTGCCAGGAAATAACGGATCTCGGAGACCGGGATCAGCTGCAGGCTACCGCGCACATTGACACAGATGCGTTCCCGCACCACGACATCTGCTTCCTGCAGGGCAGCTGCCTGTACCCGGGTCAGGCGGCGTGCATGCTGTAGTGCCTCGGCAAGGCGCTCGCGGCGCACCGGCTTCATCAGGTAATCCACGGCATGTGCCTCGAAGGCCTGCAGGGCGTAGTCGTTGTAGGCCGTGGTAAAGATGATGGCCGGCGGATGCTCCAGCGCCTGCAGGTGACGTGCTGCCTCCAGGCCATCCATGCCAGGCATGCGGATGTCGAGCAATAGCACATCCGGCTGGTGTTGTGCGACACGCTCCAGCGCCTCTTCACCGTTGATGGCCTCGGCACAGACCGTGCACCCGTCGATCTCGTCCACCAGCTGACGCAAACGGGCACGCGCCAGTGCCTCGTCATCAACGATCAGGGTCTTCATGTCGCCCCTGTCGCCGGTATCGTCAACACCACAGCATGCATGCCCTCACCCTCGCGGTTCTCCAGCCCGGCCCGTTTGCCAAATTCAATTTGCAGGCGCTGGCGGATATTTTCCTGGGCAATGTGATTGCCTTCGTGCCGCGACTGCCTGCCGCCTGTCGCGACCGGGTTGCTGATGGTGATAGTCAGGCCCTTGTCATCCTCCCTGCCGGCGACCGTGATACGCCCCCCCTCAGGCAGCGGCTCGATACCGTGGTAAATGGCATTTTCCAGCAATGGCTGCAGGATCAGCTGTGGTACCGCCTGTTGCAGGGAAACATTGTCCATGTCCCAGTTCACGGCCAGGCGTTCGCCGAGGCGCAGCGACTCGATATTCAGGTAACGGCGTGCCAGCGTGAGTTCATCACCGAGCGTGGTTTGCCCGGGCGCACTGTTCAGCGATGCACGGAACAGGTCTGACAGGTCCTCGATGGCCGACTCGGCGGTCGCGGGGTCCGAACGCGTCAGTGCCGCGATGGTATTCATACTGTTGAACAGGAAGTGTGGACGGATGCGTGCCTGCAATGCCTGGATGCGCGCCGTCGCCTCTGCCTTGAGTTTCTGGCGCCACTGGAACTGCACGTACAGGTAACGCAACACAATGGCCGACACCACGGTACTGATGGTCAGGCTGCGCAGCAGGAAGATGGCATGATCGCCGTCGGACAGGTTCGGAAACAGCGTGCTACGCTGCATCAGCCAGAACGCCAGCTCGCTGACCACGGCGGTCACCACCAGCACCAGCAGATAGCTGACGATGGCCGCCGCCGCATTGCCAAGGCGCGACAACAGCGGTCGGCCAATACATAATACCGCCGCACTGGTCAGCGCAATCCACTGCATGAACACCGAGATCAGGCCGAGGTTGCCCCAGGGGTCCTCGATGACGCCGGGGCTGACCAGGGTAAGCATAAAGGCCAGCAACTCGGCAATGACCACCACCGCAAACACCATGCGCACCTCACAGAAGCTGGGCAGGAAGAACTGCTCCAGCGACTCGATGCCTTGTTGCCGTGATTTCGGGGTGCTGCTCATGATGCGAGTTTCATTCCTGTATTAGGGACTTGCAAGTATGGCGACCATTCCTGTAGTAGTCTGTTACCGTATTCACAGCCTGCAAACGCATTCCGGGCGGGGATTCGATATACTGCACGCACTTTGAACGGCCTCTGACCTGACCATGACCGACAGCAAACCTGCAGCGAAACCCTGGGGTGGACGCTTCACCGAGTCCACTGACGCCTTCGTCGAGGAATTCACTGCCTCTATCCGCTTTGACCATCGCCTGTATCGCCACGACATCGCGGGGTCGATCGCGCACGCCCGCATGCTCGCCCATGTCGGCATCATCACCGATGACGAGGCCAGCACCATCAGCGCCGGTTTGGAGGATATCCAGACCGAAATCGAGCGCGGCGAATTCGACTGGTCGGTAGCGCTGGAAGACATCCACATGAACATCGAGGCGCGCCTGATCGAGCGCGTCGGCGAGACCGGCAAGAAGCTGCACACCGGGCGTTCGCGTAACGACCAGGTTGCCACCGACCTGCGCCTGTACCTGCGTGATGAAATCGATGCGCTCTGCACGGTCCTGCAGCGGCTGCAAACGGCACTGGTCGACGTCGCCGAGCGCGAGGCCGATACCGTCATGCCGGGCTTTACGCACCTGCAGGTCGCCATGCCGATCAGCTTCGGGCATCACATGCTGGCCTGGGAGGCGATGCTGGCACGTGATCATGAACGCCTGCTGGACTGCCGCAAACGGGTCAATATCATGCCGCTGGGTGCGGCCGCGCTGGCCGGCACCAGTTTCCCGATTGACCGTGCGTACAGCGCGCAACTGCTGGGCTTCGATGCACCGGCCGGCAACTCGCTGGACGCCGTCAGCGACCGGGACTTCGTGATTGAGTTCTGCGCAGCGGCGTCGCTGATCATGATGCACCTGTCACGCTTTTCCGAGGAACTGATACTCTGGTCATCGGCACAGTTTAACTTTATTGAACTGCCGGACCGCTTCTGTACCGGCTCCAGCATCATGCCACAAAAGAAAAACCCGGATGTGCCGGAACTGGTACGCGGCAAGAGCGGCCGGGTCACCGGTCACCTGATCAGCCTGCTGATGCTGATGAAGGGCCAGCCACTGGCCTATAACAAGGACAACCAGGAGGACAAGGAACCCCTGTTCGACACCGTCGACACACTGGCCGGCTCATTGCGGGTGTTTGCCGACATGGTCCCGGCCATCGAGGTCAACCGCACGGCCATGGCCGTGGCTGCACGGCAGGGTTTTTCCACCGCCACAGACCTGGCCGACTACCTGGTGCGCAAGGGCACTGCGTTTCGTGATGCACATGAAATTGTCGGGCGCGCGGTACGCTTCGGCATCGACGAGGGCAAGGACCTTGCCGAAATGACCCTTGAGCAGCTACAGGCATTCTCCGGCTCGATCGAGGCCGATGTCTTCGAGGTACTGTCACTGACGGGCTCCATGGCGGCACGCAACCACACGGGCGGCACGGCGCCGGCACAGGTGGCAACAGCAATAGCTGCAGCACGACAGCGGCTGACCCGTTAATGGATTGCCTGGCCGGTTAACATCATGAAAGACATTGCCCTGAACGAAGCCCTGACCCTGCTGGATAGCTGTCCGGTGGCCATGCTGCTGCAGGACAGTGACGGCCGCGTGCGCGCCTGTAACCGTGCCTTTACCGCACTGACCGGCACCAGCGCGGAGAGCATAACCGGTAGCGCACAGCCTGACGACCTGATCGCGCCGCTGCTGGGAAGCGGCACTGTAATCCACTGGATCACGGCAAACGGCGACGAGCGCTGGCTGACGGTAGAGACGGTTTTCATTGATGACTCACCGGGCAGCATGGCCCGGTTTTACCTCGACATCACCGAACAGATGCGCCTGCGCAAGACATGTGATGCGCTGGCCGGCGAACTCAGCGAGCAGTCCATCTATGACGGGCACCTGCCAAGCCTGCTCAGTCGCAATGGCATCCTCGTTTCACTCGAACCACTGGTGGCACGCAGCCGGCGCTATAACAGCCCGTTGTCAATCGTAACCATGGGTATCAGCAGCGAGCCGGAATCCGCACGTGACCAGGCGTTACTGCGCACCGTGGCAGTGCTCAAGGACCAGACGCGCTGGGCTGACCTGGTCGGGTGCAACAACGCACATGACTTCATACTTATCCTGCAGGAAACCTCCCAGGATGCGGCACTGCAGTTGCTGGAAAAGCTGGATGAACGTGTGGAGCTCATGAATGCGTCTTCTGACGACAGCCTGCAGGCCTGCTACGGTATTACCCAGTGCCAGAAAAACGATTCTGCCGCCGACCTGCTGGAACGCGCCGAGTCAGCGCTGGCCGAGGCACGCATCAACGACAGCGGGCGCTCCATCGCAATCTAATCTTCTGCAACCCCCAGGCAAGACACCAGCCAGGCGCGCATATCCCGCATTTCCTCGGCGCAGAGTGCGTGCTGCATGGGGTAGCTGTGCCAGTCCACCACATAACCCTGCTCGCGTAACAGCTCGCACGATTGCTCCGCCAGCGCCAGCGGCACCACGGGGTCGTCCGTGCCATGCGCCATCATCAGCGCGACCTGTGCGTTGGCGGCGGATGCCTCGGCGACCAGCGATTCATTCAACGGCAGGTAGCTGGACAGCGCCAGGATGCCGCCCAGCGGCTGCGCATAACGCAGACCGGTGTGCAGCACAATGGCGCCACCCTGGGAAAACCCGGCAAGAATAATGCGCTGCGGTGCAATACCTGAGGCAATCTCGCGCCCGATCAGCGCCTGCAATTGCTGCTCTGACTGCCGGATGCCAGCGTCATCCTCGCCGTGACGGAAGTCGGGTGCCAGGATGTCATACCAGGCCGGCATCACCATGCCGCCATTGATTGTCACCGGGCGACGCGGAGCATGCGGCAGCACCACACGCACACCGTACTCCCTGACAATGGCCAGCTGCGGAATCAGTGGTTCGAAATCATGGCCATCGGCACCAAGGCCATGCAACCAGATAATGCAGGCATTCGGTGTGCCCGGCGGGTTGATCTCGACAGCATCCAGCAAGGGGATATCCATGCTCGCCAGTATGCACCAGGAGCCGCGTCCATTTCACCCGGCAGGCCTGCGAGGTACATTGGGTTTGCGCGGCGGCCCACGTATACTGGCTGCCTGTTTACAGGACACTGTCATGCCTACCCATAATCTGAAAATCCTGCCGGCCCTGATCGGCCTGTGCGTAATACTGGCCGCCTGCGGTCAGAGCGGCGAGCTGTACCTGCCCGCACCGCAGCAACCGGACCCGCCGGAACAGCAGGATCGCTGAGCCGCCATGGATCATTTCAACTATAGGAATGGCCGCCTGTATGGGGAGGACGTTGCACTCGCCGATATCGCAGCAAAATTCGGTACACCCTGTTATGTGTATTCGCGTGCCACCATTGAGCGCCACTGGCGCGTCTTCGACAAGGCACTCGCACAACAGCCACACCTGGTCTGCTACGCCGTCAAGGCCAACTCCAGTCTGGCCGTCCTGCAGATACTGGCAAGGCTCGGTTCCGGCTTTGACATTGTCTCGGCCGGTGAACTGCAGCGTGTGCTGCAGGCCGGTGGCGACCCCTCGCGCGTGGTGTTCTCCGGGGTCGGCAAGCGCGCCGATGAAATGCGCATGGCACTGGAGGCCGGCATCCGCTGCTTCAACGTGGAATCCGAATCAGAACTCCAGCGCCTCAACGATGTCGCCGGCGCACTTGGACTGTGTGCACCGGTATCATTGCGCGTGAACCCGGACGTCGATGCAAAGACACATCCCTATATCTCCACCGGGCTGCGTGACAACAAGTTCGGCATAGCCGTAGACACGGCACTCGACACCTTCCGTGCGGCAGCCGAACTGCCGCACCTGCAAGTCACCGGGATCGACTGCCACATCGGCTCGCAACTGACCACGGTGGAACCGTTCGTCGATGCGCTGGCGCGTATGCTCGAACTGGTTGACCGCCTGCAGGACGCCGGTATCAGCCTGCGACATATCGACCTCGGTGGCGGCCTGGGCATTGCCTACAAGGAGAGTGATGAACCGCTGCAGCCCGACACCTATGTGCATGCGCTGTTACAACAGTTGTCCGATCGATCGCTGGAACTGCTGCTGGAACCGGGCCGCGCTATCGCCGGCAATGCCGGCGTGCTGCTCACCCGCGTGGAATACCTGAAGCACACGGCACACAGGAACTTTGCCATCGTGGATGCCGCGATGAACGACTTGCAGCGCCCGGCCCTGTATGACGCCTGGCACGATATCGTACCGCTTGAACCGCGCGCCGGCGGCGCACAGATCTACGACATCGTCGGCCCGGTATGCGAAACCGGTGACTTTCTCGGTAAAAACCGCGTTCTCAATGTCACCGAGGGCGAACTGCTTGCCGTGCGCTCAGTCGGCGCCTACGGCTTTACCATGAGCTCCAACTACAACTCGCGGCCGCGCGCTGCGGAGATCATGGTGGATGGCGCGCAGGCACACCTCATCCGCGACCGGGAAACCATCGAAGACCTGACCCGCGGCGAGCACCTGCTGCCCGAGTAACTACCCTTCCGCGCCATGAGTAACAGAAGCAGACATCATCAACCGCCGATGGCCGCGCTGGTGATTTCCCTGTCCGCTCTTGCCTTCTGCTGGTTGCCGGGCACGTCGTGGGGCGAAACCAGCACACCAGACATTCATATCGAAGCCACAGAGCCCACCGGGATAGACCTGGCACAGGAGGCCATGAGCCGATCCGTCAACGATGCCGCCAAGTGGTTCGACGCGTTTTTCGGTGATGAGCGCTATGTTGCAGAGGAAGCACGCTCGCGCATACGATTGATCCCCAGCCTGTTTGTTGAAGAAGGCGAGTCGGCCGAGACCAGGCTCAGGGTAAATGCCAGGATTGCGCTTCCCCGGCTCAACAAGAGACTGCGGCTGGTAATCGCAGATGCCATCGAGGACGATGAAAGCATATTAGACCAGCCGTCATTCTCAAGTGCCGGGTCGACCGGTAGCGATACATCTGCAATTGGCCTGCAGTACTTACTGCGCGCCAAGGATGAGCTCAATCTCAGCATCACCGCCGGACTCAAGCGCGGTGACGATGATGCGATCGATTTTTTCATTGGTCCCCGCTTTAGAAGGACATGGGCATTCGACTCCTGGCAGGTGCGTTTCACCGAGAAGGTACGCTGGCATACCGATTTTGGATGGGAGTCTGGCACCCGTTTCGATTTCGAAAGGCTGCTCCGGGATGACCTGTTTTTCCGCGCCACCACCGATCTCCTCTGGAACGAAGAGGACTTCGATGAGGACGGCTTCCTGCTCGCACTCACCCCAACCCTGACGCAGCGTCTGAAAAGCAGGGCGGGAGTCGATTACCAGTGGATCAACGTATTCCACACCCGGCCGGACTTTCACCTGGACAGCAGCACCTTGCGCGTCCGTTACCGGCAACGCATCTGGCGCAAGTGGCTTTTCTACGAGGTCAACCCACAAGTCGCGTTCCGCGATGAAGACGATTTCGATGCCACGCCGGGTATCGAGTTCAGGCTGGAGGCCTCGTTTGGGGGAAACAAGTAAATTGTAGCAGTCGCGACTCCTGCAAATAGCCCGAAGTATCCTGTCCCTGTTTGAGTCTGGGCCCTGCCACTGCCTTTGCGGGGGCAGGCTCTGCACAGGGACGACACTGTTTCTCCATATTCTCTCGGCAACTGCTCCTGCGTTGCTCTACCTCCTACATCCATGTAGTCGTGTGGCAATCTTTTGTGTGTTTTTATCTGCGCCTCTGCGCGAGATGTCTGTTAACCCAAATCGCGCCTGCAAGGCGCTCCTGCAATAATAGATGTACCCTGCAATGCAGGTTTGTTTTCTTTGCGCCTTTGCGCGAGTGATATCTTGTTTTCAACATGGCTCGATTTATTTTCAGCCGAACTCTGGCATGATGTAGCCCATGACCCTTGAATTCACAAAGATGCACGGGCTCGGCAACGATTTCGTGGTGATCGATGCCATCAGCCAGTCGGTGGAACTGACACCGGCACAGGTGCGCGCGCTGGCGGACCGGCATTTCGGGATCGGTTGCGACCAGTTGCTGCTGGTGGAGGCAGCAACCGGACCGGACACCGACTTCCGTTACCGCATCTTCAATGCGGATGGTGGCGAGGTCGGACAATGCGGTAACGGCGCACGCTGCTTCATGCAATTCGTGCACGAGCGCGGGCTAACCGACAAGAGCCGGGTGCACGTCGAAACCCTGAACGGCACACTGGAACTGGTGCGTGGTACCGATGGCCTGGTCACAGTAGATATGGGAGTGCCCCGCCTGGCACCCGCCGAGATTCCGTTCACCGCCCCGGCGCAGGACAGCCGTTATTCCCTCGATCTCGGCGACCAGAGCATCGAGATCGGAGCAGTCTCGATGGGCAACCCGCATGCCGTACTGCGCGTGGAAGATATCAGCACCGCCCCGGTTGCCGAATGGGGTCCGCGCATCGAAAGCCACGCGCGTTTTCCCGAGCGCGTCAATGCCGGCTTCATGCAGATCGTCGATCGCGGCACGGTTCGCCTGCGCGTCTATGAGCGCGGTGCCGGTGAAACCCTGGCCTGCGGCAGCGGTGCCTGTGCCGCAGCCGTTATCGGGCGGTACTGGGGCGAACTGGACAGCACTGTTCGGGTTATCCTGAGCGGCGGCGAACTTGTGGTAAGCTGGCCTGGCCCTGGCAGCCCGGTTATGATGACCGGACCCGCCACCACCGTTTACCAGGGACGAATCGAGCTATGACGACATCACAGCAGCCACGCACGGAGACACGGCCACTGGAAGAGAAGACGGTCGCAGACTACCTGCGTGACAACCCGGAGTTCTTTCAGAACAACACCAGCCTGCTGGCCGACCTGGAGATCCCGCACAGTTGCGGGCCGGCTGTCTCGCTGGTCGAGCACCAGGTCAGAATCCTGCGTGACCAGAACAGTCAGCTCAAGCGCAAGCTCATGGACCTGGTACAGGTCGCGCGAGACAATAACCGCCTCAACGAACGCATGCACCAGTTGACGCTGGAGCTGATCAGTACAACCTCGCTGGTGCAACTGCTGGATACCCTGCGTGATAACCTGCTGGGGGAATTCAAGGCCGATACCGTCACCCTGCGCGTGACCGGCCTCCCCGATCCGCTGGCGCGCGAGTGTGACGTCGACAGCTTCAACCCGGAAGCCCCGGAGCTCGAGCATTTTGAATCATTCCTGAAATCCTCGCGTCCCCAGTGCGGCCGCTTCAAGCCGGCGCAACTCACCTATCTGTTCGGTGACCAGTCCGAGGCGATTGAATCCGCAGCGCTGGTGCCGCTGGGCCAGAAATGCGCGTTTGGCCTGCTCGCCATCGGCAGCCAGAACGCCAGCCACTTCCATCCGGGCATGGGCACGCTGTTCCTGACCCATCTTGGCGAGTTGCTGGGCATGTTGCTGGCACTGCACTCCAAGAGGATCGGAATCATGACCCCTGCGGACCGGGATTCCGACTGATCCGACCTGCCCCGTGGCAGCTGAGTCAGCAGACTGGATCGAGCGTTTCCTGCATCATCTGCAGACCGAACGGCGCCTGTCAGCCAATACGGTCAAACACTACCGGCGCGATCTGCTCGAATGTTGGGCATGGTGCCAGGATAATGGCGTTCCATCCTGGCAACAGCTCGACACTCGCCAGGTGCGCCATTATGCCGCCCAGGTACATCGCCGCGGCCTGAGCGGGCGCAGCATCCAGCGCCGCCTGTCGGCCCTGCGCAGTTTCTTCAACTACCTGCTGCGTGAACAGGCAGTCACCACCAACCCTGGACTGGACGTGCATGCGCCGCGCACCGAACGCCACCTGCCGGATACCCTGAACGTCGATGACGTCACGCAACTGGTCGGCGTCACCGATCGTGAACCGCTGACCCTGCGCGATATCGCCATGCTGGAGTTGCTGTACTCCTCCGGCCTGCGCCTGGGAGAGCTGGTCTCGCTGAACACCGGCGACATCGACTACAACGAACGGCTAGTACGCGTCACCGGCAAGGGCGCCAAGACCCGTGTGGTGCCAGTCGGCGCCAAGGCCATTCGTGCACTGCAAGACTGGCTGGCAATGCGTACTGCCACCACGGGTGAATCGGCCATCTTCACCGCGCGCAGCGGCCGACGGCTCAGCGCACGCGCAGTACAGCAGCGGGTCAAGCAGCGCGCCCGCAAGCGTGGCATTCCCGGCGACCTGCACCCGCACACCCTGCGTCATTCATTTGCCAGCCACCTGCTGGAGTCCAGCGGTGACCTGCGCGCGGTGCAGGAATTGCTTGGTCACGCCGACATCAGCACCACCCAGATCTACACCCACCTCGACTTCCAGCACCTGGCCCAGGTCTACGACGCCGCACACCCGCGTGCGCGCAAGCGAAAATGATTTGCCACAGAGGACACAGAGAATCAGAACAAAACAACTCCAGTTTGAGAATTCATGCACCACGGATAAATAGGTAAAATATAGTAAAATATAAAATTAGTTAGTGCTCTATTTGCCAAGCTTATTACTCGGAAATCTTGCTGGTGGTAACGATTTGGACTGGCTTGTCCGGTACAAACAAAGCGGAGTGGACACCATAAATTCTCCAGAAAGAAAGAAATATATTATTAATATACAGATAGTTATCTTTTTATTATAGATTGGTCTGCCAAGGGAATTAACCCGCACGATAATATGTTTCTCCCTGATAAAGTCAAGGATACGCAACTTCATGATCTCGGGGCGTTTTTCTCAGGTGACATGAAATTGAATTTTGTTACACTCATCACCTGTTAATTAAAAAGCGGGAACTAATTTTAATGGGGTGGCGTTTAGTCGCCAGATAAAGTTAATGACGTTGATAGGAAAAGGAGAGATATCCCTGTGATAGGAAAGAAAATTGCTTTGAAATTGGCAGTATTTGTGCCAGTGATTTTATTGGCCGCCTGTACCAGTGCATCTTCTGAGGAAGAAGCGCAATCATTATTTGTTGCGCCTATTACCGCGGAATGTGTTGGTGTGGGTCCACAGAGGTGCATGTTGGTGCGAGAAAATCCTGATGATGAATGGCAATACTTCTATGATTCAATAGAAGGATTTGATTATCAAGAGGGGTTGTTCTACGAACTATTGGTAGAGGAGGAAATTGTTGATAATCCGCCGGCTGACGCCTCGAGTCGGAAGCTGATCCTGAA
>CBEULV010000039.1:0-14101 GCA_965544015.1 uncultured Gammaproteobacteria bacterium | reverse complement strand
TGATAGCCCATCCGGTACATGGCGTACAGCAGGGTATTCTCGCTCATGGCTTTGCGCGGGTTGGACTGCGATGGGAACAACAACTGTCCACGCCCGGTCAGGGCCTTCAATTCGCGCAGCACGCCCACTGCCTGGCGGGACAATGGGACCATATGTGGCGCCTTCATTTTCATGCGCGCGGCGGGTACGCTCCAGGTGGCGCCATCAAGGTCGAATTCCTCCCAAGTGGCGCCGCGTAATTCGCCCGTGCGGACAAAGCAGAGAATGATCAGGCGCAGCCCCAGCCTGGTTTGCTTGTGTAGGCGCCCGCTATTAGCGTTCAGCGCGCCCAGGAACTTGGGCAGTTCAGTAGCAGACAGGGCGGCATGGTTGCGGACCTTTGGCGGCGCCTTGAGCGCTCCAGCCAGGTCGGCAGCCGGGTTGTGCGTCCCGCGCCCTTCTGCAATTGCAAAGCGAAAGACCGCCCCGCAGTGCCTCAGGGCCTTTCGCGCCGTCTCAGATGCGCCTCGGCGCTCAATACGACGGACCGCCTCCAGTATCTCGGGCGCCGTGACCTCTGTAAGCGGCCTGCTCCCAACCAGGGGGAACACATCCGCTTCTAGTAGCCCCAGCACGGCTTTGGCGTGTCCGGGCGTCCAGCGCGCCAGCTGCCCATCGTGCCAGTCACGCGCCACGGCCTCAAAGCTGTTACCTGCCGCCGCCCGTAGGGCGCGCCGGGTTTGCTTGCGGTCCTGACTCGGGTCTATTCCCGTGGACAGCAGCTTACGTGCCGCGGTCCGGTTCTCACGTGCATCAGCTAACGTAACCTCGGGATATACGCCGAGCGAGATCTGCTTCTCCCGGCCAGCGTAGCGGTATTTCAGGCGCCAGTAGCGGGCGCCATTGGGGTTGATCAGCAGGAACATCCCGGCGCCATCGGCCAATTTCCGGGGCTTATCGCCAGGCTTTGCGTTGCGAATGGTCGTTGCGGTCAGGGGCATGAGGCCCTCTTGGGGGTAACTATTCAGGGATCTGGAACACCTACCCCAAAATTTACCCCCAGTTACCCCCGGATGCAAGAAGAAGTTACGGGAAGCTACCGATCAATATAGGCACAAAAAAACCAGCAGTTACGCTGGCTTATGGACTTCACCGGATCTCTCTGGATCCTAATATGGTGCCGATGGCCGGAGTCGAACCGGCACGGCTTTCGCCACTACCCCCTCAAGATAGCGTGTCTACCAATTCCACCACATCGGCGCGGATAAAAAACAAGGGAAAGCACAGCCAGGTTTACTGTGGTAAATCGTCTGCAACCGGGCTGTCCGGCGCTTCGGCGGGAACTCCCGGCACATCTGTCTCTTCACCGGGCGACTGCTCGCTGATGACAGCCGGCACATCACTTTCTTCGCCAGGCAACTGCCCGGTGATGGCAGCCGGCAAATCTTCTTCACCGGCCTGCTGATTCTCCAGCGCCTCGCCTATCGCTGCTCTCTCGGCCGCTTCCTGCTGCAACGTTTCCTGTTGCTCGATACGCTCCGCCAGGGTTTCCTCGGACTGGTCGGCATCACGCACCAGTGGCGAGGCAATCAACAGGCAGTTGATAAAGAACACAGCGGCCAGGACGCCAGTTGCACGGGTAAAAAACGAACCTGAACCGCGCGCACCAAACACGGTACCGGAGGAACCGCTGCCAAACGCGGCGCCCATGTCGGCACCCTTGCCCTGTTGCAACAACACCAGGGCGATAATTGAGACGGATACCAGGATTTGAATTGACAGCAATATGGAAAACATAGCTCGACCGTTTTAGTCAGTGGGTTATTAATAAATTACGCGTTAGCAGCCTTGCCAATGGCAAGAAAGTCTTCCGGCTTGAGCGAGGCCCCGCCAATCAGGCCGCCGTCGATGTCCGGCATCGCCAGCAATTGTTCGGCATTACCGGGATTCATGCTGCCGCCGTACAGGATCTGCACCTTGTCTGCGACCGCAGCATCGAGGGCGGCCAGTTTGCCACGAATAAAGGCATGGACTTCCTGCGCCTGGTCCGGCGTCGCGGTCTTGCCGGTACCGATGGCCCATACCGGCTCATAGGCAATGACGGCGCTGCCAATGGCCTCGATACCTTCAAGATTGATCACGGCATCCAGCTGACGCGCCACAACCTGCTCGGTAATCCCCTGCTCACGCTCTTCCAGCGACTCACCGACACACAGGATCGGTATCAGGCCGGCCTTGCGTGCGGCGGCAAACTTGCTGGCGGTAACTTCATCGCTTTCACCGTAAATGCTGCGTCGCTCGGAATGGCCAACAATGGCGTACTTGCAGCCGATGTCGGCAAGCATATTCGACGCCACTTCACCGGTATGGGCGCCGGCCTCCTGGTCATTCACATCCTGGGCGCCATAGCTGATGACGCTGCCGGCGAGCATGGAAGCTACCTGCGGAATATAAACGTAGGGCGGACAGACGGCCATTTCAGCTGTCGTCACCGTATCGATACCGGCCTTGATGCCCTCGACCAGCGTCTTGATGCTGTCCGTGGAGCCATTCATTTTCCAGTTGCCGGCAACCAGGGGCTGACGCATAACGAATTCCTTATCTTGAAGAGCCGGCAAGCTTAGCGGTGCGGCCCGGAAAAATCAATTTTGGCAGCCGTTTTCAGGGCTGCCTGGAACCGGCACGGAGACAAAAAAGGGCCGGCATATGCCGGCCCTTGTATGAGGATGGAATCAGTTGTGCCTGTAGGGTCGGGGGCAGCAACAGCGCCTTCCTGCCCCGCAAGCTGCCGGATCAGACCGCGGCGGCCACCACCGAGGCCAGTTGGTCGGCCTCCTCGATCACCTGGTTCTCGTCTTCGCCCTCGACCATGACACGCACCACGGGTTCGGTGCCCGAGGGCCGCAGCAGGACACGGCCACGGCCGGCCAGGCGCTGCTCGGCGGAACTGACCGCCGCCTGCACCGCCGGCACCGCGCCCAGATCGATCTGCCCACGAACCGGGACATTGATCATGCGCTGCGGGTACTTGTGCATCCCGGCCTTGAGTTCATACAGCGACTTGCTGTACCGGCTCATGGCAGCCAGCACCTGCAGCGCCGAGACGATGCCGTCACCGGTGGTGGTGCGATCCAGGCAGATAATGTGTCCGGAGGACTCCCCGCCGATCACCCGGCCGGTCTGCTGCAACATCTCCAGCACGTAGCGGTCACCGACCCTGGCCCGGTCAAAGGCGATGTCATGCGCTTGCAGCGCATGCTCCAGCCCCAGGTTACTCATCAACGTGCCGACCACACCGCCTTTCAGCGTACCTTCCTGCTGGCGTGCCACGGCAATGATGAACAGCAGCTCATCACCATCGACCAGTTCGCCGGTGTGATCGACCATGATGACACGGTCGCCGTCACCATCCAGGGCGATCCCGAGGTCGGCGCCGTGCTCCAGCACCATCTTCTGCAGTTGTGCCGGGTCGGTGGAACCACAATCACGGTTGATGTTCAGCCCGTCCGGCGCCACCCCGACGGCAATCACCTCCGCACCCAGCTCACGAAACACGCTGGGTGCCGCCTGGTAGGTAGCGCCGTTAGCGCAGTCAATCACGATTTTAAGGCCGCGCAGGCTCATGGCGGAGGGGATCGTGCTCTTGCAGAACTCGATATAACGGCCAACGGCATCCTCGACACGTTCAGCCTTGCCCAGCCGGTCGGAATCCACCGTGACCATGGGTTTTTCCAGCTCTGCCTCGATCGCTGCCTCGACTTCGTCCGGCAGCTTGGCACCTTCACCGGAGAAGAACTTGATGCCGTTATCGGCATAGCCGTTGTGCGAGGCACTGATGACAATACCGGCGCAGGCGCTCAGGGTACGTGTCAGGTAGGCAATCCCCGGTGTCGGCATGGGGCCCAGCAGGCGGATATCGACCCCTGCGGCAGACAGACCCGCCTCCAGTGCGGATTCAAACATGTAACCCGAGATACGCGTGTCCTTGCCAATAATGACACTTGCGCCACTGCCGGAGCCCAGCACACGGCCGGTCGCCCAGCCCAGCTTGAGCATGAACTCGGCGGTCACCGGGTGTTCACCGACCCGTCCGCGAATTCCGTCTGTTCCGAAATACTTTCTCGACATTGTGTTTTCCCTGTCTGCGTCCAAAGCTTAATACATAACGAGGTTACCGGCAGTGGCGGAATCAGCAACCCTGCCCTGCCATCTGTACAGCATGGCACATTTCGATGGCCTCGCGCGTCGCGCGCACGTCGTGGCTGCGGACCAGTGACGCCCCCTGCCACACCGCCAGCACGTTCAGCGCCACCCCCGGGTATACCCTTTTATCGACCGACAGGCCCAGGACATTACCAATCAGCGACTTGCGTGACAGCCCCACCAGCACCGGGTAACCGTTTGCTACCAGCACATCGAGCCACTGCAGCAACAGCAGATTATGTTCGGGGGTCTTGCCAAAACCGAAGCCAGGGTCGAGCAGGATCCGTTCACGAGCAATTCCCGCTTCCCGGCAGGCCCGGGCACGTGCAACGAGGAATGCACCAACCTCTGCCACCACATCCCGGTAGTCGGGCCGGTCCTGCATGGTTTCCGGATCCCCCTGTAGATGCATCAGGCAGACCGGCACGCCGAGCGCGGCGGCCGTCTCCACGGCGCCCGGCGCCTGCAGTGCGTTCACGTCATTAATCAGTCCGGCACCGGCCGCTACCGCGGCCTGCATTACGGCCGGCTTGCGCGTGTCGATGGAAACCGGCACCGTGAGTTCGTGCGCTAACGCCTCGATGACGGGAATCACGCGGCGCAGTTCCTCTTCCACATCGACCGGCGCAGCACCTGGCCGGGTGGATTCGCCACCCACATCGATAATTGCCGCGCCCTCCTCGACCATCTCCAGGGCATGCTGCACTGCCTTTTCAGGCACCAGGAAATCGCCACCATCCGAGAAGGAATCGGGGGTGACATTGAGTATCCCCATGACGCGGGGAATCGAGAGATCCAGCGGCTTGCCGGCGCAATCGAGGGTCAATTGATTCATCTACCGGGATATCCTGAACGACATCTTCACCGCAAAGGTGCAAACAGCATGGAGGTAAAAATTATGTCATTCCCGCGCAGAGCCTGCCCCCGCGAAGGCGGGGGCGGGAATCCAGCGGAGAACATGCAATCAGTTGTTCAGATTCAGGAATAATGCATGCTCATTGCATGAATATATAACCGTAAACATTGATTGTAACTGCAGTTTACGGGCTGGATCCCCGCTTTCGCGGGGATGACAATTAATTATTCATGGCGCCTTTGCGATGAAGCCCTAGTGCTGGCCGGCCGGCCCGCCAATCTTCCCGTCCAGCTTCTCGTCCGTGTTGGTCTCGCCACCTGACGGCGTGCTCGGTTCGGAATCGCTCCAGTCCTGCGGTGGTTGCGGATCCTTGCCGGCCATGATGTCCTCAATCTGACTGCTGTCGATGGTTTCATATTTTATCAGCGCCTCGGCCATCTTGTGCAGCTTGTCGATGTTTTCCTTCAGGATGGCCTCGGCCCGCTCATAGAGACGGTCGACAATGGCACGGATCTCTCTGTCGATATCGTGCGCCGTCCCATCCGAGACGGCCTTGTGCTGGGCAACCGAATGACCCAGGAACACTTCTTCCTGCTCATCGCTGTAGGTCAACGGCCCCAGTTTCTCGGACAGACCCCACTTGGTTACCATGTTGCGCGCCAGTTCGGTGCTGCGCTTGATGTCATTGGAGGCGCCGGTGGTCACCTTGTCGGAGCCAAACACCAGGGCTTCCGCGATGCGCCCTCCGAACAGACTGCAGATATTGCTCTCCAGGAATTCCTTGCTCTGACTGTAGCGGTCCTGTTCCGGCAGGAACATGGTTACACCGAGCGCGCGGCCACGCGGAATGATCGACACCTTGTACACCGGGTCATGTGACGGCATCGAGCGACCGACGATGGCATGTCCGGCCTCGTGGTAGGCGGTCAGGCGCTTTTCCTCTTCTGTCATGACCATGGAGCGGCGTTCCGCGCCCATCATAATCTTGTCCTTGGCCTTTTCCAGGTCCTCCATGTCGACCATGCGCTTGTTGGCGCGCGCGGCAAACAGGGCCGCCTCGTTGACCAGATTGGCCAGGTCGGCGCCGGAAAAACCGGGCGTGGCGCGGGCGATGATGCTGGCCTTGACGCTGTCGGAAATCGGCACCTTGCGCATGTGGACTTTCAGGATCTGTTCACGACCACGCACATCCGGCAGCGGCACCACCACTTGGCGATCAAAACGACCGGGGCGCAGCAGCGCCGGATCGAGCACGTCCGGGCGGTTGGTCGCGGCAATGACAATCACGCCTTCATTGCCTTCGAAGCCGTCCATCTCGACCAGCAACTGGTTGAGGGTCTGCTCGCGTTCGTCGTGGCCACCACCCAGTCCGGCACCGCGGTGGCGGCCGACTGCGTCGATCTCGTCGATAAAAATGATACACGGGGCATGTTTCTTGGCCTGCTCGAACATGTCGCGCACGCGCGAGGCGCCGACACCGACAAACATTTCCACGAAGTCGGAACCGGAAATGGTAAAGAACGGAACCTTGGCCTCGCCGGCGATTGCCTTGGCGAGCAGGGTCTTGCCGGTACCCGGCGCGCCGACCAACAGGATGCCGCGCGGAATCTTGCCACCCAGGCGCTGGAATTTCTCAGGCTCACTCAGGAATTCGACCAGTTCGCTGACCTCTTCCTTGGCTTCCTCGACACCGGCGACGTCGGCAAAGCTGATCTTGACCTGGTCCTCGCCGAGCATGCGCGCCTTGCTCTTGCCAAATGACATGGCACCGCGCGCACCGCCGCCGCCCTGCATCTGACGCATGAAGAAGATCCACACACCGATCAGCAGCAGCATCGGGAACCAGTTAATAAAGATGGTCATCAGCAGGCCATGCTGGTTGGGCTCGACCACCCTGACATCGACCTTGTTGCTCAACAGGTCGTCCACCATCTTGGGGTCATCCGGTGGGGTCTGGGTGGTGAACTGGCTGCCATCCACGCGCACACCCTGCACAGTGTGGTCTTCAATCTCGACGCGCTGCACCTGGCCCTGCTGGACTTCCGAGATGAACACGGAATAATCGATGGATTGCCGTTTGGTCGTCTGCGGACCAAAGTTGTTGAACACTGTCATCAGGACAATGGCGATAACTACCCAGAGCAGAAGATTTTTTGCCAGATCGTTCAAACCGGTTTCCTCAATTGATCAGAATTACGCGCCTTGACTGACTGTCTCGGCGCGTCAAATGCATGACTTAACCCATTATGACACATTCGCGCGGACTCGACCCTTGGCCAGCACATACACCTCGCGACTGCGTGGACGGGATGCCTTTGGCTTGCGTATCAATAATTTGCCGTATTTCTCACGTAAGTTTTTCAGTACTGCATCAAAGCCCTCACCCTGGAAGGCCTTGAACAGGAGATTGCCGCCCTCGCCCTGGACCTTATCGGCCAGTTCGACCGCAAGCTCCACCAGATACATGCTGCGCGGGATATCGACCGCTTTCATACCACTTATATTGGGTGCCATGTCCGACATTACAAGGTCTACCGGGGCGCCCGCGGTTTTCTCCAGCAGCGCCTCCAGCACGTCATTGTCGCGAAAATCGCCCTGGATAAAGTCCACACCGGGCAACGGCTCCATCGGCAGGATATCCAGCGCCACCACCCGCCCCTTGCCGTGCAACTGCTGCAGTGCATACTGCGACCAGCCGCCCGGCGCCGCACCCAGGTCAACCACAGTCATGCCCGGTCGCAGGATGCGATCTTTCTGCTGGATCTCGTCGAGCTTGTAGACCGCCCGCGAGCGGTAGCCTTCGCGCTGGGCGCGCTTTACCCAGACATCGTCAAAGTGCTCTTTCAGCCATTTTTGACTACTCTTGCTACTGCCCATACAAATAACCCTAATATTCAAACACCCCCTCTCCCTCAGGGAGAAGGGATGTTCTGTTTGAGTGTGGTGTTCATATCGGGCATTCAGTACCTATTGCTACAAAGATTTTCATAAATACAAACGTCCGGACATATAATCAACTCACTGCACCCGGAAAACACTACTATGCCACTAACAGAACCCTTCAAGCACAAACTGCGTGGCCGCGGCCATGCCCTGAAACCGGTCGTCAGCATCGGCAATGCCGGTCTCAGCAAGGCCGTGCTGCGTGAGGTTGAACTGTCACTGGAACACCACGAACTGATGAAAATAAAGATTGCCGGTACCGACCGCGATACCCGCAGGCAAATGATAGACGAGATATGCACAACCTTTGACGCAGAACTGATACAGGCCATCGGCCACATCGCGCTGATCTATCGCGAGATCAGGGATTGATTCTGCGCTCCTGACCAGCCGCGACCAGCCACAGGCCCAGCACGGCCGTCACCACAAACAACAGGCTTGCCACGCCGTGTAAACGGACAAATTGTGGCGTGCCCGTCATGCCCGCCGCACGCAGTTCCGTAATCATCGGGCTCAGCACAAACTGACCTGCACACACCAGTACCAGCATGGCAGCAATGACCCATGCCCGCCAGCCGCCACTGCCGGAGCGCAGGCGGCTGACCAACAGCAACACAGCGCCACAGGCCAGCCCGATCCAGGCGGTTATGCCAAACAGCGCGCCCGCCAGGCTTCCTGCCAGCGACCTGTCATCCAGGCTGGCAAACAGCACGGGGGCAACCATAAAACCGGTCACCCACAGACTACCAACCCACAGGGTCAACAGGATGCGCTCGACGGCCGGGAGCACACTAAATATAGCGGACCTCTACGATCTCGAAACTGCGTTCGCCGCCGGGCACAACCACGGCAACCACGTCACCTTCCATCTTCGCAATCAGTGCGCGTGCAATCGGCGAGTTGATCGACAGCATGCCGGCCTTGATATCGGCCTCATCCTCGCCGACGATCTGGTAGACGATGGATTCCTCGCTATCCTCATCGTACAGCTCGACAGTACAGCCGAAGATCACCTTGCCATTTGCATCCATGGTGGCGATATCGACTATGTGTGCATGGCTGAGCTTGCCCTCGATATCCTTGATGCGTCCTTCAGCAAAGCTCTGCTGTTCACGCGCGGCGTGGTACTCGGCATTTTCCTTCAAATCACCATGTGCACGCGCCTCGGCAATCGCCGCAATGATGCGCGGGCGCTCGACCGTTTTCAGCCGCACCAGTTCCTCGCGCAGTTTTTCGGCGCCACGCGCGGTAATCGGTACTTTGGTACTCATGCCCTGATCTCCTGATGCAACTCCTGCAGGCTGGCAACGTTCCCCGTGTTGAGGTAATGCAGCGCCATACAGGTCGCGCGCGCGCCGGCAATCGTCGTACTGTAAGACACCTTGTTGTGCAGCGCGCTCCTGCGAATTGTATAGGAATCGGCTATCGCCTGCTTGCCCTCGGTGGTGTTCACGATCAGGTCAATCTGTCCGTTCTTTATCATATCAACCACATGTGGCTGGCCTTCCATGACCTTGTTGACCACATCACATTCAATATCCTCCGCCTTGATGGCGGCGGCCGTTCCACGCGTGGCAACCAGGCGGAAGCCCTGGTCAACCAGGTCGCGCGCCAGTTCGACCACGGCATTGCGGTCAGCCCTGCGCACACTCAGAAACGCGGTGCCGCCGGATGGTACGGTATTACCGGCACCCATCTGTGCCTTGGCAAAGGCCTCGCCAAAGGTACGGCCGATACCCATGACCTCACCGGTTGATTTCATCTCGGGACCCAGCAGCGGATCAACCCCCTGGAACTTGATGAACGGGAAAACCGCTTCCTTGACGGAGAAATAATCCGGCCGCGCCATTTCCGTCAGGCCTTGCTGTTTCAGGCTCCGGCCAGTCATCACGCGGGCCGCGATCTTGGCCAGGGGCAAGGCGGTCGCCTTGGACACAAACGGCACGGTACGCGAGGCACGCGGATTGACCTCGATGAGGTAGATGTCCTCGCCCTTGATGGCAAACTGGGTATTCATCAGGCCGCGCACTTTCAGCTCCATCGCCATACGGCTGACCTGTTCACACATGCGCTGTTGCACGGATTCACTCAGCGTATAGGGTGGCAGCGAACAGGCGGAGTCGCCGGAATGGACGCCGGCCTGTTCGATATGTTCCATGATGCCGCCGATCAGCACGTCCTCGCCGTCGCAGATGGCGTCAACATCAACCTCGACCGCGTCATCCAGGAAATGGTCCAGCAGCACCGGCGAATCGTTCGAGACCTGCACGGCCTCGCGCATGTAGCGATCGAGGTCCTCGGAGGAATAGACGATCTCCATGGCCCGCCCGCCCAGCACATAGGATGGCCGCACCACCAGCGGATAACCGACCTCATCCGCCAGCACCATGGCCTGTTCTGTGGTGGAAGCGATCCGGTTCTCCGGCTGCAGCAAGCCGAGCTTCACCACCATCTGCTGGAAACGCTCACGGTCCTCGGCATGGTCGATGGCATCCGCCGAGGTGCCGATGATCGGTGCGCCGTTCGCCTCCAGGTCGCGCGACAGCTTGAGCGGCGTCTGCCCGCCGTACTGGACGATGATACCCTTGGGCTGTTCGACATGGATGATCTCCAGCACGTCCTCCAGCGTGACCGGCTCGAAGTACAGCCGGTCAGAGGTGTCATAGTCGGTGGAGACCGTCTCCGGGTTGCAATTCACCATGATGGTTTCAAAACCATCTTCCCGGCAGGCCAGTGCCGCATGCACACAGCAGTAATCGAATTCGATGCCCTGGCCGATGCGGTTCGGCCCGCCACCCAGCACGACAATCTTGTCACGCGTCCCTGGTGCGGCCTCGCATTCTTCCTCGTAGGTGGAATACATGTAGGCAGTGGAGGTGGCAAACTCCGCGGCACAGGTGTCGACGCGCTTGTACACCGGCCGCACATTCAGGCTGTGGCGTCGCTCGCGCACATCGTCCTCATCACGCCCCAGCAAGGTGGCCAGCCGACGGTCCGAGAAGCCCTTGCGTTTCAGCTCACGCATGCTGTCGGCGTCAAGCGAGGTAAGCTGCCTGCCGCGCAGGCCCTGCTCCGTCGTGACCAGGTCTCCTATCTGCACCAGGAACCAGGGGTCAATGGCCGTCAACTCATTCAGTTCCGCCAGTGACATGCCGGCCCGGAAACCGTCCGCGACATGCCAGAGCCTCTCCGGGCGCGCGATCCTGAGCTCCTTGCGCAACTCCTCTTGTGCGGTATCAAGTGACAGGTCGAAAATCTCGTCGAGACCGTCCATGCCGGTCTCCAGCCCGCGCAACGCCTTTTGCAGGGACTCCTGGAAGGTGCGGCCAATGGCCATCACCTCGCCCACCGATTTCATCTGGGTGCCCAGCACCGGGTCCGCCTGCGGGAATTTTTCAAAGGTAAAGCGCGGCACCTTGGTCACGACATAATCGATGGTGGGCTCGAAGGAAGCCGGGGTCGCACCGCCGGTGATTTCGTTACTGAGCTCATCGAGCGTAAAACCGACCGCCAGTTTTGCCGCGACCTTGGCAATCGGGAAACCAGTGGCCTTGGAGGCGAGCGCGGAAGAGCGTGACACGCGCGGGTTCATCTCGATCACCACCATGCGCCCGTCTTCAGGGTTGATGGCAAACTGCACGTTGGAACCACCGGTCTCGACGCCGATCTTGCGCAACACATCGATGGAGGCATCGCGCATCAGCTGGTATTCCTTGTCGGTCAGCGTCTGCGCCGGCGCCACGGTGATGGAGTCACCGGTATGCACGCCCATCGGATCAAGATTCTCGATCGAGCAAACAATGATGCAATTGTCTTCCCGGTCACGCACGACCTCCATCTCGAACTCCTTCCAGCCGAGAATGGATTCTTCCAGCAACACTTCACTGGTCGGCGAGAGGTCAAGGCCGTGCTCGCAGATTGCGACAAACTCTTCCTTGTTATAGGCAATGCCGCCGCCGCTGCCGCCCATGGTAAACGAGGGCCGGATGATGATCGGGAATCCCAGCGAGGCATGCACCTGCTGCCCCTCTTCCATGCTGTGCACGATGTAGGCGTGCGGCGTCGACAGGCCGATATCGGTCATGGCGGCACGGAACAGTCCGCGGTCTTCGGCCATGTCGATGGCATCGCGACTGGCACCGATCAGCTCGACACCGTGCTCCTCCAGCACGCCCTCGCGCACCAGGTCGAGCGCACAGTTCAGTGCGGTCTGGCCACCCATGGTCGGCAACAGGACATCGGGACGTTCGACCTCGATAATGCGCGCAACGGTCTGCCACTGCACCGGCTCGATATAGACGGCATCGGCCATGTCCGGATCGGTCATGATGGTTGCCGGGTTGGAGTTCACCAGCACCACGCGGTAGCCTTCCTCGCGCAAGGCCTTGCAGGCCTGCGCACCGGAGTAATCGAACTCGCACGCCTGCCCGATAACGATCGGCCCGGCGCCGATAATCAGGATAGTTTGTATGTCAGTTCTTTTTGGCATTTAAAAATTCGCCACGGAGATCACAGAGAATAAAAAAATCAATCGCGCAAAGCCGCAAAGGCGCCAAGTGATAAAAGACAGTTCATTTATAACTGCCCGGTTGATTAAAAAAACACCGGGAAAATACATTTATCAATCCAGCCTGGGGCAGCATTTGCCATAAATTGATTTTCTTTGCGCCTTGGCGTCCTGGCGCGAAATTTCCTCTTTCATATATCTCTTTGGTCTCTGTGTCCTCTGTGGCTAGTCTGGTTTGTTCATCATCTCGATAAAGCGGTCGAACAGCGGTGCAACGTCATGTGGCCCGGGGCTGGCTTCCGGGTGACCCTGGAAACTGAAGGCCGGGCAATCGTTGCGCGACACCCCCTGCAGTGACTGGTCGAACAGCGAACGGTGCGTTGCCACCAGGTTATCCGGTAGCGTGGCATCATCCACCGCGAAACCGTGATTCTGGCTGGTGATCATGACGCGCCGGCTGGCAAGGTCCTGCACCGGGTGGTTCGCTCCATGGTGGCCGAATTTCATCTTGACGGTACTGGCACCGCTGGCCAGCGCCAGTAACTGGTGCCCCAGGCAAATACCGAACATCGGGATACCACTGACCAGCAACTCGCGAATAGCGGCAATGGCGTAGTCGCACGGCTCCGGGTCACCGGGACCATTGGACAGGAAGATGCCATCCGGCTGGTATGCCAGCACTTCACTGGCCGGTGTTTGGGCCGGCACCACGGTAATGCGGCAGCCGCGCGCGACCAGCATGCGCAGGATGTTGCGCTTGACGCCGAAGTCATAGGCAACCACGTGAAGGGGCAGCTCGCTGTCCGGGCTGTCTCCGGGCTGGCCACCCTCCAGCGACCAGACGCCCTGACGCCATTGATAGCTTTCGGTGGTGGAAACTTCCTTCGCCAGGTCCATACCCTTGAGGCCGGGGAAGGCGCGTGCCGCGGCAATGGCGGCATCCGCATCCAGCTCGTCACCGCTCATGATGCAGCCACCCTGGGCGCCTTGCTCACGCAGTATGCGGGTCAGCCGACGGGTGTCGATATTGGCGATGCCAATGACCTGCTTGCTGACCAGGTAGTCCTCCAGTGAGGACTCGCTGCGCCAGTTGCTTGCCAGCAGCGGCAGGTCCCGGATCACCAGGCCCGAGCAATGAATGGCAGCAGACTCTTCATCCCCGGCATTGGCGCCGACATTGCCGATATGCGGATAGGTCAGGGTAACGATCTGTTTTGCATAGGAGGGGTCGGTCAGAATTTCCTGGTAACCGGTCATGGCGGTATTGAACACCACCTCCCCGCTTATCTGTCCTTCTATACCAATAGCAACACCGCGGAATAGACTTCCGTCTGCAAGCGCCAACATGGCCGCTTTCCTCAAGGAGACCTCCGCTTCTCATGTAGAAAACGGGAGGGCTCCCGTGGAGCCGTCCCGTTTTGGTGTACTGGTTTGTACTGCCCGATAATCTGGCGCGAATTGTACTGGATCGAGACCGGGAATGTCTATGCCGGCGGCAACAAAAATGTCTCACGCCAAGGCACAGAAGAAAAACAGATGCCCTGGCGCAAGATGCGCCACCTGGCTTTACTCTTTCAGCCCGAGCACATCCTGCATGTCGAACAGACCGGCAT
>CBEULV010000038.1:0-14258 GCA_965544015.1 uncultured Gammaproteobacteria bacterium | reverse complement strand
GTGGGCATGGCCTGTTGTGCTGGCAGCCAGGGAGACCAGAACAGAACAAAGAGTAAGGCAATGAGATGTTTTGCTTTCATCATTTTGAAGATAACTGGTTCATTAAAAGCATAAACCATATCCGTCCATCCGCCAGTTCAATAACAGGTCAGATGAGTGCATTATTCACCATGATGACCACACTATTCTGCAGCTCAATGCCAGTCATACTGGTTTTAGCTTTATAAGTCCACTATTGGCAGTGTAAACCATCAAGCAGCGCAATAAACAAAACAGATCATGCAACCGGGCCTGATGGGAGGCGCGCTGCGCGGTCGGCTGCAGGGTGCCGTCTACAACCAGAACAGCGCCATGTTGCGGGTTCCGGTTTTCTCGTTCGCTTTGTCCGTGTTATGTCGCCAGCCCGAGTCCTGCCACATGATATGCTCCTCATTTCAGACCTGAAATGATTGCCTGCCGGTTACGGGTGCCCGGCTGCCAGGCCTTATAGTGTATATTTACAGGCGTTATAAACAGCGCCCTCAATCCTGCGTCGAGGATATATATACAAGCAGCAATCAGCCGGAGAGGGGCCAGGATTCGTCTTTAGTAACCATTCGTATTTCTGTAAATTATACGTTGTTGCAGGCAGGTTCCCTGACAGAGTAGATAACAGGAGAAAATACCCATGAATCCAATCTTGTCAGTTGAATTTACGGTACAGGCCGCGGACGGTGAATTCAAAGAGGAGAGCGTGGCCATCCACAACCCCGAGGAACTTTTCGAGTTTGTCGCCCCTGGCGGTGGTTGTGAACAAATCCCCTCCGAGGTGGGCGAGATCAATATGGTATTCCTCAGGCCGCCACATGCGAATATAAGTAATCCGGTTGCAGACATCGCGGCAACCCTTCAGCTGGGCATGGTATTTCTCACCGGCCCCCTGGCGGAAATTGTTCAGACCGCACAGGGAATACTCGACAAGGCAGGCCGCGGCGAACTCTCTGCATCCTTTCTCACGGTCATCGGCGCGGGCGACTGACCAGATCAAAGGCGTCAATCGTGCCGCCGGCAGCTGAACCAACCCGGGTGCTGCTCTCCTCCAGGCCGGGTGGAAATGCAAAATGCACGACCGGTTATCCCTTGCAAGGCGCGGGGAACACCCACAAGGCCAGTGCATACAATGCCAGTGCCACGGCAATGACAGTGGAAAAACCGTGGTGAATGGCGAGCAGGGTGGCCAGCACGGCACTGATCACGGACGCACAACCGTTGATGGCCCACGCCCACGGGATAAGATCGGGTGCGTGGTCTGCCAGCCGGCCCAGCCCCAGCGGGAAGGGCATCCCCATGCAGAATGCCAGCGGGGCAATGATGGCAACACTAATCAGGATGCGCATGGCGTCGGGTAACATCGCCAGGCGGTCCAGCAGGGGCCCAAGTGACAGCAGGTATACCGTGCCGAGCACCACAATACCGATGACGGCCTGGCTCAGCAGCCTGCCGCGACCACCCGCTGAGACGCGTCCCAGCCAGGCACTGCCCAGCCCCGAAAAGACCAGAAAACTGCTGAGCACCACTGCGACCGCGTACAGCGGGTGGTGAAGAAACAGCAGCAATTTTTGTATAAAGGCGATCTCAATGAACAGGAAGGCCAGCCCGAGGATGAAGAAATAACCCATCACCATGGAACGAGGTATGACTTGTTTCACCTGGTTGGTACGTCGCTGGTGTATCCAGATCGGCAACAGGATCAGTAGCAGGCTGGCAATAACCGCCTGTACCAGCGTGGCAGTCAGTATCAGGTAACCGGCATCGACCAGTGGCGCACCACCGCGTTCACGCAGTTGCAAGACTTCCGGCAGTGTTCGCCATTTAAAGAAGTGGAAAAAATACGGCTGGTCATCGCTGGCCGGGCGCAGGTTGAATTTGTAGTCATCCAGAAAACGTTCGGGTTCATCTCCAAGCAGCGCCTCGGCCGCATCATGAAACCAGGGATAGCGCAGGCGGTTGTAGCGGTTGCTCTCGTCACGCGTGATGCCCGGGTACCAGGCCACGTCAAAGGAACGTGCTGCACAAAATGCGCGCACACGCTCAAGGTCCTGTGCGCTGACTGCACCGTTCTTGATCAGCAGGGTGCTGGTTTGCCAGCCGCGAATCAGGATGAGTTGCTGCCCCGGCTCAGTAACGCCGCTGGCACGCAAGGCTGCAATGCCGGTAGCAAACAGCTTCAGCGTGTCCCGGGGCGGCAGCTTTATCCAGCGCGTGATGGAGAGGAAACCGTCCTGTGAAAGTTTCTGCAGGAATTCAGCCAGTGCCTCGGTCGTGTACAGGTGACTTTCGCTCAGTGCGTACTGCCCCGAGGCAGAGGCACTGAAGGAATCCAGCAACGAGACCTGGATGAGGTCATAGTTACCCGGACTGATGGCGGCAAATCTGCGTGCTTCGGTAATGTGCAGCGTTATGCCCGGTTCCTGGTAGAGATGACCGGCGAAGTCAGCGTAATCCGTGCTCACCAGGCGGGCGAACTGCGGATTCAGTTCAACCGCGTCGATGTTTGTTGCGTGATGGTAGCGGGCCTGTAATACGTCGGCGCCGCCACCGGCACCAAGAATCAGCGCCCGGTTCACCGGTCGCAGGTGGTAGGGCAGTGCCGAGGTCAGCTGGTCGAGATGTGCCAGTGTCTGCCTGTCACCGCTATATCGGGTGATGACGGACAGCCCGTCACCGTCGATGAACACGCCCAGTTGAGCCGGTGGTTCAGTGCTTGCATTCAGACTCAGGCCGGGGACATGCCGTAGCGGGATAGTCGGACTTTCCACCACACTGAGCAGGCCCAGCGGGCTGGAGTGTTCCGCAATAATGCGGGTGTCCTTGACCAGCAATGTCTGGCTGAGGCCCTTGTAGGGCGACATTTCCAGCGTGCTCCAGCTGGCGGGCAGCAGCAGCGCGGCGGCCAGTGGCAGCAACAGCCAGGCAGCGGTTACTCTTTGCCGCAATTCCCACGCGGCAAGCAGGGCAGCGCCGATCCCGAGCAGGCCGAGCACCGTCAGTGCCTGCAGGGGCAGGACCACAAACAACAGCCCCAGGATAGCGATGCTCCCCAGCCCTGCGCCCATTAAATCGGCAGCATAGATACGCGACAGCCGGGCACGATAGTGAATCAGTGCCAGCCCGATTGCATTGGCAGCGAAGAAAAAAGGCAGCGCGAGTAACAGGTAGGTAAACAGCAGCCAGACGGTCTGCCGGGCATCCCAGAGCACTTCCTCGGCATTGAAGGGGATGTGTTGCGCGAACAGGAAGCAGCCGACCGAACAAATGCCGAACAATGTGAGGTTGATGATGTAACTGGCGGCAAAACGCTGCAACAGGGGACGCTGCAGCAGGGTGAGAAAGGCGCCACTGACACCGTAGCCGAGTAGCGCCAGGCTGATCATCATGTAGGCGAAGTTATGCCACTGGATGATCGAGAACAGGCGCATGAGCAGCACTTCGTATGCAAGCGCCGCCGCCGAGACGAGGGCGATGGACAGCCAGGGTAACCGTTGCCGGTTAATCGTGTTCCCCGGTGAGCGGGACGAACATTACGGGCACAATTTGCCTGGTGATGAGTTGCCCGCCCGGTTCTTTCTCGATCAGCACCAGTTGCTGGGTGAGAAAGCTGCTCCCGACCGGGATGACCATGTGGCCACCGGGTTTGAGTTGCGCCACCAGCGGCGGTGGCACGTGACTGGCGGCGGCCGTGACCACGATGGCATCGAAGGGGGCGTGTTCCTCCCAGCCATAATAGCCGTCGCCGATGCGCGTCGTTACATTGTCATACCCCAGTCGTGACAGTCGCTCGCTCGCCTGCTTGCCCAGCGCCTCGATAATCTCAATGCTGTATACCTGCCCGGTGAGTTCGGCCAGTATGGCTGCCTGGTAGCCGGAGCCGGTACCGAGCTCCAGCACCCGGTCGTCTGGCTGTGGCTTGATCAGGTCACTCATCAGGGCAACGATGTAGGGCTGCGAAATTGTTTGCCCGTGACCGATGGACAGCGGCCGGTTGTCATAGGCATGCTGGCGTTGTGCGGCGGGGACAAACTCATGCCGGGGTACCTTGGCAATCGCCGCCATTACGCGCGGGTCCAGTGCCTCCTTGTCGAGGTACAGGCTGGTATCGCGCACATCCTGCTCGATGACTTCAACCAGCTGCTGGCGGGCCTGCGCATACTCGTCACCCAGTGCCGCAGATGCCAGCAATAGCAGCAGCGTAACGAAAATCCAGAATAACGGATGTCTGTACAACATTTTCGTTCTTGTCGTAACCCGGTTGCTGATACAAGTATAGGCGATGTCCCGCGAACAGGCAGGGATGAGTCAGGTAGCCTTCCATTCAGGGAGGTGAAGCTCGACGATCAGTGGCAAGTGGTCGGAGGCGACACGCACCAGTTCGCTGTCTGGTACCTCGATGTCGGTTACTGTCAGGCCGGAATCCACGAACACATGGTCGATACGGGCAGTGGGGAAACGCCCAAAAAAAGTGGGTCTGGGCCGGTGGCTTTCCAGCTCGATCTGCGCGTCATTCAGGCGGGTGCGCAGCCGTCGGCACACCTTTGATGCCGGCAGCACATTGAAGTCACCGCACAGCACCACCGACCCGCTGCATTCGGGGTGCCCCAACCACTCCGGTCCGAGCAGCGCCTCCGCCTGCAACCGGCGCTCTTTCGGCAGCAGACCCAAGTGGGTATTCAGCACCTGAAGCTCGCTCCCGTGCACATCGATGGCGACCCACAGCGCCCCGCGCGGTTCAAGCTGCAGCTTACCGGGCAGGCCCGGCAGCGTTCCTGTCTTGACCAGCCGCATAGGCAGATAGCTCAGGATGGCATCACCGTAGCGTTCTTCCTCGATGTGCATGGCGGGATGGAAGTGGAAATCCATCTCCAGACACCGGGCGATGATGTGAGCCTGGTCCATGCCTTCGGTACGCGCCCGGCCCACGTCCAGCTCCTGCAGTGCCACCACGTCCGGGTTGTAGCGGGCGATGACCCGCGCGATGCGTTCCGGCGACAGCTTGCCGTCCATGCCGATGCAACTGTGCACGTTGTAGGTCATGATGCGCAACGTGTCCTGTGTGGCGGTGCTCTTTTTTTCTGCCGCGGGTTCGCGTTCTGCCCGACCGAGCAGGCGCAAGGCGGCCTGGCGCAGATCAGCCGCGCGCAGGTAGTCGCGCCCGGCCGCGGGCAAGGCCGCATCCCCGGGCAGCAGCGCAAAGGCGCAGGTCTCCTCCGGCCCGGCGCCGCCGTGGGCGCCATTTTCGATGGCAAAGCTGCACGCCATCGTGCCTGGCCGCAAGCCACAGAGGGTGAAGTTCCCCGCATCCGGATGGTGGCACAGTGCGACCAGCTCCCGACTGACCTCCTCCAGAAAGGGATGATCGGCACCCAGGACCTCGGCGCCCTGCCGGGGCAGCACGAACACGCCGGTGTCTGTCCATGCCTTCACTTGCCCCGGGCCATCCGCAATCAGCACGACCGGTACGCTGGCACTGGCCACCAGGGCACGAGCCACGGCGTCCTGCACTGGCGGCTCCAAAGGGTGATCGCAGTAGACAAAGCTGATCGGCCCCGCTCCTGTTGTGGTTACCTGGGCGCGATCCGGTACGCCCGGCGCCAGACCATTGACCGGGAACAGACGCTGAATCTTCTTGCCGCCGAGCTGCCGTACCCGTTGCGTCTGAACACCGTGCGAGCCGTTCACCGGCAGTGGACCTGCACTTATCCCGAGCTCGGCGAAAACCTCGGACACAGCGTCCTCAATGCTGCGGCCATGCCGCTTGTGGTAAGACTGAACCTCTTCCTGGCCGTGGTCGGAATAGACCCATACGTCATAGTGACGGCGGGCCGAGCGGTGCGCGGCCCGCCAGATGCGGGCGATGGCGTCATCGATGCCCTTGAGGGTCCAGTGAGCGAACCGGGAGGACGGTCCACGCCGATGGGCCTGTTCGTCGTAACCGAGGAAGTTGAGGTGGATGATGGGCAGCCCGCGGGCGATGTCGATCTTCACCCCGATGGTGGCCAGCTCGCGCAGCAGGATGGAGATCGCCACCCGGGTCGGCACGAACTTCAGCTCTTTGACGAGATCCTCCCGGGCGAACATTCCGCGCGCGCAATCGACGATGGCCAACAGCAATTCGACCATCAGAAGCACGGCGGTGCGCGCGAAACTGTAGGCATTGCTCAGGAACAGCAGCATCACAAGCAACGGATTCGCCCGACGCAGGGTCGGTCCCCAGCCCAGTGACGCAGGGCAGAAGTGGGCCTCAGCGGCGCCGCCGGTGTAGTTATCAACGTAGCAACTGCCCCCTTTTAGCAGTGGCTCGCCCCCCTGCTCTTCAAGTGCGCGTTCCACACTCGCGGCGGTTGCCGGCTCGATCATGCGCACCAGTCGGCCGGACGCGCTGTCCTTGAAGGTGAAACCCGGCACCGCATTTTTCACCCCGTAGAACAACTCACCCTGGAAGGCTGCAGTGGCCGCCGGCACGCCCGCGAACTGGCGATGCAACCGGTAATGCTCGTGCTTGATGAGCCTGTGCATAAATGGCATTTCGCCGCGCTGCAGGGCCCGGTTCAGCTGGGTATGGGAAAGCCCGTCGATCTGGATCATGATCAGTCCCGGGGTGGACGGCGGTGCTTCCGACCTTGGCAGCTGCAGCAGGGTCGCCAACCATTCGCTGCGGCTAAGCCAGCGGCGCAGCCGCCGCAGGAAAGCTTCAATGCGGCCGATCATGAGGGCATCCGGTCCGGTGACTCCGGTTCGCTGAAGGCGGCGCCAGCCGCCCCCGCCATGCCCTTGAGGATGTCCCACTCGCCCTTGATGAGATGCAACAGATGCTCCCACTGTTTGTACTCTTGCGGACGGGCGACAAAGGCCTGCGCACACAGCGCCTCGTAGCAGCCAAGCGCCTTGTCCGCCGAGCGCGGCAGGGAAAAATCCTCGGCAGTCTGCAGCGCGCTGCGCCGCAGCCGCTGCAGCTTTTCCGGCGGCAGGGTGACCACCCACTGCAAGGCGGCCGCGAACGCCTCAACGGCCTCCTCGCCTAACAACCGGCCATTATGCTGGTCCCTGACCACCTCCCGCACCCCCGGCGCATCCAGCCCCACCACCGGCACGCCCGCCGCCATGGCCTCGGTCAGCACCATGCCCTGGGTTTCGCTCCTGGAGGCAAAGGCGAACACGTCCATCGCGTGATAGGCATCCATCAGTTCGGGTGGCTTTAGAATGCCTGCGTGATGCAGCCGTTCGATCACTCCCTTGCGCTCGAACACGGCACGAATGGCTGAAGCCGACGGTCCCTCGCCCACCAGCAGAAAATGGGCGTTGGGCGCGGACTTGAGGAAACTGGCCACCGCCGCGGCCAGGAATGCCAGGTTCTTCTCCGGGGCCAGCCGGCCCAGATGACCCACCACGAAGGCGTCGGCGGGAATGCCCCGCGCGGCACGAAAGCCGGCGCCGTCGCCTTGGGCAAAACGGGGTATATCCACCCCGGTGGGTACCACCGCAATGGGTGCCTTCACGTCCCGTTCCTGCAGCAGGGCCGCAATGCTCTCGCTGGGGGTGAACACCTGGTCGCAGAGATTGGCGTAGCGGGTGGCCAGTTCGATCACGAAGCGCCTGAAGGCCGGCGAGTCGAGCGGCACATAATGGGTGTACTCCTCGTAACGGGTGTGGTGGGTAAACACCAGCGGCAACTCGCGGTAGCGTGCAATGCGCAGGGCCGTCATGCCCAGCAGAAAAGGGTGATGGGTATGCACGATATCGGGCCGGAAGGCATCCAGGGCCTCGGTGAGCAGACCGGAAACCGGCAGCACCGCGGAGAAGTCGCTGCCGTTGAAATGCTGGATAGCGGGGATGCGCACTACCTCCATCTCGTCGGCGGGCTGGTTGTCGAACTCGGGCGCCACCACCAGTACCCGGTGGCCGCGGCGCCGGTATTCGGCGGTAAAGGCCGCCACCGAGCGCGCCACCCCGCCCACGTGCGGCAAATAGGTGTTGGTCAGCATGATGATGTGCATTACCTTTCCTTGACCAGTTCCACGGACGACTGGCCGGGTTGCACGATCACGGGCCGGAAGCCGGGCAGGCGCACCTCGATGCGGGGTGGTGATTCTGTGTGCCAGCTGGCGTCCCAAGCCACCTTGACCTGGCTGCCGGCGGGAATGAGTTCAAGCGTCAGTGTGCCGAAGGCGGTCGGCGCGGGACCAAAGCTCACCACCGCATCGCCCTCGAGCCAGCGCGCGGGTACGCCCTGGCACAGTATCAAACTGTCGCCCTCCTCGCACAGGAAGCAGTGGCGCACCATCATGACCCACTCAGCCGCCGCCCATACGTGCTGACCGTCGCCCATGCAGCCGCCGCCGGTGCGGGGGTGGATCGCCTCCGGCCACTGCCCGGTGGGGCTGGCCAGCGCCGCGACTGTATCCAGCAATTCCAGGTAGCGTGAATCGCCCGCACGCAGCAGCACCTGGGCGATATGCAGCGTCAGGTAGGGGTTGATGCCGGCGTGAATCATGTCCTGGAAGAAGCCGCCATGGACCATGCACTTGTCCAGCAGGAACGCCGCCGTATCCAGCAAGCGTGGATCGTCCGCCGGGCAAAGCTGCAACGGATAACCTAGCGCCAGCGAGCCGATGGCTCCGGCATCCAGGCGCCGGGTGGGCGCGGCCGGCATCGCAGGCCGCGCGAGCCGTTCGCAGCTGCGCGTCAGGCTCCGGTCAACAGTGGCCTGAAACGCCTCGGCCTCGCCCAGGAATTCCCGGCTGTCCGCTTCGTCGCCCAGGGACCTGCACAGGGCCGACGCCGCATGCAGTCCGGCAATACCCCAGAAATCATCCCAGTAGTAGTAATCGTTGGGCCCGAGGTGTTCGGCACTGAAACCCGCGGGCAATAACCCGGCGTGAGGAGAGTCAGTTTCCCCGCTCAGCCGTTTTCTGCCGATCCAGCGGGCACCGCGCAGGATCGCCTGCCGCCAGCCGGGCTTGGGCGCCCTGCCTGTCAATGCGCAAAAACGCTGCATGATCCACAGCACCTGGCCGTTGGCGTCCCATTCGCCCTCCTGGGAATGGAAGTAGCCACGTGCGGTCTGCCGGGCCGGAAAGCGATCTAGGGCGCATTCGGCGCGGTCTGTCAGGCCGGCGCACAGCAGGGCGTGGATGATGAATGCCGCATCGCGGAACCAGAAGCGCTTGTAAGTGTAGGGCCCAGGGTAGACGTCACCGGGCGAATGCAGGACCAGGGTGCGCAAGGCGGCTGCGTAGAGAAACTGCACCTTTTCATCCGGCACGCGAAGTTTACAACCGCCATGCAGGGCTTCTTGCCAGGCGGCGCCGGCATCATGCTGTGGGCGGGCGCTGTGCACGAGCGGGATGCGCACGACCAGATCACGCTCCTGCCCGGGTGCGAGCCGAAACAGTGCCGCCGCCGTCGCCATGCCCACCTCGCACACCCCCGCCGTCTCCTGCTCCCGGTCCTGCAGGTGGATCGCCACATCACCGTCGTGATAGTCCGAGACATGATGCCGTTCCGCCGGTGCACTGAAGGTGACGGCACACTGTCCATCAATGGTCCAGGCCGTGCGTTCGGAAGAGAGCTCGACCTGGTGAATGAAGCTGATCCCCTCGGGGTTATAGGGCCGCAACGCCAGCACCAGCCAGCCGCCCTGGTCACTGCCGGCGCTGAGCCGCAGCTGGCAAACCGGCGCCGCGGATTCCAGCTGGACCGAGGCGTGGTTAACCAGGGTCAGACCGTCTTGCGCTGTTTCGGTGATCACCGCCAGCCCCTCGTTCAGGTCCCAACGCTGGCTGACTTGCTCTGCACGCGATGGCAGCAGGTGGCCCCCGTCGTCCCCCATCACCCAGGCGTCCAGCGACCAGCCGTCGTAGACGGGCGTGAGCAGGCCGCGGGGATCAACGATCGGCAGTTCGTCCACATCGGGCAATCCGATGGCCGTCCAGTTGCGATGGGTGAGATTGACGTGGGTGATGGAAAAGGCCCGGGGGACAAAGGCGTCGTCTTCGGGATCGAACTGCCGCTCGATCCAGTAGGGCCAGACCCAGTCCAGGTTATGCTGGATGACGCGGGCGTTGATGAGCCCGCGGGCATGGAACACCACCCCGGCGCGCAGCAGTTCGACGGGTTCCGCCACCTCGGCGGGCTGGGCGAAGCGATGCAGCCGCGCCAGCAGCGCCACCGGGTCCAGGAAGCCATGGGCGCGGGCGATGCGGCGAATAAGAAACCGCCAGGGCAACCACTTTAACCACGGCATCACTCTTCTCCCTCCCCGCCTTCTTCGGTGTACCTGGTGAGGGCGCGGCGCGCCAGCCGGTTGAGATAGATCACGACCCCGACGGCGACGAAAAAACCGGCGCCGTACAGGCCCCATTCGAGCGGCGTGCGGTCGGTGTTGCGCGTTCCGAGCGTGGCGATATCAGCGGCGATCGAGCCGAGATACACATTGTGCACCGAGAACGGGACAATGCCGAGGAAAGTACCGCCGGTGAAACCCCGCAACGAGAAGGGCATGAGCCCGAAAAAATAATTGGAGAGCTTGAACGGGAAGAAGGGCACCAGCCGGGTCAGCATGACGACCTTCCAGCCCTGGGGCGCCAGTTCCTCGCTGACCAGCTTCAGCTTGTTGTGACGCAGCACAAAGCGGGTGGCCCGCTCGCCGAACAGGTGGCGCGCAATCAGGAACGCGATTATCGCGCCGAGGGTCGTGCCAAACACGACATAGACGGTCCCCTCCACCACCCCGAACACGAAACCGGCGCCGAGGGTGAACAGCGCCCCCGGCAACAGCAGCACGACCACCGCGGCTATGATCAGCATAAACAGCAACGACGCCCAGGCCCCCTGCGCATCGAGCCATGTCAACAGCCGCAGCACCTGCTCGTCGACACCGAACAGCAGCAACACACCCAGGATGGCCGTGAAGAACAGTACACTGACGATAATGCCCCAGGCGACCGGGCTGGGTTTAGCCACCATAACCGGGTTACCTGTCCCGCTGCCCGCAGGGAGAGTCAGGGTCCATCGCGGGCAGGACACTGTCCTGTGAGACGCTCTCGCGGATCACGGCAATTCGAACAGCGCTGCATCGGCGCGGACCAGGAGCACGTCACTGCGCAATTCACGCAGGGCATGCACCGCTGTGCTGCCCGGCAAACTGTGGCGCAGGTCGGAGGCGCCGGTTGCACCCACTACCACAAGGTCGGGCTGGCGGTGGCGCGCCACAAGACGAATGACGGGTTGCTCGGCCTCTTCCATCACGCTCTCTCCTCTCTCAAACGCCCTGATCCCGCCAACAGCGCCTCAAATCCCTGCTCCGGCGGATGAATACCCAGCGCCTCCAGCAGCAGTGCCATGCGATCGAAGGGATTCGCTTCACAGGTTAACCGCCGGTAGTCCACCTCAGCAAGCCAGGGCCGCCAGGCTGCGGCCGTCAACGGCACCGGATAATCGGTGCCGAACAGGAGCTGTCCGACGTGCTCGGCGTGTCTTCGCCACCACAGCAAAGCCCCCATGCGGTTGACCAGCCCCAGCGCCGCCGTATCCCCGTACAGGTTGGGACAGTCCGCCAGCAGGGCGGCGTAACGGCGCAGGGTGTGACGATTGTAGAACCAGCCGCTGGAGCCGCCATGGGCGGCGATCACAGTCACCCCCGCGTCCAGCGCCGGGCGCAACCGCGCAAGATCACCCCAGGCCTGACGCCGCACCGGCAACACCCACTCGGTGCCGGTATGACACAGCAGCGGCAGACCCAGTTCTGCAAGCTTGCGGAAATACGGCTGGTGCCGGCCCTCAGCGAGATCGATCCCCTGGCTGTTGGGGATCAGTTTGACCAGCACCGCACCCTGCGCGGCTGCCCGCTCCAGGGCGTCCAGCGCACCCGGCCGGTGGGGATGGACCGAGGCGCCGTACAGGAACAGGTCGGGAGCCTCCTCGCACCAGGCGCGCACATCCGCACCGGGGACCGTGTAACCCTGCATATGGTCGGTGGGATTGCCTTGGGCATCATGCGCGCGGTCCAGCGCCAGCAGTACTGCGCGGCGCACATGGCGGGCGGTTCGCAGCCGGTCTGCCAACCGGTCCATATAGCGGCGGGCGGCCTGCGGACCGCTGCCGCGCGAATCCGCGCTTCTGGCGAGAAAGGGTGCCAGCAACCGCCTCCACCCGCGAAAGCTCACCGCGCCATCCCTTGGCACGCAGTGCACATGCATGTCGGTGTAACCCCCGCTCATTGCCCCCCCTCGCCGGGGTTTTTTCGCTGTGCCAGCAACGCCCCGATGGCGCGCCACATCGCATGGCGATCCAGCCCGAAAGGTTGTGTGTTTACATGGGCCAGGCCGTCGATGAGAAACAGTTCGGACCGCCCGGGCGGCATGGCCGCAGCCAGGGCCTGGCTTTCGGTATAGGGAATGATGCGATCGTCCGTGCCGTGCAGCAGGATCAGCCGCGCCTCAAGGACAGAAAGATCCTTGGTCGCGAGATTCAGGGCATCCAGCTCGGCGCGGATCCTCGACGACAGGCGGGCAAGCAGCGCCGGGCCGCGCACCGGGTCACGGTTCTCCAACAAATCCAGCAGCGACTCTCCCTCGGGCGTGAGGTGACCGGTCAGATCATCGATACCGGCACGCGGGTTCTCGAGCTTGCGTTCAGCTATACGGCGGAAGGCCGTCTGGTCAACCGGATCAGTCAAGTGCTCGGCGTTGCCGAACACAAACATCCACTTGCCATAACGATTGGGCTCCAGGTAATGCCACTGTCCCTCTTTCTGGAAATAGCCGGTGGTAAAGAAGGTGACCACCTGGTTTAAGTCGTAATAGCCACCGACCCCCAGCACGAAGTCCACCCGCTCGCGGATCCCGGGATCGAGCGCCGCCAGCACCGCCGGCCCCACCGCATAGCTGAATGCGCCGATGCCGGCCCGGCCGCGTGTCGGGAATTCAGATCGGGACAGCAGGTGGGCAAAGGCGTCCGCAACACCCTGCGCATCTTCTGCCCGTGCCCTGAGCGCGCGCAGATTGGGGATATCAGGCACCAGCACCAGAAAGCGGGCGCGGGCCAGCGTGGTCGCGAAGGCCACCAGGCGGGGATCATCCTTGCCGCGCACGGCCACACCAGGCACCAATACGATCCCGGCGAGGGGCGACTCCCCGGGCCGATACAGGTCGCCCTGGTGACTGCGCCCCTGTACTTGATAGTCGATCGGCAGGCGCGCTGGATCCGGGGTGTGTTCCTTGAGGCTGCTCGGGCCCACACCCGCCCCCATGTCCTCCAGCACCCACGCCGCCTCATCGTCCGGCAGCGGGTCGCACCCCGCAAGCATCATCAGGGTTACAAGAAGAGCTGGCAGCCACGCCCTGTTCACTGCAAACGGCCACCCCTCCATATCTCCCCCAGGTTTGACTCGGATGACAGGAGTCATCATCTAGGATTCTCCTCGGTCAGACAAACGATCTGCATACACGCCGCAGCTGGCCCTGGAACGGGTCGCAGCGCTGCACCGAGGACGTGTATGGATTTTAAGTACCGCTAACGACAGAAACACTTTCATGCCAGCAGCACAGCAATGATGCCGGTCAGAAAGACTCCATCAAAAGTGCCGGCCCCGCCGATCGAGGCAACCCGCACTCCCATTGTTCGAATATCGGACAGGTGCAGGATGTCGGCGCCCAGCAGGACACCGAGCACACCGCTGGAAAAGGCGAGCGGCGCCGCATTCGCGGGTTCCAGTAGCAGTGCTGTTATCACCGCCGCCACGGGTGCAAAGAGTACCGGCATGCCGATACCGATACCGGGAATCGGACGGCTGAATACATAGCTGACCACGGTTACGACCAGCAGGGCCGGCAGCAGGTCGAAAGGATCGACCAGTTGCCGGGCAAGCAAGTACAGGCACAGGCCCACCGGTATGACGCAACCCCCCAGGTTGATTGCGAGGATCGTTTTTCCCGTATACCCCGGTGCACCGATTTGCCAGCGCCGGCCCCAGCGCGATATGTCCGGTGGCGGCCGGGACAGAGGCGTGCTGTCGATGGTGGTCACCGGAATATTGATACTGCTGCCGAATAATGCGCCCAGTACCAGCAACAACGCCCCCCGAGGCGACAGACCGAGCTTCTGAAACGCGATGGACAGCACTCCCAGCTGGATAATCGTCGCCAGGAAGACCACGAGGAAGAGTAACAGCAGCAGATTACGTGGCGGCATACCGACGATATATTACGCGATTGCATGTTCAG
>CBEULV010000037.1:0-14372 GCA_965544015.1 uncultured Gammaproteobacteria bacterium | reverse complement strand
AGATGCCATGTTTCGTCTGAATGACACCGGGCCCTACTGGATCGATCCCGAGGATACGGAAATCTGTTTCCCGGCTGTCGAACATGCCCTGCGCGAACCGGACGGCCTGCTTGCACTCGGGGGCGATCTCTGCAGTGAGCGGCTGCTGCTTGCCTACCGGAGTGGCATCTTTCCCTGGTTCGGTCCGCGCCAGCCGATCCTGTGGTGGTCGCCGGACCCGCGCCTGGTGCTGTTTCCGGAACACCTGAATATCTCGCGCAGCCTGGCCAGGGTCTTGCGCAGGGATCGTTTTACGGTGACGATGGATCGGGATTTTCCCGCGGTAATTACCCAGTGCGCTGCCCCGCGTCGAGGCCAGGCCGGCACCTGGATTACCGATGAAATGTGTGCCGCCTATCTGCGACTGCATGATGAAGGTCATGCGCATTCCGTTGAATGCTGGCTGGACGACGAGCTGGTGGGCGGGCTCTATGGGGTGGCGATCGGACATATTTTCTTCGGAGAATCAATGTTTACCACGGTCCCGGATGCTTCCAAGGTGGCCTTCGTACGACTTATCGAGCAGTTGCAAAACTGGGGTTATCCCCTGATCGACTGCCAGGTGCACACCGATCATCTTGCCAGCCTGGGGGCGTCCGCTATTGCGCGCGACGAGTTTGTTGGCATCCTGAACAGGCACTGTGACAGTCCGCCCGGGCATGCGCGCTGGGCATTTGAATCATGACGGGATATGACTGCGGGATTATTTCGGTATAATGCCCGGCTTAATCATCAGGCACTACAGGGTTTATGGCAAAAGAAGAACACATCGAAATGGAAGGGACCGTGATAGAAACCCTTCCAAATACCATGTTCCGGGTTGAGCTGGAAAACGGTCACGTGGTGACCGCGCATATCTCGGGAAAGATGCGCAAGCACTATATCCGTATTCTCAGGGGTGACAAGGTCACGGTCGAGTTGACACCCTATGATCTGAGCAAGGGTCGCATTACCTACCGCGCACGCTAGGCCCGTCAACCTGTCTCCAGGCGGAGTCAGCTGACAGTCATTGCCTTGCTCTCGATATCAAATGCCAGTTCGCCGTCTTCAAGGCGAATCACCAGGTGTCCGCCCTGCGTCAGCTTGCCGAACAGCAGTTCCTCGGCCAGCGGTTTCTTGATGCGTTGCTGAATCAGCCGCGCCATCGGACGCGCACCCATCTTCGGATCATAACCGTGTTCGGCCAGCCACAGGCGTGCCGCCTCGTCGACCTCGACGCTTACCCGCTGTTCCTGCAACTGGGCTTCCAGCTCGAAGATAAACTTGTCGACCACCTGCACGATGACGGTTGGGTCAAGTGCATTGAATTGTACGATGGCATCGAGCCGGTTGCGGAATTCCGGGGTAAACAGTTTATTAACCGCCTCCATGGCATCGGAAGAATGATCCTGATGCTGGAAGCCGATCGAAGGCCTGCTCATCTCTTGGGTGCCGGCATTGGTAGTCATTACCAGGATGACATTGCGGAAGTCCGCCTTGCGGCCATTGTTATCGGTCAACGTGCCGTGGTCCATCACCTGCAACAGCAGATTGAATACATCCGGGTGTGCCTTTTCAATTTCATCGAGCAGCAGTACCACGTGCGGGTTCTTTGAGATTGCCTCGGTGAGCAGGCCACCCTGGTCATAGCCGACATAACCCGGTGGCGCACCGATCAGGCGCGACACGGTATGCCGCTCCATGTACTCGGACATATCAAAACGCACCAGTTCCACGCCCATGATGCGGGCCATCTGCCGGGTAACTTCGGTCTTGCCTACACCGGTCGGCCCGGCAAACAGGAACGAGCCAATCGGGCGGTTTTCATTACCCAGCCCCGAGCGTGACATCTTGATCGAGGTGGCCAGTGTTTCGATGGCAGGGTCCTGGCCATAGACGACCATTTTCAGATCGCGCTCCAGGTTGCGCAGGGTCTCCTTGTCGGAGCTCGACACGGATTTCTCCGGTATACGTGTCATCAGCGCAATGACCTTCTCGATATCGCTGACACCAACGGTCTTCTTGCGGCGGGACGGTGGGCGCAGGCTCTGGGAAGCCCCTGCCTCATCAATGACGTCAACGGCCTTGTCCGGCAGGTGACGATCATTGATATAGCGATCGGCCAGTTCGGCCGCAGTGCGCAGTGCATTCATCGAGTACTTGATCTTGTGATGTTCTTCAAAGCGCGACTTGAGGCCCTTCAGGATGGTGATGGTTTCCTCGACCGAGGGCTCGGTGATATCCACTTTCTGGAAGCGGCGTGACAGGGCATGGTCTTTCTCAAAGATGCCGCGATATTCCTGGTAGGTGGTTGAGCCAATGCACTTCAGTTCACCCGATGCCAGCATCGGCTTCATTAGATTGGAGGCATCCATGACGCCTCCGGAGGCCGCGCCGGCACCGATCATGGTATGGATTTCATCGATAAACAGGATGGCGCCAGGCTCCTTGCGCACTTGTGTCAGTACCGCCTTGAAGCGTTTCTCGAAATCACCGCGGTACTTGGTGCCGGCAACCAGCGAGCCCAGGTCCAGTGAGTAGATAGTGCTGTTCAGCAGTATTTCCGGCACATCACCTTCAACAATCATGCGTGCCAGGCCTTCCGCGAGCGCCGTTTTTCCGACTCCGGCCTCGCCGACAAACAGCGGGTTGTTCTTGCGGCGACGGCAGAGGATCTGGATGGTGCGCTGAATTTCTTTGCGTCGACCGATCAGTGGGTCAATGCGGCCCTGTGCGGCCATTTCGTTGAGATTGGTCGCAAAGCTTTCCAGCGGTTGCCTGGCGCCGGTGTCCGGGGCCTCTGTCTCGGCAGGAGTGTCGAGACTTTCCTCGGACTGATCGTTGACCTTGGAAATACCGTGCGAGATGTAGTTGATGATATCCAGTCGTGTGATATCGAGCTTGTTGAGGAAATAGACTGCCTGGGATTCCTGTTCGCTGAATATGGCAACCAGCACGTTGGCTCCCGTGACCTCGTTCTTGTCGGATGACTGTACATGAAACACGGCGCGCTGCAGCACACGCTGGAAGCCCAGCGTCGGCTGGGTTTCACGTGTGTCATCGAGTGAGAGCTTTGGTGTGGTCTCTTCCAGGAAACTGCCAACTTCCTGCTTGAGTTGTTCGAGGTTACCGCCGCAGGCGCGTAGCACCTCGGCGGCAGAAGGATTGCCAAGCAGCGCGTAGAGCAGGTGTTCCACGGTCATGAACTCGTGTTTCTGCTCCCTGGCCTCCTTGAAGGCCAGGTTCAATGTAAATTCCAGTTCCTTGCTCAGCATGTTGCTACCTCACTCGGTCTTGACCAGCTAGACTTCTTCCATACTACACAGCAACGGATGCTGATGGCGTTGCGCAAATTCGTTGACCTGGGCAACCTTGGTCTCGGCAATTTCGTAGGTAAAGATGCCGCATACGCCCTTGCCCTGACTGTGCACCATCAACATGATGTGGGTCGCCTTCTCGCGGTCCATACCAAACAAACTCTCCAGCAAGGTGACGACAAACTCCATCGGCGTGTAGTCGTCGTTCAGAAGAAACACCTTGTACATCGACGGTTGCTTGAGTTTCGGCTTCGCTTCCTCAAGCGCCAGCCCTTCGTCACCGCGATGTTCCTGATCTCCACTCATGGTCCCGGGTCCTGCCTGGTAAAAATCCTGTGATTCATGCTGCTGTAGGACATTTTACCACCTATTTCATGAGCATACATGCCCGCGTGGCTGGGTATGCCGATGCTTGGTGTTGCCGGAAGACATGTCAGGCCAGTGGCTCCTGCATCGGCAAAATCGAGCGAAACTTGAAAAACACGCCCAGGCGCGCTGTTGGGGATTGGACTGCAAAAAGGGCCGCGCGTTCTCACGTGCGGCCCCCTGGCAGATAACAGACGGCGATCAGGCGTTGGCGATAATGGCCTGACCAAACGCGGAACAACTGACCTTGGTGGCGCTTTTCATCAGGCGGTGCAGGTCGTAGGTGACAGTCCCGGAGGCGATTGTGTCGGACAGTCCCTTGATGATCATGTCCGCGGCCTCGTGCCAGCCCAGGTGACGCAGCATCATTTCTGCAGACAGGATCAGTGAACTGGGATTGACCTGGTCCTTGCCGGCGTAACCCGGCGCGGTCCCGTGCGTGGCTTCATACATGGCGATGGTGTCAGACAGGTTGGCACCCGGTGCCATGCCGATGCCGCCGACCTGCGCAGCCAGCGCATCGGAGATGTAGTCCCCGTTGAGGTTCAGCGTCGCGATCACGCTGTACTCGGTCGGGCGCAGCAGTATCTGTTGCAGGAAGGCGTCGGCGATCACGTCCTTGACGATGATCTCGTTACCGGTCTTCGGGTTGGTGAAGCGACACCAGGGTCCGCCGTCGATTTCCGTGGCGCCGAATTCTTCTTTCGCCAGTTCATAGCCCCAGCTCTTGAAGGCGCCCTCGGTGAACTTCATGATGTTGCCCTTGTGCACCAGAGTGACCGAGTCGCGATCCTGGTCCACGGCGTACTGCAAGGCCTTGCGTACCAGCCGCCTGGTGCCTTCGGAGGACACCGGCTTGATGCCGATGCCGGAGGTGTCCGGGAAGCGGATCTTTTTCACGTCCATCTCGTTTTGCAGGAAGGCGATGACCTTTTTCGCTTCCGGGCTGCCGGCCGGCCACTCGATGCCGGCGTAGATGTCCTCCGAGTTCTCACGGAAGATGACCATATTGGTTTTTTCCGGTTCCCGCAGCGGACTCGGGGTGCCGTCGAAGTAGCGCACCGGGCGCAGACAGAGATACAGGTCGAGTTGCTGGCGCAGCGTGACGTTGAGCGAGCGGATACCACCCCCTACCGGCGTGGTCAGCGGACCCTTGATGGCAACACTGTATTCCCTGATGGCATCCAGGGTCTCGTCCGGTAGCCAGGTGTCCGCGCCGTACACGTCGTTGGCCTTTTCTCCGGCATAGATCTCCATCCATGCGATCGAGCGTTTGCCGCCGTAGGCGGATTGCACAACCGCATCAACCACGTCGCGCATGACGGGCGTGATGTCCACGCCAATACCGTCACCCTCGATGAACGGGATGATGGGCCGGTCGGGCACGGTGATGGAATGGTCTGCATTGACAGTGATCTTTTGCCCGTCGCTCGGGACCTGAATGTGTTGGTACGCCATAAACTCTTCCTGGTTGATAGTTACAGAATCTTACACGTAAAAAAGCCCCTGCATGTGCAGGGGCTTCAGGGTACTGCAAAGTGCCTGGGTCGCTTGCTTACAGCTCGCCGCCGGCACCCTGGATCAGGGCTTCCTCGATAGCGCCCGGGGAGCACATGATGCTAAAGAAGGTGGCGCCGGTCTTGCTCGCAATCATTGGCAGGTGCGGCCAGCTGATGGCGATACGGAAACGGGCGTACAGTGCGTAGGCAGTGCCGTCGGAGACCACGATTTCATACGGCAGGTGCGCGGTGGAACGCGGGCTTGCCTTGTCGACGCGGCCCATGACGAATTCATCACCACTGCAGTCGTCAGCATCGGTACCCTTGAGGGCAACGCCAAACACGGACTCGTCCTTGCCCGGGATGTCAATGCGGTAGACCTTGGCAGTAGCGCCGGCACCGGCAGCCAGGGCCGCCTCGACACCCTTGAGGGCCTCTTCCTGGCTGTCATATTCGGCCAGTTCGCTCGGATCGTCGAAGTATTCCATCATCACCGTGTAGTGATACTTGCGCAGGTCCTTGTCGGTCAGGTTCTTCTCGGAACCAAAGTCTTCCTTGGCACCCAGCGCACTTTCGATGGAGGCGCGGATGTCGGACAGGTCACCATCCATGCGGTAGGCGGCGGCCGTGTAGATCGGGTTGGTGTATGCGACCTCGGTGCTGTCACCGTTTTTGGTCACCGAAACGCGGATCATGGCACCGTAGGCGCCAAATTCGGTTTTGGCGGCAGCGGCCTTCAGGGCGTCACTGGTTGCAATAATAATGTTGGCATCGGCATAGGGTGAATATTCGCCGACTACCTCGAAACCACCGGCGCCCAGCTTGGATTTGACCTCACCTGAAACGGTCGCGACATCACCGTTGGAAGTGCCAGCCAGTACAAATGGCATCAGAATGTCTTCAGCCAAAGCACTGCCGGCTGAAATAATGAAAATAAAACCCGCAATAAACGTTTTTCTTAGCAAGCCAGTCATACCTGTTCCTCCGAAAATTTTTGTGAAAATGTACTTATTTGTTTATCGTTACAAAGTTGCTGTGAGAGATTGCCTCAGCTAAGTGCGATAACTTCACCCCCTGAAACGAGTTGCAGAGTATAGGTGAATGCTTGATGCAGTGCGAGCGCCAATTAACCAGCACCAGCCATGCAGTATGACCACCACACTGGCAAAAGGTTTACCGGGCGTGCAGGCCAATTTTTTTCATAAGTTACTGATAATATTTATATGATTTGGAAGCCCCACATGACGGTCGCGGCAATGGCCGAACGGGACGGACGTTTTCTGCTGGTGCAGGAGCGTGTCGAGGGCAAGCGGGTACTCAACCAGCCGGCGGGGCACCTCGAGGACAATGAAAGCCTGTTTGCGGCGGTGATCCGCGAAACCCGCGAGGAAACCGGCTGGCAGTTTGAGCCTGACAGTATTACCGGTATCTACCGCTGGCGCGAGCCGGTCGGAGGGCGCACCTACATCCGCGTGGCATTCGCCGGCCAATTGCTGGCGCATGATCCCGATGCCGAACTGGATGATGGTATCGAGCGTACGCTGTGGCTGGCACCGGCCGAACTGGAGCTGCAACAGGAGCACCTGCGCAGCCCGCTGGTGCTGCGCTGCATCAGTGACTTCCTGGACGGCGTCCGTTACCCGCTCGACCTGCTCAGTGACATCGAATGAACACCCTTCCCGCACTGCCCGGCGACACAGCACAGCATGAGTAAGGTGATCGTCGGCCTGTCCGGTGGTGTCGACTCGGCAGTGGCCGCATTGCTGCTGCTCGAACAGGGGCATGATCTGGGCGCGGTGTTCATGAAAAACTGGGACGAGGATGATGCGGCCGGCTATTGTCCCGCACAGCAGGATCTTGAAGATGCTGGCGCAGTGGCCGGGTTGCTGGGCATAGAACTGCGCACGGTCAGCTTTGCATCCGAGTACTGGGACCGCGTATTTGAGTTTTTCCTGGCGGAATACCGGGCCGGCCGTACCCCGAGTCCGGATATTATCTGTAACCGGGAAATCAAGTTTCGTGCGTTCCTCGACCATGCTACCGGGCTGGGTGCCGACTACATCGCAACCGGCCACTATGCGCGCATCGAGCAGCAGCCACGGGTACGGTTGCTGAAAGGTGTAGACGAGTCCAAGGACCAGACCTATTTCCTGCACACCCTGGAGCGGGAGCAACTGGCCCGCAGCCTGTTTCCACTTGGTGCACTGCGCAAACCGGAAGTGCGCAGGATGGCCCGTGCAGCAGGCTTTCCGAACCACGACAAGAAAGACAGCACCGGCATCTGTTTTATAGGCGAGCGACGCTTCAGCACCTTCCTGTCGCGCTACATAGAGAAAAACCCGGGCGATATATGCACCCTCGACAATACGGTCATCGGTACGCACGAGGGGCTGATGTTCTACACCATTGGTCAGCGACAGGGGCTGGGAATCGGTGGGCGCAAGGAGGCCAGCGGTGAACCCTGGTATGTTGCCGGCAAGGATATGTCCACCAATGTCCTGTATGTCGTGCAGGGCAAGAACCACCCGGCATTGTTTGCCGGCGGCCTGCGCGCCAGCCAGTTGCACTGGATTTCCGGGCCATCACCGGATGTGGCGACCAGGTGTACGGCTCGTATTCGTCACCAGCAGCCGGTACAGTCGTGCACGCTGCACCCTGCCCCGGGCAACGCCTGCAGTGTGGAGTTCGATACACCGCAATGTGCCATTGCGCCGGGACAGTCGGTGGTGTTATACGACGGCGACGAATGCCTGGGTGGTGCGATCATCGAAGAGGCCTTGAAAAGCTGATGCCGGATACACGGAACCGGAACACGCGTGCCCGTACCATCGCCCTCGCCGGGCTGTTCCAGGTCGTGCAGCTGGTGCAGCAAACCAGCAAGGGTATATACCGTGATGGCGCTGCCACGCGTGTTTGCCTTGACAGTATTTTTCATACCGATGCCGAATCGGTCGAGGCGGTTTTTGGCAGCATTGCGGCCTTGCACCCCGGCCTGGAAGTGCTCGAAGCCCAGCTCGGAAACGACGGCAGCCGGCGCGACATGGAGTTGACCGCCTATGCCATTACGCTGCTGCACCTGGAACGCAAGCTGGCACGCAGCAGGACCATGCTGGATGAACTGGGACAGGGAATTGCACGAATTCGCGCACAGGAGGAGTTCTCCGAGGAATACAGTCCGGCGGTGATTGCGGCACTGGCGGAACTCTATCAACAGACGATCAGCACCCTGACGCCACGCATTATGGTGCGCGGTGAACCGGCGGTGCTGGCAAGCCCCGACAGCCAGCAGATGATCCGTGCCCTGTTGCTGGCAGGCATGCGTGCAGCGGTGCTGTGGCGCCAGTGCGGCGGTCATCGTGTACGGCTTATTTTCGACCGCAAGTCCATGCTGGCATGCTGCCGGGAGCTGCTGCAGGAAGCACCCCGGCACGACTGACGCCACTCACCCAAACAGGGTTTCTGTGTATAATTGCCCGCCTTATTAGCGGCATATCCAGTTCAGTTTGCAGGAGAATCCATGAATAACAGCTTCAACACCCGTGACACGCTTGCTGTCGGGGACCGGTCCTATGAAATCTTCAGCTTGCGCAAGCTGGGCGCATCACACGACATAGCACGCCTGCCCTACTCCCTGAAAATCCTGCTGGAAAACCTGTTGCGTTTTGAGGATGAACACACTGTTTCGCGCGCAGATGTCGAGGCGCTGCTGAACTGGAATCCGCAGGCTGCCCCGGATACCGAGATTGCATTTCGCCCGGCGCGCGTACTGATGCAGGACTTCACCGGCGTGCCGGCGATTGTCGATCTTGCCGCCATGCGCGATGCCATGACCGCGCTGGGTGGTGATCCGAACCGCATCAACCCGCTGCAGCCGGCCGAGCTGGTGATTGATCACTCGGTGCAGGTTGACAGCTTCGGTTCCGACGATTCCTTCGAGTTGAACAGCGAACTGGAATACCAACGCAACCAGGAGCGTTACAGTTTCCTCAAGTGGGGGCAGAAGGCATTCGACAATTTCAAGGTAGTGCCGCCCGACACCGGCATCGTGCATCAGGTGAATCTGGAGTACCTGGCGCGTGTCGTGTTTGAAAAGGATGTGGACGGGACTACACAGGCCTACCCTGACACATTGGTAGGTACCGATTCACATACCACCATGATCAATGGTCTCGGTGTGCTCGGCTGGGGAGTCGGCGGCATTGAGGCCGAGGCCGCGATGCTCGGACAGCCGATTTCGATGCTGATTCCACAGGTGGTCGGTTTCCGTCTGCACGGCAACCTGCCGGAAGGCGCCACGGCAACGGATCTCGTGCTGATGGTCGTGGAGATGCTGCGCCAGGAAGGCGTGGTTGGCAAGTTCGTGGAATTCTTCGGTGACGGTCTTGAACATCTGACACTGGCCGACCGGGCCACCATTGCCAACATGGCGCCGGAATACGGCGCGACCTGCGGACTGTTTCCGGTCGATGCGGAAACACTGGCCTACCTGCGCCTGACTGGTCGTAGCGAGGCGCAGATTGCGCTGGTCGAGGCCTACGCGCGCGAACAACAAATGTTCCACGAGGCCGGTGCCACCGAGGCAAACTATACCAATGTCGTCGAGCTGGACCTTGCCACGGTTGAGCCCAGCCTGGCCGGGCCGAAACGGCCGCAGGATCGTGTGCCGCTGAAATCGATCAAGCCACGCTTCCTGGAGGCGCTCGACGCACTCAAGACGGAACGCAATATTGTCAGCAAGCCGGTGACCGCCATAATCGATGGCCAGCAGGTCGAAATGAATGACGGGGCGGTGGTGATCGCGGCGATTACCTCGTGCACCAATACCTCCAATCCTTCCGTCATGATCGGTGCCGGCCTGGTTGCCAAAAAGGCCATGGAACGCGGGCTGGTAGTGAAGCCATGGGTGAAGACTTCACTGGCCCCCGGTTCACGCGTGGTGACAGCCTACCTGGAACAGGCCGGACTGATGGAGGCATTACAGGCGCTGGGTTTTCATACCGTCGGTTACGGCTGTACCACGTGCATCGGAAATTCCGGCCCGTTACCGGAACCGGTGTCGAAGGCAATCGCCGAGGGCAACCTGTCCGCCTGTTCGGTACTGTCAGGCAACCGCAATTTCGAAGGGCGTGTGCATGCCGAGGTGCGCATGAACTACCTGGCCTCGCCTCCACTGGTGGTTGCCTATGCGCTGGTCGGGCACATGGATATCGACATACAGAACGAGGCACTGGGCACGGATGCCGACGGCAACCCGGTTTACCTGAAAGACATCTGGCCTTCCCAGCAGGAAATTCGCACGGTGATCAGCAACAGCGTCGACCGGGAGAAATTCAGCAGCAGCTATGCCGAGGTGTTCAGTGGAGAGACGCGCTGGAACGTGCTGGAATCGCCGGAAGCGAAACAGTACGACTGGGTGGATGATTCTACCTACATCCGCAAGCCGCCCTACTTTGAAGGCATAACGGCACAACCCGGTGAACTGGCAGACATCCATGCCGCTCGCGTGCTGGCCCTGCTGGGCGACTCGGTAACCACCGATCACATTTCCCCCGCCGGTGCCATCAAGGCCAACAGTCCGGCCGGTATCTACCTGGAGGAACAGGGGGTGGCGCCGGGAGATTTCAATTCGCTGGGTTCGCGTCGTGGCAATCACGAAGTGATGATGCGTGGCACGTTTGCCAATATTCGCCTGCGTAACCGCCTGGCGCCGGGTACCGAGGGTGGCGTCACGACACACCAGCCGAGCGGCGAACAGATGAGCATCTTTGATGCCTCGGTGAAATACCGCAATGAGAACGTGCCACTGATTATCATCGCCGGCAAGGAATACGGTTCCGGCTCCTCGCGCGACTGGGCCGCCAAGGGCCCGCTCCTGCTTGGCGTGCGTGCAGTCATTGCGGAAAGCTACGAGCGCATTCACCGTTCCAACCTGGTTGGCATGGGTATCCTGCCGCTGCAGTTCAGCGACGGAGAGACGGCGGACAGCCTGGGGCTTACCGGCCAGGAAAGCTTCGATATTGCCGGTTTGCAGGACGGCCTGAGGCCGGTTACCGCGGTTACCGCGACGGCACCGGATGGCGGGCAGACCGTATTCGAGGCGCGTGTGCGTATCGATACACCGCAGGAGTTCGAATACTATTGCCATGGCGGTATCCTGCATTACGTGCTGCGGCAACTGGCCGCCTGATCTGCAACCTGCGAGGTTTCTATGGACTTGTCACAGCTGAATGCCATCTCCCCGGTCGACGGCCGCTACGGCTCGAAGACCGCCGCACTGCGGCCGATTTTCAGCGAGTTCGGGCTGATACGGCATCGTGTGATAGTCGAGGTGCGCTGGTTACAGGCGCTTGCCGCCCACGCGGAAATCAGCGAAGTGCCGGCGCTGAGCGGTCACGCGGAGCATGTGCTGAATGACATCATCGAGAAGTTCAGCGAAAAGGATGCGCAACGCGTCAAGAATATCGAAAGCACCACCAATCACGACGTCAAGGCGGTCGAGTATTTCCTCAAGGAAAAGATTGACGGCAATGCCGAGCTCGAGGCGGTCAGCGAGTTCTTCCACTTCGCCTGCACCTCGGAGGACATCAATAACCTCGCCTATGCCCTGATGTTGCGCGAAGCGCGCAACCAGTCGCTGTTGCCCCTGCTTGACGAGGTTATCGGGGTGATCAGCAGGCTTGCGCACAACTATGCTGACAAGCCGATGCTGTCACGCACGCATGGACAGACCGCATCACCCACCACGGCGGGAAAGGAAATGGCCAATGTCAGCGCCCGTCTGCATCGTCAGCGCGAACAGATTGCCGCCATTCCCATGCTGGGCAAGATGAATGGCGCGGTCGGCAACTACAATGCCCACCTGGTTGCCTATCCGCAGCTGGACTGGCCCGCATTCTCGGCCCGGTTCATCAGCGAACTGGGGCTGGAGAGCAATCCCTATACCACCCAGATCGAGCCACATGACTACATGGCCGAGCTGTTCGATGCGCAGGGGCGCTTCAACACGGTGCTGATTGACTTCTGTCGGGATGTCTGGGGGTATATTTCTCTGGGTTATTTCAAGCAAAAGACAGTTGCCGGCGAGATCGGTTCATCCACCATGCCACACAAGGTCAACCCGATCGACTTTGAAAACTGCGAGGGCAACCTCGGTATTGCAAACGCCCTGTTCGGTCACTTTTCAGCCAAGTTGCCGGTATCACGCTGGCAGCGCGATCTCAGTGACTCGACCGTGTTGCGTAATATCGGCGTGGCCGTGGGCCATTGCGTGATTGGCTTTGAGTCCTGTCTAAAGGGTATTGGCAAGCTGCAGCTGAACGAGCAGTGCACTCTCGGGGACCTCGACCAGAGCTGGGAGGTGCTGGCAGAGGCCCTGCAAACCGTGATGCGCCGCTACGGCATCAAAAAACCGTACGAAAAACTCAAGGACCTCACGCGTGACCGTGAAGTCAACAGGGAGACCTTGCAGGCCTTCATCGATACACTGGAATTACCGGAACCGGTAAAGCAGGAACTGGCCGCGCTGACACCTGCCACCTACACCGGCGCTGCCAGCCAGCTGGCAAAGTCAATCTGAAGCCAGACTGCGCGTGTGGTGAACAACACGGATTCCTGCACCGTTACCAGCGCCGACTGGCAGCGCGATGCCGATGCCATCCAGTCAGTACGCCATGCCGTTTTCATCAAAGAACAGGGTATCCCCGCCACGCTTGAATGGGATGGCCTCGATCCCGGCTGTGGGCATGCCCTGGTATGGGACGCGGCAGGCCAGGCCGTCGCCACCGGCCGCTTGTTGCCGGACGGCCGTATCGGCCGTATGGCTGTACTGCCGGGATGGCGAGGTCGCGGGGTCGGCCGGCTGCTGTTGACGCACCTGATCGGGATGGCGTCCGCACAGGGTCACAGCCGGGTGTACCTGCATGCGCAAGTGGATATCGCCGGGTTTTATCGGGCAGCAGGATTCCGGGAATCAGGACAGCTGTTTACGGAGACCGGGATCAAGCACGTGGCAATGATCCGTAATTCAGTCTGAAAGCGTTTTATGGGTGAATAACTGGCTGATCTGCGGGTGCAGGTGGATATGGTTAAACGGTATCCACTCAACGTGAATATTGTTCAGGCGACGGTCGGGACTGATACGCCGGTTGCGCTTGTCAGTTCTGTCCTGCTGCCTGCCACAGGTGCGCCGATCTGCTTTTTTTCTACGTTCCTGCATGGTTATCACCCGATAGCTATTTCCCCTATGTTCCTATTGTCTGCGGTTACACAGGCAATGGCTATTGGACCTAAGTCGAATGCGGGGCAAAAAAATGCGCCTGCCCCGGCAGGACAGGCGCTATTTTCCCTCCCCGGTATCAGGGAAATGCCGGGATTACCGGTTCGGTGCCTTCAACGTGCGCCTCCGGATGATGGCTACGCACCAGTTCGGTGATTTTGCCCACCTCTGCCTTGGGGACATCCACCATCATCAGCAGTTGTCCTTCATCGATCGCGGACTCGAATTCCGTGAGACGTGAGCTGGGGGCCGAGATGCCGATCATGCTGGATAACCAGGCACCGACGCCGGCGCCGGCCAGGCCGATCCCCAGGATCGCACCACCACCCAGTGCCAGTCCCACGCCAGGCAAGGCAATGGCGACAACGCCGGCCAGGATGCCGGTGGCCCCACCGATCGCCAGGCCCCGTTCCACGGCCGGGATAAAGTCACTCTCCTGCAACAGGTTGGCCTCGGGCAAGTTCTCGGTTATCAGCGCGTGGTGATCTTTTGCGGCAATGTGGATATGGCGCACCTCGATGCGAGCCAGTAGCAATTCGTCCACAATGGCCTTGGCACTGTCCGTGTCCGGGATCAGAAAATACAACCTTCTCATGGGATAACTCCTTGCCAGTCATGGCACAGTTATAAGTATTTCCAATAGCGTCAGGTGATCATACTTAATATATACATCACAATGTGTGTTTGTGCCAGTAAAGGCCGGCTAATTGCCTGATTCGTATGGGTCCCGCTCATCTGCCTGTATCGGGCACTGGTCATCGCTAGCACCCCGCCAGGCGTGGTAATCGGCGGGTGTATCCAGGTCGCTGCGCAGTGGCAGGTGGTGGCATTGCAGTCCCTGCTCCCGCACGTGCTGAAGGGTGTGCTCCAGTACCGCGTGCGTACCCCAGGGAATAT
>CBEULV010000036.1:0-14416 GCA_965544015.1 uncultured Gammaproteobacteria bacterium | reverse complement strand
AGACGGGTTACCGGCTACCAGCCGGATCAAGGGGTCAGAGTACTTGAATTTCCGCTCTTGGCTTTTCAAGCACTCTGACCCCTTGATCTGGCGATCTTTTTATTGGCAAAACCATCGCGCTCGAGGAGCGCTCCTACAGCATTCAGACATCCCTGCAGGCAATAAAAACGGGGGTGACTCAGATGAGTCACCCCCGTTTGGCTTTACCGGTTTGTCAGACTGACTTACTGGGCAGTCGGGGCAACCGGGGCAGTCGGTGCAACCGGAGCGGCAACCGGGGCATAGCCGTAAGGGGCCTGGCCGTAAGGAGCCTGGCCGTAAGGAGCCTGGCCGTAAGGAGCATAGCCATAGCCGTTGTAGCCACGGTAGCTGTTGGAGCCATAGCCACGACCGTTACCACGACCGCTCATGTTCATGTTGAAGCCGAAGTCGCCGTCGAAGTCGCCGTCGCCGAAGCCGTTGCCATTGCCGTTGTTGTAGCCGTTGTTACCAAACGGACCCCAGCCCCATGCAGAAGCGGCGGTGGAAGCAATGGCCAGAGTGGCAGCAGTAATCACAGTTGCGATAGTTTTCATGTTGTTTCTCCTGAAATAAGTTAGTTCAAGTGGGTTAAAAATTTTGTTTGTCGCCGAGGACGAGAAAGATAATATAAGCAAACTCTAAAATAAGCAAGCACTAAATTAATAAAATTATAATAAATTCATCAGAAGTATGTAAAATATATATCAAACAGTTAGATACGAATCTGTTACGGGCTGCTGGATAACCAACAGTCCTCCTGATAACAACAAAATCCGGCATTTTTTTCGCCCTCTGGCCAGCAACCACACCCTCCCGAGCCGGACCGAAGGAATAAGCGGCGTGCATGAAGGCTGCGGTACCCCTGTCCATAAGTCAGTTCGGTATGATGGACCCATGGCTATGGCAGGGGCGTCAAAACTCTTACTATCGATCATAGAGTTGGGCGGCTATCCCGACTTCCGTCCGCTATACGAGGCGTTGGGCTACGAGGTGGTCATCGAGACGCGCATGCGCAAGGCGATCGCCTTTCTCAAGCGGCGCAGCCCGGATGTGATCGTGGCGGAATTCAATTTCCAGTCGGACTTTCGTGACCGTACCAGCAGCCTGGAATCCCTGCTGGCCGTGGTGCAGCGCCTGCCGCACACACGCGTAATCGTGTTTTATGAACAGGAATTTGCATCACAGTTCGACAAGCTGCGTGCGCGACTGCCGGTACATGCTGCCATCCGCTTCCCGGTTAACGAGCATGCACTGCGTACGGGATTGCGTGCCATTGAGGAAGGCCGGGCAGAATGAGCGGGGTGGCGTGATCTGCGTGACGTAAATGGGACTTTAGGCCGATGTATTATTCTGGCCGGTGTGATATTCATATTCGAACCGGGTATTTCCGGATAAAACCCAATTACATGAATATCAGGCGGATATTTCGCCAGCTGTGGAGCAGGGCTATGAAACTTATAACAAATATCATGATGGCAGTGTTGCTGGCAGTCAGTGCGCAAATGGCAGCCGGGGCGGATTTGCGGGTGCGCGTGTTTGAGCGAGGCGGGAATCTGCCGCTGGCCGGGGTTTCCGTCTGCCTCGGGACCCAGGCGAGACTGGACCAGTTCGGAGCGAAGCTGACCGATTCCAAGGGTTACGTGGTGTTCGATTCCCTGCCGTCCGCGCAGTTGCTGGTAACTGCCTCAATGGCGGGTTACAAGTCAGAACAGGAATTGATGGTGACGTCCAGTGCCAACCGGATGCTGGTGCTGTCGCTGTCCGGCGGCGGTGGCGGGCCACAATGCAAGGCAGCCACTTCAGGCAAGCGCGCTGCCAGTGGTCTGAAGGTCGAACACTTTGCCATTAACAACGGTGCTGCGGTGACTGCGCAACACAGTGTAACGCTCAACCACGCAGCGTCCGGTGTGGTCACGCAGTACCGCGTCAGCGAGCGTTCCGACTTCAGTGATGCCGAGTGGCAGGACCATGCGGCTGCGCCGGTTTTCAAGCTGAGTGAAGGTAATGGCAGAAAACAGGTCTGGTTCCAGGTGCGGCGCCATTCATCACTGAATGACGCTGTTGTGGAAACGGTCAGTCCCGCCGTGAGTGACTCGATCGTGCTGCGGGGTAATTGAATAGCCCCTGCAGGTCATTCATCGCTTTTTGGGGTGCGTTTTCTGCGGCCTTCGAATTTAACGATACCCTGTACGATGATGTCATACGGCAGTTGTTCCAGGCTGCTGTAACGCTGCAGCGCGAGGTCGAGGGTAGTGATGATGTCCTCTACATTCTGCTGGTCTTCCAGGTACGGGTGAATCAGGCCCTGCAGTCCCAGCAGGCCTCCGGTCTGTACCCGGATCTCCTTGGCATGCGGCAGCTGCCCGTCCGCATGAGTCATGTGCAGGGCGAACCTGGCATTGCTGCGCATGCGCGCCAGCAACTCGGTGCACAGGGCGTTGCCGGATGCGGATTTGCAGGCAATTCCCTCGCGGTCGGCAAGGTGGAAGCGGACTGACTTGCTGCAGGTGCTGCGGCGTGAATTGATCGTTTTTTCAAACACGCAACGCCGTTCATTGACGGCTTGATAGGTATCCTTGTATTGCTGTTCTTCCATTACAGGCGTATGTCGGACAGCATTATTTTTCCCACTCCCTGGCGATCGGCTGTTCGCGGCGGGCCGTCAGGCTCTTCTCGGCCTCGGCCGTGTCCCTGGCAAAAATAATTTTGTAGATCTGGTTATCGGCCAGTGGTTCCCCGGCGCGCAGGCGCTTGGCTTCATCTTTCGCTGTTTTGAAGACATCAAACTCGCTGACAAGACTGACCGACTTTGTATCCGATGATTCGCTGGTTGTGACAATGTAGAGATAGTAAGGCATGCATGACTCCAGGATCGGTCCTGACCCGGTAAATTATATCAGCGGCTGGCAGTTATCATCACCCCTGGCGGGCCACAGTACCAGATTCATGGCGGCCGGCATGCAGGCCGCCTGTATTTTCTGGCCATGACTTTCGTCTTGAGCAGCGCAGGCGAATCGATTGCAGCGATATTCAGACTGATAGTGATACTGTGTATCGGAAAACCGTATAGTCTTTTCCGCACTCGGCGATTGTTGAGCGGAAATCTTCAGCCGAGGCCGGATCCGGATCATTCATCCAGCAGTACTGCACTAACCCGGGTATTCCTGAGGATGATACAACCGGTCCGACGCCCGATGCCGTCTTCACTGTAGTCGAAGGTGTAGGTGCGCTGCAGCCCTGGTCCGTCTGCGCCGGTAAAGAACGGCTTGATGCTCTGCAATACGGCGGTTCCGTCCAGGAATTGCACGCCCTGCTGGTGGCAGGTTTGCCGGGCTGTTTCGATCGCGGTATCGCGGCTGCGCTGGCTGGCCTGCCAGAGCAGCACCACTATCACAATCAGTAGCAGCAGGAAAATGGAAGTCATGCCGGGATATCACCTTGTTTGACTGAAGCCATCATTGATTATTTTCTATCATATGTGCTGCGCGCTACAAAGACACGCCGGTACATTGCTAAATTCGCACAGTAATGTTGTGGCATTGCTGCCCGAATCCGGGCGCTATGACATGCTAGTATGCCGTGCATACTAACGAAGTCCCCTGGTGGGGTAGTGGGAACCCGGTATGTCAGTTCTTAGCAATGAAGACCGTAATGCGCTCGGCCGCATTGTCGTTAACCTGCTCGATGACTGGGGCATCGGTGCGTCCGACCAGATTGCCATGCTGGCCTTGCCTGAAGGAACGCCGAAACGCATGCTGCGACGTTACCATGAAGATACCCCGTTGCCGGATGATCCCGGTGTGATGAAGCGTGTTGAGCATCTGCTCGGTATCGCCGATGCCCTGCGTACCACTTTTCCCCGTAATGCCAGTATCGGGCTGTTGTGGCTCAAGCAACCCTGCAAGCGCCTGCGCCGCCGCCGTCCGGCGGATATCATGATCGAGGATGGTCTTAGCGGGTTGATCACCGTGCGCACCCACCTCGACTGCTCCTTTGCCTGGCGGGAATCCGAACGTCGGGATTGATCCCTACCCACGGTTTTCGACGGCAAGAGGAGCGGCCCGCTGCAAATGAACGGTCTGTAGACTTTGCAGTGATGTCATCAATCAGCTGATCGTACGGGATCGATTCGATACTGAAGAAGTGATCGATTGCGGCAGCAAGCAGGGCATCGATATCATTAATATGGTTCCCGGCAGATATTTGTCCGGGGGTAATGCGTTGTACGCCAAGCAGCCCGCCAAACTGGATCTTTACCAGTACACTTTGTGGCATCACGGTCAAATCATCCTCGACACCGAATGCCGGCAGTGCGGCCTGCTTGCAGTGTTCGAGCAGTTGCCGGCAGCGCGTATGGGCTGTAGCCGACTGGCAGGCAAATTCTGTCCCGCCGCGGCGGATTACCTGCGTGGCAAGGCTGCAGGCAAAATCATTTCTGGCCAGCGTGGCGCTGAACGGGCAGATCCGGTCGGTCATTATGGAGAAAATATCAATGGGTTACCAAGCCTGGTCCATTAGTAGCTGCTCATTCCCTGGTTTGCAAGCGCGGGATTGTACTCCAGGACGTGATGCGTAATGATCGGATAGTCAGGTAACGAAGACAGGCAGACTTTATGAGCAAGCCAGGGATCACGACAGCCATTCCAAAACGCCGTTATCGGCTGGGAGAGTTTACGCTTACCGTGCTTGGTGAAATTGACAGCAGTGACGGGGTGGACTACCGATATATTATGGCCGTAATACAGGGGCAGAATTCGGAGCCGGGGCTGTTCATTACAGCAGAGCAGCCGGCCGGTTCTGCAGGGAGGGCTCTCGATATGCGAGTCATCATGCGTGACGGGTCCGAGGTGATAGGGCAGGACGCGGAGTGGAACCGGCTTGATGCCTTTACCGAGAAGAGTATTGATATCGTTTCACGCGTGCTGAATCTTTCTGACGAGACTCCGTATCAATTGCTGTAACAGGGGATGACATGCGTGTGAAGAATAAGAAATGGTTTATTCCGCTGATATTGCTGCCACTGTTGTGGATGGAGGTATCAGAGGCGTTCTGCTTTTCTTTCGGGACTGGTAATAACAGGCGAGCAGGTTACTACAACAGTCCGTTCCCTGCGCCGGGTTTCCCTCCGGGAGGCTACCCGGTTTATCCGTACAGTCCGGCTGTGTATGGCTGGTACGGTGCCCCGGGATTCGGATTACCGTTCGTGCCCGGGGATTACCGCGGGTTCTATGCGCCTGTAGAACAGGACTAAGCAGCTACTGCCTGGCAGGTTTAACGGTACCGGTTGCGGCCTGTACCTGCAGCATGGCCAGGATCTTATCCGCTCCGACCGGCTTGCTGAACAGGAAACCCTGCACCAGGCGGCAGCCCTGTTGTCTGAAGAACTCCAGTTGACGTTCGTTATCGATGCCTTCCACGACCAGTCCCATGTTCAGGCTGTTGGTCATGGCAATAATGGCCTGTGCAATCAATACATCTCCGTTGTTGTCAGGAATTTCATGGACAAAGGATCGGTCCAGCTTGACTGTATCGATCGGCAGTCGGCGCAGGTAGCTGAGTGAGGAATAACCGGTTCCGAAGTCGTCCATGGCAATGCCCACACCCATTTTCTTCAGTTTGTTCAGGGTTATCGTAGCCGTTTCGATATTCTTCATGGCGGCATGTTCCGTGATTTCCAGCTCCGTGCAGGCGGGGTTGATGCCGGACTCCTGCAACGCCCTTTCCAGGATGTTTTCGAAACCGGGCTTGGATAGCTGGGCAGCTGACAGGTTGATGGCGATTGTCATATCGTCATAGCCGGCCATATGCCATTCCTTCAGCTGCGCAAGTGCCTGGTGCAAGACCCATTCACCGATTGGCACAATCAGCCCGCTTTCCTCTGCAATCGGTATGAATTCCCGGGGGCTGATAAAACCAATGCCGGGGCTGTCCCAGCGCAGCAATGCCTCGACGCCGACGATGCGGTTGCTGCTGATATCTACCTTGGGTTGATAACAGAGTCTGAACTCGTTTTTTTCAAGCGCTTTACGCAGGTTCGTTTCCAGTACCAGTTGCTTGCGTGAACCCGCGTTCATTCCGGAGGTAAAATACACTGCCTTGTTGCGGCCAAGCTCCTTGGCGCGGTACATGCTGATGTCGGCATGCTTGACCAGTGTGTTGGCATCTGAGCCGTCAAACGGATAAATGCTGATACCGACACTGGTGGTGATGTGCAGCTGATGGCCATTGCAGGATACCGGCCTGGCCAGTTCGTCAATGATCTTGTTTCCGATGTGACCGGCATCTGCAACAGTATTGATGCGAGGCAGTAGTATCATGAACTCATCGCCGCCGAGACGTGCAACGGTATCACCTTCGCGCAGGCATCTCTTCAGGCGGCGTGCAACGACGCACAGCAGCTGGTCGCCGGTTGCATGGCCCAGTGAGTCATTGATGATTTTGAAACGGTCCAAGTCGAGGAACAGTATTGCCAGTGTGGTCTGTTCGCGCCGGGCATGTGAAAGTTCAATCTGAATGCGATCATTGAGGAGGGAGCGGTTGGGCAGTCCGGTCAGGGCATCATGCTGGGCCTGGTGTTGCATGCGCATGGCTACGGATTCCGCCTCTTGCTTGGCTGAGGCGAGTTCCCTGTTGGCCTTTTCCAGTTCGCGGGTGCGTTGTACCACGCGCCCTTCCAGTTCTTCCTGGTTCTGCTTGAGCTTTTTGTCACGCATCTCGATTTCATCAAGCATGGTGTTGAAATCCCTGGTAAGCGTGCCAAGCTCATCCTTGCTGTCCTCTGCCACACGCAGCGAGTAGTTGCGCTCGGTACTGATCTGCCGTGCAATGGCGGACAGGCGCAGCAGCGGGGCTGTGATGATGTACTGCATCCGTTCGTTGAGGGCAAATGCAACCAGTAGAGAGGCCAGCAGCACTATGACAACGATGCCAAAGAACAGCGCCAGCCGGTCATTGATTACTTGCGTATCCGAGCGCAGATAGATGATCCCGATCCGTTCACCCGCGTAGTCAATACCTGCAAAGACCTCGACATAATCATCCCAGAACATAACATTCCGGGTTTGTCCGGCCGGTTCCGGCAATTCTATTGTGATGTCTTCCTTGTAGTAGCTGGCAAAAGGCTCATGGTTGTTGTCATAGATTACACCGGCCTGGATGTTGTCCTGTGAATCCAGGAAGCCCAGTGTCTCGACGGCAGCAACAGGATCCCTGAACAGGATGGCTGCGGTACTGTTTGCGGCGATCATGTCGGCCATGATGAGCAGGCTGTTGCCAACTGTCTTCTCTGTATGGAGTCGGTCACTGATAATGAAGGCAGCGCTGGCCATCAGCAGGGATACTGTGCTGATGAGCATAATAACCAGGGTCAGCTTGCGGCGTATCGACAGGTTATTGAGTATCCGCATCATGCTTACCTTTCCATGCTGACGCGGTTTGCCAGTGACAACAGCTTGGAGCTGATCGACAGGTCTGCCCTGGCGGCTGCCGAGGTATTGATCTCAAAGCGAACCTTGTTGTCAGCGATCCTGAACCCGATGATGCCGCCATGATCGATGAATGCATCGATGTCACTGACTGTCAGGACTGCCTGATCCCGTAACAGTACGAGCAATTCATCCAGGTTGTCGGTATGCGATGTGCTGATGTAGACGAGTTCACAGCCATCAAGTTCTGACGGGTGGACAAGGCGGGATATCGTCAGCACTTCGCCATGCACCGTTTTTCCAATCAGTGCATCGAGCGCTTCCCCGAAGGGATCATCACCCAGAACGCACAGCTTGAAGACGCTGCTGGTATGTTCAGGCCAGCTGGTGAAACGTGCGAAATTGTAGAGGAAGGCTGCCTTTACCCGGTATTCCGCCTGTAGGTATTCGGCGGCAGGCACACTGACGGGGACGCACAGTACCAGTAGCGCGACAAGTAGCAGGGACTTGGCCATCAACTGGTAGGTCGCTCGTGCCCGTCTGTGTATTGTTCTGACTGCGTGGTACATGGATCAGAATTTCAGCGTTACCTTTCCGGTGACACTGCGTTCAACCTCGGTCGGTAATGAGAAAATGAAATCCGGGTTGAACTCCGGGTGCGAGCCGTCCAGCAAATTCTGACCGATGATCGACACTTCCAGTCCGGGTTTGGGTGTCCACGCCAGGCGCATGTCCAGCGCGATATAGTCGTCGAGCGTGGGGAAGCCGGGGTTTTCTACGCTTCCTGCATAGCGCAGTCCGGCATCCAGTTCCACCTGGTGATTCAGGTCGGCAGCGATCCAGACGTTGGCCTGGTGCTGTGGCGAGGCGTCTTCGGCGTTGAGCGACATTGTGTCTGTACTGCCGTTCTTCAGATCAAGGTCAATTTCCAGGCGTGTGTAGTTTGCACTAAGTTCCAGCCATGGCCTGATATGCCAGTGCGCATCAATTTCAAGTCCCTGTGTGTTGCCTTCCATGTTGTTGTTGAAGCTGGCTTCCAGTGGTGGTGCCGGCGTATAGATATCAACTGTGCGCAGATCATCGTATTTGTTGTAGAACGCGGTCAGGTCGACGGATACCTTCTTGGCCAGCGAGAACCGGTAGCCCAGTTCCCAGGCGACCAGGCTTTCTGAGTTGAAATCCCGGTTACCCATGATTGTCAGTGGCGGGAGTGCCGGCGGCGGCGGGATGATCTGCATTGCGATGTCCTGTTCACCGCGTGCCGGTGTGCGTACCGCGCGCGATACGGCACCCCACAGCGTATTACCCGCATCTGTTTGCCAAGCCATACGGATATTGGGTTGTGCCTCGAAGCCGGTGAAGTCATTGTGTTCAAACTTCGACCCAATCGTCAGTTTCAGGCGGTCTTCCAGCAGGCTGATTTCGTCCTGTATAAACGCGGTGTACAGGTTAACAGTACGCTTGGTCGGGTTAAGGCTGTATATCTGAGAGGCGCCGGGATGATCCCTGACCGATCGGTAATTCAGGCCCCATACCAGGTCGTGCCGTTTGCCGACACCGCGGTGCTGCTGGAAATCAATATCCAGCGTATTGCGGTCTTCGACCAGTGCCGCGCTTTCAAGGGAGACAGCATCAAAGTAGGCTTGCAGGGTGGTGTCGGATCCCGGAGCACTGTGGTGTGTCCAGCGATACAACAGGTTGCCACCGCGGTAATCTGCGTCTTCCGTGACGGGTGTGGGTGAGCTTGCCAGTAACAACTGCTGGCCTGCGCTCCCCTCGTATAAGTCACCCTGCAAGGTGTAGGAATTCGTGTCGCCACTGTCCCAGTCCATGCGGAAACCGCCTTGTGCAAACCGGCTGTCGTCGTGGGCAGCAATTGGAATCACTCCGCTGTCGACTGCCTCGCCACTGTCAACCGAATGGAATTTTCCATACACCCGGAAGTCTTTGCCGTTGTGAATGGTGTTGCCATAGCGCAGGCTGGCAAAACCGCGCTCTTCATTACCGATACCTGCTGTGACCAGTATGCCCTGCGTATCACTGGCGGATTTTGTGATGATGTTGATGACGCCATTCACGGCATTGGCACCCCACAGTGAGCCGCCGGGCCCGCGAATCACTTCGATACGTTCCACGTCCTCCAGCATGACCTCGTTGGCTTCCCAGTACACACCGGCAAACAACGGTGTGTACACGCTGCGGCCATCGATCAGCACCAGCAGCTTGTTTGCAAAGCGGCTGTTGAAGCCGCGCGCAGTAATGGCCCATTTGCCGGCATCGATGCGCGCCACCTGCAGGCCCGGGACATGGCGCAGGGCATCGGGGATGTTCATGACGCCCCAACGACGCAGGTCGTCATTGGTGATTACGAAAATGGCTGCGGCCGCTTCTGATTTTTTCTGGGGCTTCTTGGCGGCCGAGGTGATTTCGATATCCATCAGGGCCTCAAGGCTCATGTCCATGAGGTCTGCCGGCAGGCGGGATGCCGCGCTCACGCCGACACTTTCTGTCAGCGTTAGCAGGCCGATGATGCAACACCTGAGGCGCCGACTGGCCCTGTTACTCCAGTCTGTGAGAAGGGTAGAAAGCCGGGTCACTCGCATCCGCTGCGCAGTAAATGCCATCCTGCATCCCATGGGCCATGCTCCTTGGTGCTTTTGTTTCGTATAACTATATGAAAATATTAAGTTATTCCTGATCCACCCAAGCACACAGGCGCCGTCCGTGAATGAGGCCATGAATTGCTATCGGCACAGTGCGGAGGGTTCTTAACTACTGATTTTGAAGGAAGAAGTGTAGAAATCCGGCCATTGGGGCCGGGTCCGCACGCGGCAGGTTGCCGGGCGGGTGCTGCAGGGGTATGGCGGAGTGCTTACTGCGGGTCTTTTTTCTTCGAATCGGGGATGTTCAGCGGGACCACCACCGAGCTCTTTGGCTCGTCGATAAAGCGCGGGCGTGCATCCATGCTGCGTCCTGCGGCTTCGTTCAGCTCTCGTTCACGTGCGCTGATCAGCGCCAGGCACTGGCGGATACCTTCGACGGTATCATCAGACAGGGGATGACGATAACCAGGCTTGGTGAAGGTGTCCTTTGCGACATCGGTGAGCACGCGTTTCATCGCACGCAGGATGCGTTCTTCCTTACTTGATTCCTGGTCTGTCATGAGTGTCCCGGTCAGTATTCCTATATTACAAGTATTGTCGCACAGGTGGCCGGTTTATTCCTGCAGGTAGATGGCCTTCCAGTCGCAACCGGCCAGTTCCCGCAGGCAATCAAGCAGGGCGGTACCGGGTACAGCCTCGGACGGGTAGATGCCACGAATTTCCACCCAGCTGCGGGCAACACCGGCCGTTTTGCGAAACGATAACGCGGCGGGGTCGCCGGACTGCCCGCAACGGGTGCATGTCCACTGCGCCTGTGCGGGATTATCGCGCCAGGCAGACCGTTGTGCCGGCCAGTCGGCGAGTGGTTTGCGGCAGTGTGGGCAGGCTGGAGCCGGGGTGTTGTGATCGCTGCGGAACCATGCGTGTGGGGTGCTGGTGAGGAACACGTGGCAGAAGTTTCCGCTGGCACTGGCCGCCTCCAGCAGGTCCGGGTCGTCGGGCGGATCGAGCTCGATCGCAGGTGAACAGCCCAGGAATGTCACCAGTTGCAGGAAGTGTTTTCCGGCGGGGTAGAACGTCTCCTGTGCCAGTTGAACGGGCGCACCGATCAGGCCCAGGGCATGCAGATTGGCCGCGAGGGTGGTTGCCGCCACGTGGCAATCCGGGTCTTTCGGGTGCAACAAGAGCTTGTAAGCGGCCATGCCGGTACCTGATGATCTGCTGGCGCGATGGTACTACGCCCGTCATTCGTGTGCAGGCTGTGGCCTGTTGTTGCCGGCGGCGATCGACCATAATGTCAGTGAGCTGTTACGCTGAAAGCACGAGGATGACGCAATGCCTGATGCCGCACCGTTCTCCATCCATGCCCTGGAACTGGGGCCGATGGAGAACTTTATCTACCTGATACATGATCACAAGAGTGGCCGCGCGGCCGTGGTCGATCCGGCCTGGGAAGTGCCTGAAGTGCTGGCGCTGGCCAAGCGCCATGGCATGCACATCACCGATATCCTGCTCACTCACAGTCACCACGATCACATCAATGGTATTAACGAAGTGCTGCAGCACAATGATGCGCAATTGCACCTGCTCAAGGCCGAGGCGCAGTTCTGGGGGCAGAACATGGATCTGCCAACGCTGCATCATGGTGGCGACGAAATCCGCCTGGGCGATACAGCGATCAGGGTCCTGCACACGCCCGGCCACACTCCGGGTTCGGCCTGTTACCACGTTGGCAATGAGTTGATTGCCGGCGACACGCTGTTTGTGTTCGGTTGTGGCCGTTGCGACCTGCGTGGCGGCGATCCGGAACAGATGTATGCCACGCTGAAGAACATGGCGCAGCAGTTGCCGGAGCAGACCTGCGTTCGGCCCGGACACAATTACGCGGTAAAGCCGACCTCGACCATGGAAGAACAAATCGAGGGCAATCCCTTCATGCACTTCGATGACGTGGAGCGGTTTACCCGCTACCGCATGCATTATCACGACCGGCACCGCCATTCGCCCTACGGCCCGGTGTGCAGGGGCGATGAAATGCCGGATTGATTGCAGAGGAATGCGGAACATGTTCAGCGAGCGCGGATTTACAGGCATGCTCATGGCCCTGGGCGCGGCCACACTGTTGGCGGGCTGCGCGGGCCTGGGCGCATACCGGGAATCACCACGGGTGTCACTGGTCAGTATCGAGCCACTCGACATGACGTTGCTGGAGCAGCGTTACGCGCTGGAGCTGCGCATCATGAATCCCAATACGACGGATATCCCGGTCAGCGGGCTCGACTACACCATCGAAATCAACCGGCGCGAGTTCGCCTATGGCGTCAGTCGCCAGGCAGTGACTATTCCCGCGCATGGCGAGGCGGTGCTGGAAGTCGAGGTCATCAGCAACCTGCTTGGCGTGTTGCGCCAGTTACAGACCCTGCAGCAAGCCAAGCCCGAGGCGCTGGACTACCGCTTGACCGGGAAGATCAGCCTTGCCAACAGCTCGCAGCAGTTACCGTTTGACTACAGTGGAGAACTGAGCTGGCTGCCCGCTGCAAGCAGGACCCCGGCACGCCAGTAAGCCATGCAATCCTTTCGTGCCTTCCGTATCCACGAACGCGACGGTGTGACCCAGGCCGGCCTGGAGACGCTGAAGCTGGCCGACCTGTCGGCCGGCGAAGTGGTCATCGAGGCGCATTATTCCAGCGTGAATTACAAGGATGCGCTGGCCGCGACCGGCAGGGGCAGGATCCTCCGGCGCTTTCCACTGGTCGGCGGGGTGGATGTGTCCGGCGTGGTGATGGAATCGACTGATGCGCATTTTTCTGCAGGTAATGAAGTGCTGGTTACCGGCTGCGGGTTGGGGGAGAGCCATGATGGCGGTTTCTCGGAAGTCGTGCGCGTACCGGCCGACTGGGTGGTGCCGTTGCCAGAGGGCCTTTCCCTGCGCGATGCCATGGTGCTGGGTACCGCCGGGTTTGCCGCGGCGCTGGCCGTCGATCGCATGGAACAGAATGGACAGGCCCCGGCATTTGGTCCGGTCGTGGTGACCGGTGCCAGTGGCGGGGTCGGCAGTGTCGCCATCGACCTGCTGGCTGGCCGGGGTTATGAAGTCGTCGCGCTGAGCCGCAAGCTGGATAATGGCTACCTGGCCGCGCTCGGCGCCAACCGGGTTCTTGATACGCAGGTCGTGAGTGACAGCAAGGCGCCGCTGGAAAAGGCCCAGTGGGGCGGGGCAATCGACACTGTCGGTGGCGAGGTACTGGCCTGGCTCACGCGCACCGTCAAACCGTGGGGCAATATTGCCAGCATTGGTCTGGCCGGCGGTATGCAGCTTGAAACCACAGTCATGCCGTTCATCCTGCGTGGCGTCAGTCTGCTCGGCATTACCTCCGCCAACTGTCCGATGGAACGCCGGCTGAAGGTCTGGAACCGGTTGACCAGTGATCTGAGGCCGCAACACCTGGAGCGCATGGTTGCAGGTGAAGTGAATCTTGATGACTTGTCGGGCGTGTTTGGGAAAATGCTGTCCGGGCAGCACCGCGGACGGTTCGTGGTGAAGTTGCGCTGATCAGTTACCGGGCGCTGGTGACATACCTGAGTATCTCGACGACCTGTTCGGGTGTTTTGGCCCAGGCCATGGCAGAGGCATCCACCTCCTTGAGCGGATGTATGATGCCTTCGTCATGCAACGTGATATACGGCTTGCCGAGGGCTGCGCAACAGCCGGCATCAAACGCCGCATTCCATTGCTTGTACTTGTTCCCAAAGCGCACGATCGCGATATCGCATTTCTCAATCAGCGTTCGGGTACGGATGCGGTTGACCTTTGATGATTTGTGATCGCGCCAGAAATTGTCAGTTTCATCGCCCAGCAAATCACCAGCCGCATCGCTGGCCTCGTGATCGGTAACGGCAGAGGTGAACACAACAGGCAGTCCATGTGACTTCGCGCCGTCGATAATCTGCTGACGCCAGTCGGTGTGTATTTCCCCGGACATATATACTGTCCAATTCATTGCCTGCTCCGGTTGGGGTTCAATAGGGATTTATGGATTAACGATTTGTTATGTTTATTTTTAGCTTGGCGTCTGTATTAACTCTGACACCTCAAGTGAACCGCCAATATCAAGAAATGGGCAAGCTTTTGCAATCGACAGCGCCGCCTCCATAGAATCAGCTTCAATTATAGTGTAACCAGACATTGACGTTGTGCTGCCAGTGGTGACAGTACCGTCAGAATTTACTGTGCTCGTATTCTTAAACGGGTTAGCAGGACTAACTGCTGAATCGCCCAATGAAGATAACCATTCTTTATATTTCGCGAAATGCTGCTTACCTTCCTCTGGGCTGGATGGCTGATCGCCGCCTAGATAAGTAATAATG
>CBEULV010000035.1:0-14632 GCA_965544015.1 uncultured Gammaproteobacteria bacterium | reverse complement strand
GGATGTACAAGTGCCGCGGGAGGCATGGATGCCGGGAGCGGCCTCGCGGAGCGCTCCTACAACAATCGATGCACCTGCAGGGGCGAAACGCATTCGCGAATTCTATCCCGCCGTCGTTCCCGCGAAGGCGGGAACCCAGCCAGCAACAGGACTCTTATTCTGTCGCACCTGCAAGGCGCGATCACAAGGTACGCAACAATTTCGCCGTGGTCATGCGCCCCAGCCCCAGCTGTTCGCAAACAACCGAGACGTCCTGCTTCATAACCTGGCGGCGCTGCACATCACGCACGCCGGCCTGCATGTCCGGGTCCAGCGCAAACCCGGTCAGCCGGCGCGCCAGCAGTGCCGCCTCCCTGTGCTCGGTTAGCAGGTTCTGCACGCGTTTCGCCCCGCGCAGTTTCAGATCAGCGACGCGCTCCAACCCGTTGAAAATATTTTCCAGCGAGCCAAATTCCGCCAGCAATGCGGCCGCTGTCTTCGGCCCGATACCGGGGATACCGGGGATATTGTCGACTGCATCACCGGCCAGTGCCAGCCAGTCCGCCACCTGCCCGGCTTGCACACCCAGCCAGTCGGGGACCTTCTCGTAATGATGCCTGCGATTGCGCGCGTAATCCCACAGCATATCGCCCGGTACGAGCAACTGCGCAAGATCCTTGTCCGCACTCAGTATCACTACCGAGAAATCATGCTCGCGCAACCGCGTTGCCAGCGTACCGATCAGGTCATCGGCCTCGTAACGGTCACTGGAGAACGCCGCCAGGCCGAGTGACTCCACCAGCTTGCGACAGAACAGGAACTGCCGCTTCAACTCCTCCGGCGGGGTTTCGCGGTTCGCCTTGTAGGGCGGGTAAATCTCGTTGCGGAACGAGCTGGTCAGGCTTTCATCGAACACCACGGCCAGGTGCTCGGGTTCGACCTCTTCAAGAAATCCAGCCAGGAACCCTGCAAAGCCATGCAGCGCGTTGATCAGCTGGCCATCGGCATTTTCCAGCGTGTCCGGAACGGAATAGTAGGCGCGAAAAATATAGATGCTGGCGTCGACCAGGTAGACGCGCCGCCTGCCCTCGCTCACGCCCGGGTCAGCCGGTCAGTGCCAGGCGCCCATGCAGCGGACTGCTGCGCGGGAAGTGCGCACGCAGGAATTCCATCTGGTCTGCCAGTACGCGCCGGCCCTGCAGGTAGATGTACTCGGCATGCGTTGGCGTGAACGGCACCGCCAGCAGTTGCATGCCGGCCTGCTCCGGCGTACGGCCGGCCTTGTGGTTGTTGCAGCGGCGGCAGGCAGTGACGACGTTGTTCCAGGTGTCCTGTCCGCCCTGGATCACCGGCGTGACATGGTCGCGTGACAGGTCACGGACGTGGAAGGTCTCGCCACAGTAGAGGCACAGGCGGGAGTCACGCCGGAACAGTGCCGGGTTGTTGAGCGGTGGCACATAGGCATCGCGCAGCTTGAGCAACTCGCGGTTGCGACCGAGCGTGGCGATAATGGAATTGACATCGATGATGCTGCGGCGGCCGGTCTTTGCACAGATCCCGCCACGCACGCGGTAGAGCAGCGTGCCGCAGGTATAGGCTACCTGATCCAGGTGATACAGCCGCACAGCATCCTGGTAGCCGATCCACTCCAGCGGCATGCCGGATACATCCGTTCTCAAGACCTGATGACTGAAATCAACCATGCTGCAACCCTGTTAATACCCGTCGCGGCATTCAACAAAGCAGCTTCAGCTCCTGAATGCCCTTTCAAATTATGGTTATTTCGACCTTCAGGAAGACTATCATGTTCAATTATTGTGCACCAGACGGGATTGCAGGATGCCGGCACCTGCGCTTGCTTGGTTTAACATCCTTTATGATTGCAGTAATATGCCTGCTCAAAATTATGCTCCGGGGACCTTCAAGCAACATGGCAGACAAACTGACATTCCGTCGCTACGCCGATGACGATGACACTTACGTGCGCTGGAGCGAGGATATCTTCAACGAAGATACATCCTACAAGTGTCCGACCTACGTGCACCGTACCCCGCCCTGCCAGGGTAGCTGCCCGTCAGGCGAGGACATCCGCGGCTGGTTGCAGATCGCGCGCGGCATCGAAAAGCCACCGGCCGATATCCCCTGGCAGGAATATGCCTTCCGGCGCTCCACCGACGCCAACCCGTTCCCGGCCATCATGGGTCGCGTCTGTCCGGCACCCTGCCAGGAAGGCTGTAACCGCAACGAAGTAGAGGATTTTGTCGGCATCAACTCGGTCGAGCAGTTCATCGGCGACCACGCCCTTGAAGCCGGACTGACATTTGACCGCCCGGCACAGGAAACCGGCAAAAAGGTCGCCATCATCGGTGGCGGCGTGGCCGGCGTGGCAGCCGCCTACCAGCTGCGCCGACTGGGTCATGGCGCCACGATCTTCGATGAACGGGAAGAACTGGGCGGTATGACGCGCTACGGCATCCCGGGTTACCGCATGCCACGCAATGTCATGGACGGCGAGATCAAGCGCATTCTCGACATGGGCGTGGATACGCAGATGAATACCCGCGTCGGCCGTGACATCAGCTTCGGGCAACTGGAAAAAGACTACGATGCCATCCTGCTCGCCATCGGCGCGCAGCAGGGACGCACCCTGAACATCCCGGGCGGCGATGCATCGAACTGCGTCAGCGGAGTGGCCTTCCTCTCGGCCTTCAATGAAGGGCGCATGCATTTTACCGCCGACAAGGTAGTGGTGATCGGTGGTGGTGACACCGCCATGGACGTGGTCTCGGTGGCACGCCGCCTCGGCCATATCAAAACTCCCCACGACAACGACCGTCCGGAGGCCGTAATCCATAACCACACGGCACATGATGTTGCCGCCACGGCAAGCAGGGAAGGCTCCGAGGTAACACTGATCTACCGCCGCCCGATCGAAAACATGCCGGCTGCAGAGCACGAAAGGATTACCGCCAAAAAGGAAGGCATCGAGCTGCGCGGCAGCCTGGCACCGGTCTCGCTGGTCATCGGCGAGGACGGGCGCGCCACGGCCCTGCGCGTTATCGAAGTCGACTGGACCGATGGCAAGATGACCAAAAAGGCCGGCTCCGAATTCGATATCGAGTGCGACCTGGTCGTGCCTGCCGTGGGGCAGTCCGGCGATCTCACCGGCCTGGAGCAGTTCGACAACGGCCGCGGCCTGGTCGACGCCGACCAGTTCTACCAGGTACCGGGCAAACCGGGCTACTTTGCCTGTGGCGACATCGTGCGCCCGCATCTGCTGACCACTGCCATCGGCCAGGCCGCCGTGGCCGTCGACAGCATCGACCGCTACCTGCGCGATGAAGAAACGACACGCCGCCCGAAGGTCGATGTGCATCACTTCAACCTGCTGGAAAAGCTGCGGGAAACTGCGCTGGAACCGGGAAAATATGAGCATGCCCCGGAATGGGGAACCGATGCAGCGGAGTACGCCGTACACAATTACGAGGACCGCTCGCGGCAGGAAATCATCCCGCACGAAATGCTCTACCTGGGTCATTTCCCCTATACCGCCCGTAACCAGCGCTATGAAACCGGTGTGGGTGCAGACGAGGTACTGGGACACTTCGAGGAACGCTTCCGTGGCCTGGACGAGGAACAGGTGCGTGCCGAGGCCGAACGCTGCATGAGCTGCGGTATGTGTTTCGAGTGCGACAACTGCGTCATTTATTGTCCACAGGATGCCGTCAAGCGCACACCCAAGGACCACACCACCATGGGCCGTTACGTGTACACCGACTATGACCGCTGTATCGGCTGTCACATCTGTGCCGAGGTGTGCCCGACCGGTTACATCAACATGGGCATCGGCGCCTGACCTGGCGGGTTCGCGGACATCGTCCGCTCCCGGGTGCATCTATTGTTGTAGGAGCGCAGTTCACTGCGCGAACGCTTTCGCGGAGCAAGCTCCGCTCCTACGGGAAATTTGTGAACTCCGTGCTGTTTTTCCCCATTAAGATAAGCTAATATCCCTCCAGCAGTTATTGGAAGGCCAACCTGGTTTATCCAACTGACTGATTCTTAAAGCCAAATGTAACTTGCCCCGGGCTAGCAGCACGACAAGTCGCATCGGAGATCGTTATGCCGATACGCATTGCCGTGCCCCATGAAACCACCCCTGGTGAACGCCGGGTCGCTCTGATCCCTGCGGTTGCCGATCAACTCACCAAACAGGACCTGCGGGTCAGTATCCAGGCCGGCGCCGGCTGTGCCGCTTTCTACCGCGACCGCGACTACGGCACTGCCGAAATCGTGGAGGACCGTGCCGCTCTACTGGGTGCCGCGGACATCGTCCTGACGGTGAACCCGCTGGTACCGGACGATGTGGCACTGCTTCGCGAAGGCACCACGGTCATCGGGTTCATGCATCCACATGATTTTGACGACCGGATCATCGCATTGCGCGACCGCAACATCACCAGCTTTGCCATGGAACTGATTCCACGCCTCTCGCGTGCGCAGAACATGGATGCGCTGTCCTCGCAGGCATCGATCGGCGGCTACAAGGCGGCGCTGATGGCCGCGAACCGCAGTGCGCGCTTCTTCCCCATGCTGACCACGGCCGCCGGCACCATACGGCCGGCCAAGGTGCTGGTGATCGGCGTCGGCGTCGCCGGACTGCAGGCGATTGCCACGGCCAAGCGCCTCGGCGCAGCGGTCGAGGCCTACGATGTGCGCCCGGAGACCCGTGAGCAGGTCGAGTCGCTCGGTGCAAAGTTCGTCGACGTGAAGGTCAATGCCGTCGGCGAGGGCGGCTACGCCCGCGAGCTGTCCGAGGAGGAAAAACAGCAGGAAATGGAAGTGCTTGCCCGGCACGTGGCTGACGCCGACGCGATAATCACTACAGCCGCCGTTCCCGGCAGGCCGGCGCCGAAGATCATTACCAGTGCCATGGTCGATGACATGAAGCCCGGCGCGGTCATCATCGATCTCGCCGCCTATAGCGGCGGCAATTGCGAGCTGACCATCCCCGGTGAGTCCTTCGGTCATGAACTGGTCATGATCTACGGACCCCTCAACGTCCCGGCCATGATGCCGGTCCACTCCAGCGAGATGTACGCCAGGAACCTGTACAACTTCCTGTCGCTGATTGTCCATGACGGGGCCATCAGTCCGGACTGGGACGACGAGATTGTAGCAGCCAGCGTACTCACCCGTGACGGGAAGATCCGGCACGAGCTTACCCGCGAGCGGGTCGAAGGAGGTCAATCATGATAGCTGGCATGACTGCACTGTATATCTTCATGCTCTCGGCCTTTACCGGCTACGAGATCATCAGCCGTGTCCCGGTCATCCTGCATACCCCGCTGATGTCCGGCTCCAATTTCGTGCATGGCATCGTACTGGTCGGCGCAATGGTTGCGATGGGCCACGCACACACCCCGCTGGAGCAGCTCATCGGCTTTTTCGGCGTCATGCTGGCGGCCGGTAATGCGGTCGGCGGCTACGTGGTCACGGATCGCATGCTGGAGATGTTCAGAAGCAGCAAGAAGGGAGGCAACTGATGGATAACGTCATTCAGATCAGTTACTTCATCTCGGCCGCGCTGTTCATCCTCGGCCTCAAGCGCATGAGCTCACCCGTCACGGCACGCGGCGGCATCGTCTGGGCCGGTGTCGGCATGCTGGTCGCCACGCTGATTACTTTCTTCTACCCGGGCATGGAAAACTACCTGCTGATGACAGTGGCAATTGCCATCGGCGGCGGGCTGGCGTTCTGGTCCGGCAAGCGGGTCGCCATGACCGACATGCCGCAGATGATCGCCCTGTACAACGGCATGGGCGGCGGTGCGGCCGGCGCCATTGCGGCAGTGGAGTTGCTCAGGGACGATTTCCCGTCCATGACCTTCATGACACTTGCCGTCGCCGGCGCGCTGATTGGCTCGATCTCGTTTTCCGGCTCGCTGGTCGCCTTTGCCAAGCTGCAGGGCTGGCTACGCCGCCCGTTACGCTTCCCGGGGCAGCAGTTCGTCAACCTCGGCCTGCTGCTGGCTGCCATCGGGATCGGCAGCTGGCTGGTTATGCAGGGCAACACACCGGGCGGGCTGATCCTGCTGTTCTTCGGACTGGCACTGGCCTATGGCATGATGATGGCGCTGCCGATCGGTGGTGCCGACATGCCGGTGATCATCTCCCTGTTCAACGCATTGACCGGGCTGGCCGTCGCCTTCGAGGGCTTCGTGCTCAACAACGCGGCCATGATCATTGCCGGTACCGTGGTGGGTTCGGCCGGTACCCTGCTTACCCAGTTGATGGCCAAGGCCATGAACCGCTCGATTAGCAGCGTCCTGTTCAGTGCCTTTGGCAGCAGCGAGGAAAGTGCGGCAGGTGATGTCGCCGGCAGCATGAAGTCGGTCGATGCCGCCGATGCGGGCATCATGATGGCCTACGCCGAGCGCGTGATCATCATTCCCGGTTACGGCATGGCCGTGGCGCAGGCCCAGCACAAGGTCCAGGAGCTGTCCGAGCTGCTGCAGAAGCGCGGCGTGAACGTGAAGTTCGCCATCCATCCGGTGGCCGGCCGCATGCCGGGACACATGAACGTATTACTGGCCGAGGCCAACGTGTCCTATGACCTGCTCTACGACCTCGATGAGATCAACCCGGCTTTCCCGCAAACCGATGTCGCGCTGGTCATCGGCGCCAACGACGTGGTCAATCCGCTGGCACGCACCAACCCGGAAAGCCCGATTTACGGTATGCCGATACTGAACGCCGATCAGGCCAAAAATGTCATCGTTATCAAGCGCGGACAGGGTAAGGGCTTCTCCGGCGTCGAAAACGCCCTGTTCTACGCCGACAACACACGCATGCTGTACGGCGATGGCCAGGCCATGGTTGGCGAACTGATCCAGGCCATCAAGGAACTCTAGCCCACATATTGCCTGCCCCTCCACCCTCACACCGCTCGCCTGCACCTGGCGCTGCGGTGCTATGATGTCAGCGTGCCGCCAGGGCCTGTTCGGGGAGCGGCATACTTGAACCAGAATGGTGCAAATTGGCAGGCCCGCGAGGGTAACGAGCTGACAATCCGGTGACACCAGGGCAGCTTGAAAACGGATCCATCCCCGCGTGCTTATACACAGCTCGTAGCCGGACAGGCAGAAAACGGTCCTGTTTGCCTCCCGGCTATATTAGGAACTGATAAACAACTTTAACTAATTGATTTTAATCATGTTCCATTTATGGACAAAAAATAAGCCAATTTAACGCGGACACTGGAAAAATAAGGATTTGAGCTGCTTTACCCCAATTTGTCCACAGAGTTATCCACAGCTTTTGTGGATAACAAACGCTACCTAATCGGATGAAGGGCTTAGCTCAAAATGGTAAGAATTCTTCTTAACCAATGACGCTAAAGTTGAACGCTTTGCATCGACACAAACCGGCGACTGAATGATGAATTATCCGATCCTGCGCATCGCCGTTCCGACCCCGCTCTACCGCAGCTTTGATTACCTGTCACCGCACGATATTGAACCGGCCACCTTGCAAGCCGGACAACGCGTAAGCGTACCGTTTGGCCGTCGCACCACAGTCGGCGTGTTACTGGAAGTTGTCACTCACACTGACATCGCACCGCAAAAACTGAAGCGTGCACTCAAGCTGCTGGATGACACACCGGTACTGAATGACGACATCCTTGCCATGGTGTCGTGGGCAAGCCGTTACTACCACCACCCGATCGGTGAGGCACTGGCCACGGCACTGCCGGTGTTGTTACGCCAGGGCCAGGCGCCCACTGCGGCCGACATCACTGCCGTGCGGTTGACCGCAGCCGGGCAGGCGGCCGATCCCGCCACGCTGGCGCGTGCGCCACGCCAGGTTGCCGTGCTTGCCGCCCTGCACGCACAACCGGAAGGCATCGAGCGCAGCGCACTGGATGCACCGGCCGCAGTATTGCGCGCCCTTGCCGACAAGGGCTGGATAGAAACCTTTACCCGCCAGGCCCGTCCACACCCCGGCAACGCTGAGGGCGGTACGGCGCATGCCCTCAACCCGGCACAACAACAGGCCGTTGATGCCATCCTCGCCGGACTGGGCGCTTTTCACCCCTACCTGCTGGAGGGCGTCACCGGCAGTGGCAAGACCGAGGTCTACCTGCAGCTGATCGAACAGGTGCTGGCACGCGGGCAACAGACGCTGGTGCTGGTCCCGGAAATCGGACTGACGCCACAGCTGGTAACACGCTTCCAGCAACGCTTCCCGGTGCCGCTGGCGCTACTGCACTCCGGACTGAACAACCGGGAACGGCTGGCCGCCTGGCAGCAGGCACGCAGCGGAGAGGCCCCGATTGTCATCGGGACGCGTTCGGCCATCTTCACGCCGCTGGCACGACCCGGCCTGCTGATCGTCGACGAGGAGCATGACGCCTCGCTCAAGCAACAGGATGGCTTCCGCTATTCGGCACGGGACCTCGCCGTGTGGCGCGCCCGTCAACTGGACCTGCCCGTGGTGCTGGGCTCGGCCACCCCCTCACTGGAAACCCTCTACAACGTTGAACAACAGCGATATCAACGTCTTGAACTGCCGGAACGCACCGGGGTCGCGCAATTGCCGAGTTACCGGCTGATCGATGTGCGCCACCAGAAACTGGAACACGGCCTGTCCGCGGCACTGCTGTCAGGCATTGAGCAACACCTCGCGGCCGACGGCCAGGTATTGCTGTTCCTGAACCGGCGCGGCTATGCACCCACGCTGATGTGCTACGGCTGTGACTGGGTCGCGGAATGTCACCGTTGTGATGCGCGTATGACCTGGCACCACAGCGACGGCCGTCTGCATTGCCATCATTGCGGCAACCAGCGCCCGGTCGATCAAACCTGCCCCGAATGCCAAGGCAGCGACCTGCATCCGCAGGGCCAGGGCACCGAACGCGTGGAGCAGGCCCTGATCGAATACTTCCCTGACGTCGAACGACTGCGCATCGACCGTGACACCACGCGCCGCAAAGGGGCGCTCGGCCAGCTGCTGGAGCGTGCCCGCCAGGGCCGGCGCCAGATCCTGCTCGGCACCCAGATGCTGGCCAAGGGACACCACTTCCCCAATGTCACCCTGGTCGGCATCCTCGACGCCGATCATGGCCTGTTCAGCACCGACTTCCGTGCCAGCGAGCGCATGGCGCAACTGATCGTGCAGGTGGCCGGCCGGGCCGGCCGCGACGACCGTCCGGGACAGGTACTCATCCAGACCGCCCACCCGGAACACCCGCTGCTGCAATTGCTGGTCACGCACGGTTACCGGGCCTTTGCCGAGGCGGCCCTGGACGAGCGCAAGGCCGCGCGCCTGCCGCCGGCCACCAATCTCGCGCTGCTGCGCGCCGAGGCCACCGACGCAGACGCGCCGGTACGCTTCCTGGAAGGCATACAGGAACGCATCGGCAGCGGTCATGCTGTCGAGGCCTGGGGGCCGATACCGGCCAGCATGGAACGACGTGCCGGGCGCTACCGCGCCCAGCTGCTGCTGCAGTCCGACCAGCGCGGCGAGCTGCAACAGCTGCTCGGGCAGCTGGTACGGCAGCTGGAGCAAAGCCCGGAAACCCGCAAGGTACGCTGGTCAGTGGACGTAGACCCGGCCGATACTTTCTAGAACCTATCTCATAGTCCTGCACAGTAGCGGCCGTGCATGACTATAAGACAGGTTCCAGTTGCAAGAAGCCGGACGGACAGGATAATAGCCGGTCTGTTTGTCACCGGATGAAATACGACTCACAGCGCGGGTTCGCAGACGACGTCCGTTCCTATAGGAGTATCTGATTGATGTAGGAGCGCAGGCATGCGCGAACGGGTTTGACGCCGGAGCAAATTCGCGGACAGCGTCCGTTCCTACAGGCGCATCTATTGTTGCAGGTGCGCTTATCAAGCGCGATGTGTACCGGAAAAGGTCGCGGATTAGATCCGCTTCTACAGGTCTTGAATACGTGAAAGAACATATTGTAAAAATACTCTCCGACGCCATTTCCCGCCTGCAGGCCGATGGCACATTGCCTGCGGATACGCAGCCGGCGCTCATTGTCGAGCGCACGCGCGACCGCGCACACGGCGACTTTGCCTGCAACATCGCCATGATGCTGGCGAAACAGGCGAAATCGAAACCCCGCGAGCTGGCGGAGAAGATCGTTGCCGCCCTCGAGACCGGCACGCGGGTTGAACGCGTAGAGATCGCCGGACCCGGTTTTATCAATTTCTTCCTCGGCCCGGCGGCCTGGCACAGCGTCGTTGGCGAGGTGCTGGCACAGAGAGAGACCTTCGGCCGCAGCACGCTCGGAGCCGGCAAGCGCGTGCAGGTGGAATTTGTCTCCGCCAATCCGACCGGTCCACTGCACGTCGGCCACGGTCGTGGCGCCGCCTACGGCGCTGCCGTCGCAGATCTGCTGGAAGCTGTCGGCTATGACGTGCACCGCGAGTACTACGTCAATGACGCCGGCCGGCAGATGGATATCCTCGCCACCTCCGTCTGGCTGCGCTACCTGGAACTGGGCGGCGCAGACTTCGACTTCCCGTCAAACGGCTACCAGGGCGACTACGTGCTGGACATTGCCGCAATCCTGCGACGCGAGCACGGTGACAGCTACGAACACAGTACCGAAGAGATCTTCGCCGGCATCCCGGCCGATGCGCCAGAGGGTGACAAGGAACTGCACATCGATGCGCTGATTGTGCGCAGCCGGCAACTGCTCGGCGATAACCGCTACCGCTACGTCTTCGAACTCGGACTGAATACCATTCTCGACGATATCCGCGATGACCTCGGCCTGTTCGGTGTTAACTACCAGGAGTGGTACTCGGAACGCAGCCTGGTAGAGAGCGGCGCGGTCAACAAGGCCATCGAACGCCTGCGCCATTCAGAACATGTCTATGAAAAGGGAGGCGCACTGTGGTTCCGCTCCACTGACTATGGTGACGAGAAGGACCGCGTGCTGGTGCGCGACAATGGCCAGAGCACCTATTTCGCGTCCGACATCGCATACCACATGGACAAGCTGGAACGCGGCTTCGAACGTGTCATCGATATCTGGGGCGCAGACCACCATGGCTACGTGCCACGCGTAAAGGCGGCGCTTGAAGCGCTGGGTGATGATCCCGGCCGACTCGACGTGCTGCTGGTGCAGTTTGCCGTACTCTATCGCGGCGGCGAGAAGGTACAGATGTCGACCCGTTCCGGCGAGTTCGTTACCCTGCGGCAGTTACGCAAGGAAGTCGGCAGTGATGCAGCCCGCTTTTTCTATGTCATGCGCAAATGCGAACAACACATGGACTTCGACCTGGACCTTGCCAAGTCACAATCCAATGACAACCCGGTGTATTACATCCAGTATGCACACGCGCGCGTACGCAGCGTATTCCGACAGCTGGGTGAAAAGAACCTGAAGTGGGACCGCGATGCCGGCATCAAGGGGTTGGACACGCTGACCGAGGCGCACGAGGATGCCCTGCTGGTCAAGCTGTCACGCTACCCGGAAATACTGGAAAGTGCGGCAATCAATCACGAACCGCACCAGCTGACACACTACCTGCGTGAACTGGCCAACGATTTCCACACCTACTACAACGCGCACACCTTCATCGTCGATGATGCAACACTGCGCAATGCACGCCTGGCCCTGATCGAGGCGACCCGGCAGGTACTGGAAAACGGCCTGCGCGTGCTGGGCGTGTCTGCACCGGACACCATGTAACACCACAGGAATCATATGCCACGCGATTACAAACACCACACACAGCGACGGCGCCGCAGCAAAAACTCCGGAACCTCTCCCTGGCTGGGCGTGATCGCCGGCCTGTTGATCGGCCTGTTTGTCGCCTTCCTGGTATTCATCAAAATGCAGGCTGCGCCGGTGCAGCAGGTATTCGTCAAGGAAACCCTGTCCACACCTGAAACGTCCGTGGTTGAGGATGCACATGACGTGCGCAAGGACACAAAGGAGGTGATTCCGAGTCCGCCGAAACCGCGCTTTGATTTCTACACCCTGCTGCCGGAGATGGAAGTGGTGGTGCAGGAACAGGAAATCACCGGCAAACCCGAGCAGGGCGTCAAGCAAGTGGAGCAGCCCGGCACCTATTTCCTGCAGGTCGGATCGTTCCGTAACGGCGAGCAGGCCGACCGCTTCAAGGCAGAACTGGCCCTGCTGGGGCTGGAAACCAGCATCCAGAAAGTCACCATCGATAACAAGAACACCTGGAACCGCGTACGCGTGGGTCCGTTCGATGATCTCGATAACCTGAACCGCGCACGCCGCCTGCTCAGCCAGCGCAATATTGAAAGCACTTTGGTGAAGATCAGGAACTGATAAAGAAACTCGGATGATAACCGCTCCTACAGGAGTGTCAGATTGTGGCAGGAGCGCTCCGCGAGCGCGATGATTTTCCTGAACGGCCCTAATCGTCTTTCCTTTTCAGCAAATCCGCCAGCCCGGACAGGCCCTTGTGGGAGGCTTGCTGCCCGTCAGTGTTGCCACTGCCTGCCGTTGTGATGGACGGATCATCAAGGTAGCGCGCATGCTCGTTATCATGGCAATACAGGCACAGCAACTCCCAGTTACTGCCATCAGAGGGATTACTGTCGTGATTATGATCGCGGTGGTGCACGGTCAACTCGTGCAGATTGGCACGCGTGAACTCGCGCGAACAGCGGCCGCATATCCATGGATACAACTTTAACGCCTGCTCTCGGTAACCCTGTTCACGCCGTGCGCGGTCCTGCTGTGCGGCGGCCACCACAGCATCGAGTCGGCTGCCAGCACCTGTTTTCTTTTCCGACATATCGCTAGCCTGAATAAATTATGCGCATGGCAAGGCCACTTGATTTCACTTGCGAATCCTGACCACCAGCTCCTTTCCACCATACTGATGCACTGAATCGTGCGCCCGGATTACCACCTCGTTGGTGTCGCCGGGGACTTTCACATTACCGAGTGAGCGGGTAAAGGGTTGTTCGTTTTCATGCGGATGGGCCAGTTCACGAACCCCGATTACATTGCCGCCGGCATCGAGAATTTCCCACCGGTTTGCATAATGCTCCCAACCCTTATCATCATGCCGTACTGAGACCAAAAAGCTGCATATCGATTCAGCGTTACAGTTTACATCTACGGTCAGCACGTCCGCCTCCCCGGCGCAGACAAACTGGCCGGGAATGAGCAACAACCCAAACAGGCAAGAGCGATTCACTGCAACCTCCCTGCCCATGGCAATAGCAGGACGCATGCGTTGACGGGCTTTCCCGGCACATGGATATCAGCGCATATAGGCATAGCCTTCTTCTTTTTGCAGCCTGATGATCTCGGCATCAGCCATTGGCACCATTTCTACAAAACCGTGAATATCTGCCGGGCTCAAACCCTGCACCCTGGCCGCCGCCTGGCACATCCTGAATTCAATGGGATTGCCGACCGTCAGGCTTTGTGCCCGGCTGATGGTATTTTTGTAATTTCCAAACTCTTTCCTCGCAAAGAACGGAACGGCGCCGCCATGAACGACGATCACTATCGACATTTCAAACGGATCACTCCCATAGAGTGTGTTGAGGTAGCTCACCCGGTCCAGGATATTAATTATCGATTGTTCATCCCCTGCTGTCAGGTCATAGAGCACCTTGTGCGGTCGATAACTGGCATCAGACCCCTCTGCACTACCCCATGGCGCATCATCGGAGGAGAAAGCGGCCGGACTGGAAGCAATCACCCATATTGCACAAAATACTATTCTCAGAATCTTCATTTACCTGGCTACATGCAATTGACAGAAACACACATCATTTAACGACAGAGTAGATGTGTGACCTGTTATTTCTCGCCGCCCGGACTATGTTGCCTTGTTGAGCGCCACCTACTTATGAGCAATTTGTTTTTCAGTGAACAGATAGTCTTTTAACTCTTTATCCAGGGCTGGATCTTTTCTTCGTATCCATTCCAGGACCATCGCCGCATGCTCTTTTTCTTCATCCCGGTTATGCATGAGAATCGCCTTTAACTCATCATCTTTACATGCATTAACTCTCTGGTTGTACCAGTCAACGGCCTCCAGCTCTTCCATTAATGACGTGATTGCACGATGCATATCACGTGTTTCGTCAGATAGCTCAGCGATCGGTTCGTGGTAGCCCTCATTTGACATTATTCTCTCCTGTAAGCAAGTGATATATACGCCAGGCACCTCTGCGAGTCGCGCAGCGCTACCCGTAGCAACTCCCTAATCGGCGGTCAGGCGTCGATTCCCTCCCGAAATAATCCAAGGAACAGGTTTGCAATGAGGATAAGCATACCCACCAGTAACCCACCGACACCAATATAGGTAAACAGCTCGGTCAGAAAATAGTGATGGGCCGGCCCACGCCCAATGGAGGGGGCAAGCATAAACATGGTAAACCACGAGAGTGGATAAAAGCCGCCCAACCCAACAAGAAATGACGAGACCGTTTTTAGTTTCGACTTCATGCCAGAGACCATGATCAGGATAATCAGTCCCATCGAGAATGCCGCTATACCCGTGGCGTGAAAATGCGCACGCTGCGCATAGCGCCAGATCTTGTCCCTGCTTTTCTCATCATGGACTTCAGGATGGGCCTGTATCTCGTTAGCGATGTAGTCTTTGTAAGCATCTTCATTTACGCCGAAC
>CBEULV010000034.1:0-14749 GCA_965544015.1 uncultured Gammaproteobacteria bacterium | reverse complement strand
TCACCGCCGTCATCATAACGGTAATACCTGCTGGCATACCCGCCGTGATGCCGCCGGTAGTGGTGACGGTTACCGTGTTGGTACTTGTAATGCTTGTAGCTGTGACCACTGTCGTGGCCACGGTGGTGGTTGTCATGCCCACGGCGTTCCGCCATGGCGGCCCCGGGCAGGGCCAGAGACAGGGCAACAACAGCAGCCAGTATCGATTGGGGTTTCAGATTCATGACAATGTCCTTTTTTTGTGGGTACTGATAACCGCTAACGGGGCCCGCCAAAAAAGGGTGACACTGACAGGTAATTTTTCCGGGCGGGGGCACAGGGAAGCCGCCGGCATGACCGCTCAAACCTGTTGAAGAACCAGCCCTAAGTCACTGGAATGAATAGAATCCGTGTCAGGCGACCTGGACAGGGATGGCGTTGCGCTTGTCCTTGATCTTGTTGTTTTCGTCGAGATAGACCAGCGTCGGCTTGAACACCGCGGCCTCCTGTTGCGACAGCTGGGCATAGCTGCAAATGATCAGGCGGTCACCAGGGCTGGCCTTGTGCGCAGCCGCGCCATTGACGGAGATGATGCCGGAGTTGTCCTCGGCACGAATAGCGTAGGTGGTAAAGCGCTCACCGTTGTTCAGGTTATAGATCTGGATCTGCTCGTATTCCTGGATGTTCGCCGCCTTGAGCAACACGCTGTCAATCGCGCAGGAACCTTCGTAGTCGAGTTCCGAGTGCGTGACATTGGCGTGGTGGAGCTTGGATTTTAACAAGGTAATCTGCATAAGCCTGAAGGATCCGGTTGTCGTCCTCGAACGATGCGTGATTATGCTGCCTCATGATTCAGACTGCAAGAATTGTGGATAGTTTCGGCCTGAGATAGACCCTCTAACTTCTTGATATCCTGATATTGTCAATAAGCCGTGTGCGACCCACCACGGCCGCGGCCAACGCGATTAACTCGCTGTCACCCGGGCCGGGCTGCGCCAGGTCCGAGGCGCGGCGAATACTCACATAGTCTGGCGTAAAACCGGCCTCGGCGAGTTGCTGCAACGCCGCCTGCTCGATGCCGGCATAGTCGCGCTCACCTGACAGCAGTATGCCCTGCACATCCAGCAGGGTCTGGTAAAGCTGTGCTGCGATCATGCGGTCTGCACCCGCGAGATATTTGTTACGCGAACTCATTGCCAGGCCATCAGGCTCGCGCATGGTAGCCACGCTATCGATACGGATCGGCATGCACAGGTCTGCCACCATGCGCCGGATCAGCAACAGCTGCTGGTAGTCCTTTTCGCCAAACACGGCAATGTCCGGCTGCACCTGGTTGAACAGTTTCGCGACCACCGTGGTGACCCCGTTGAAATGGGTCGGACGGTGTTCACCTTCCAGGATTGCGTTCAGCCCCGGCACCTCGACGAAAGTAGTCTGCCCGACACCATCCGGGTAGATCTCTGCCACGTCAGGCAAAAACAGCAGGTCGGCATCGACATCCATCAGGGCTGCCTGGTCTGCTTCCAGGGTCTTCGGATAGCGCGCAAAATCCTCCTGCGGACCGAATTGCATCGGGTTGACGAAAATGCTCACCACGACACGCCCGGCTACCGCCTTGGCATGACGTACCAGCTGCAGGTGCCCCTCATGCAGGTTGCCCATGGTCGGCACAAAGGCAATGCAGCTGTCCGGCTCGCGCCAGTGCTGTATCTGTTTACGCAATTGTGCGCCGGTCCGGGCAACTTGCATGGCAACCTCAGTAACTGTGTTCCGGCGCCGGGTAGCGGCCTGTCTTCACCGCGCCGACGTAGGCACGGATCGCCGCCGGAATGCTGCCGGTCTCGGCGACAAAATCCTTTACAAAACGCGGCAACCTGCCCTGCGTAATGCCCAGCATGTCATACAACACCAGCACCTGCCCGTCACAGTCGGGGCCGGCACCGATACCGATAGTGGGGATGCCCACCGCCTGCGTGATTTCGCCGGCCAGCGTGGCGGGAATGCACTCCATCACCAGCAGGCCGGCACCAGCGGCCTCCAGTGCCTGCGCATCGGCAAGGATGGCGGCAGCTGCATCCGCATCCCGGCCCTGCACCCTGTAGCCGCCATACTCCTCGACCGATTGCGGCAGCAGACCCACGTGGCCACACACCGGGATGCCGTGCCCGGTCAACGTCTCGACGATGCCGGCCATGGCGGTGCCGCCTTCCAGCTTGACCATGTGCGCCCCGCCCGCATCGACCAGGCGCTGTGCGTTGGCCAGTGCCAGCCCGGCATCGGAATAACTGTGATACGGGAGATCCACCACGCGGTATGCCCTGCGCCCGACCCGCGCCACGTTGGCCGCGTGATACACCATATCGTCCATACTCACCGGCACGGTCGAGTCGTGCCCCATCAGCACCATGCCAAGCGAGTCGCCGACGATGAACAGTTCCACCCCGGCAGATTCCAGCAACTGCGCAAACCCGGCATCATAGGCGGTCAGACTGGCGATCTTTTCACCCTGCGCCTTCATGCCCTGCAGGGTGGCAAGGGTTATCGGGGTATCACTGGTCATTGCAAACGTGCCAACAGCGGGTTCAGATGGACGCCGACATGGGGTTGAAGTACTGCATGCCCTTGCGGGGGGAATGGATCTGCTCCAGCAGGGCCTCGTAGTCGGCGTCACTGTCGACCAGGTTGATATGCGCGGCGTTCACGATCAGCAACGGCGCCGCATCGTAATGAAGAAACATGCGCGCATAGGCCTCGGACAGCCTGTCCAGATAACCGGCATCGATATTGCGCTCATACTTGATGCCACGCCGCGCGATGCGCTTGAGCAGCACATCGACCGGGGCCTGCAGGTAGATCACCAGGTCCGGTTCCGGCGCATCGACGGTGACGTGATCATAGACCTGCTCGTAGAGTTTCAGCTCTTCGGCATCCAGGGTGAGCTCGGCGAACAGGCGATCTTTCTCAATCAGGAAATCGGACACCCGCACCGGCTGGAACATATCCGCCTGGAGCATGCTCTCCATCTGGCGCGCACGCTGAAACAGGAAGAACAACTGCGCCGGCAAGGCCCCCTTGCGCGGGTCCTCGTAAAAACGCTCCAGGAACGGGTTCTCATTGGCACCTTCCAGCACCAGGTCAGTCTCGAAGCTCTGCGCCAGGCGTTGTGCCAGGCTGGTCTTGCCAACCCCGATCGGCCCTTCGATGACGATATAACCAGGACGGTCCTTGCTCATCAACCGGTAATCAATTTCTTGAGTGAGTGGTTCTCGACAGTGTTGATCAGAGTCGTCACCAGACCATGCCCCGGTATGCTGATGTTCCCCGCGATTTCGGCAAGCGGGATGATGACAAAGTCACGCTCATGCATGCCGGGATGAGGCACCTTCAGTTCATCGGTATCGATCACCTTCTTGCCATACATCAGCAGGTCCAGATCAACAATGCGCGGTCCCCACTGCTCACCACCTGGCTCCCTGCCCTGAAACTCCTCGATACGCTGCAACCGCTGCAACAGATCAGAGGGTGACAACAGGGTATCGAGCGCCACCACGGCATTGACATAATCGGGCTGGTCCTGCGGCCCCATGGGCTTGCTGCTGTACAGGCTGGAACGGGCCTCCATAATAGTGTCCGGCAAGACCTCCAGCTCCTCGATCGCTTCCTTTACCTGCGCAACCGGGTCGTCCAGGTTACTGCCGATACCAATATAGACTCTTATCGTCATGTGGCCTTTCCTTCCGGCTTGCGCCGGGAGCGGTTACGACGCTTCCTGCGCGGTCGTGTACGCGGTTGTTGCTGCTCGCCCCGTTCAGGCTGCGTTTCCTGGAACTCTGTCCACCAGTCACAGATGTCTTTTGACACCTCACCAGCCTCGCCGCGCAGCAGCAGGAAATCATAGGCGGCACGAAAGCGCGGGTGTTCCAGGACGCGCGCACGACGGCGGCCGCCCTTTTGCTCCAGCCGCAACTGTAACATCCAGATCTCGCGCATGGGCAGCGAAAAACGCCGTGGCGTTGCCATCACCTGCGCCTGCTCGGCAATGATCTGTGAACCGGCATGCTGCAGGGCCTGCGCCGAATGCTGGCCCTCGGCTTCCAGTTGCGCGGCGCGCTCGCGTACCGGATGCCACAGGAACACGGCAAACAGGAATGCCGGCGTGACCGGCTTGCCTGCCTCGATGCGCGCATCGGTATTGGCCATGCCACGACTGATCAGGGTCAGCGGAAAGTGGTTCTCTTCATGACTGAGCGACTGCTCGGTCAGCGGGAAAAGCTGCCGGAACAGGTCGTAATGGCGCAGCATCTCGAAATTCGCCAGCGCACTGCCGCCCATGAACAGTTTGAGCATTTCGTCAAACAGGCGTGCCGGCGGGATATCACCGAGCAGCGGACCCAGCGGCTGTATCAGATGTTCCGTGTCTGCCTCGATACGAAAACCCAGCTTGGCGGCAAAGCGTACCGCACGCAGCATGCGTACCGGGTCCTCACGGTAGCGGGTCTCCGGATCACCCAGCAGGCGCAACACCCCTCTTTCGATGTCCTGCATCCCGCCGGTGTAATCGATAATCGAGAAGTCCGCGATGTTGTAATACAGCGCGTTGACAGTGAAATCACGACGCAGTGCGTCGTCCTCGATGGTGCCGTAGACGTTATCCCGCACAATGCGCCCTTCCCCGTCCACGTGGTGGCCGTCATCGCCGCTGTCCGCATCCTGCATGGCGCGGAAGGTGGCAACCTCGATGATCTCGCGCCCGAAAAAGACATGTGCGAGCCGGAAACGCCGCCCGATCAGGCGACAGTTTCGAAACAGGCGCCGCACGTCCTCCGGGTGGGCATCGGTGGCGATATCGAAATCCTTGGGCTCCCGACCCAGCAGCAGGTCGCGCACACCACCACCCACCAGGTGCGCCTGGTAGCCGGAATCCTTCAAGCGGTACAACACCTTCAGCGCGTTCGGGCTGATATTGGCCCGGGACACGGGATGAGCCGAACGGGGGATAATGTTGGGTGCGCTGTCGGTAGGGATAGGTCCTGCTTCGCTCACGTTTGATGCTTGTGGATGGAAAGTGTGCGCGTATAATACCACCGCTTCCCAGCCTGCGGGCTAAATGCTCCCTTCGTCTAGTGGTTAGGACACTGGCCTCTCACGCCGGTAACAGGGGTTCGAATCCCCTAGGGAGCGCCATTTACCTACTCCTCGAGCCGCGCTACAACAGGAATCACCGTAATGGACCAGGCTGACAAGGGCACACCCTACCCGCCTGCCGGACTGTTTCGCCGCCTGATGGCCATGTTCTACGACAGCCTGCTGCTGTTATCCACCTTGCTGGTGGCCACGGCACTGATCATGATGTTCACTCGTGGCACACTGTCCTACCACAACCCGTTCTTCAGAACCTTCCTGTTCCTGATCTGTTTTTCCTTCTATACCTGGTTCTGGCTGCACGGCGGACAGACGCTGGGCATGCGCGCCTGGCGGCTGCGCGTGCAAGGCCGGGATGGACGCCCCATCACAATCTGGCAAGCCCTGCTGCGCTTCATGCTGGCGATCCCGTCACTGGCACTGGGCGGTCTGGGTTTTTTCTGGATGCTGGTCGATCGAGAGCACATGACGCTGTATGACCGCTTTTCGGAATCGGTGATTGTGGTATTGCCGAAACAGGAAAAGAATCGCGCTTGATAAGCGCTCCTGCAATAATAAGACAGGCCTGTAGGAGCGGATATTATCCGCGATCTTTTCTCCGACAAAACCATCGCGCGATGTACAGGGATGTGCATCTTCCATGCAGTCGTGCGCGAGATTTTTTTACAGCCGCCGGATCGCGTAAATGCCCAGCAATACGAATATCGTGTTCGGCGCCAACATGGTCGCCAGCGGCGGCAGTCCGTATACCTGCCCCATCTGACCGGCGACCTGGCTGAGGATGTAAAAACCAAACCCCACCATGACACCGATAAAAATACGCTGACCGGCACCGACCGAGCGCAGGCCGCTGAACACGAATGGCACCGAGATGAACAGCATCACCAGCGAGGAAATCGGCGTCATAAAGCGACCCCAGAAGGCAAAGCGGTATTGCCGGGTGTCCAGGCCATTCTCATCGAGGTAGTCGACCAGCTGGTTGATATCGGCGGCGGACATGTTCTTCGGTTTCAGCATCACAATACCAAGCAGGTCCGGCGTCAGTAACGACGGCCAGGTCAGGGTGTCGGTGTGACTGACTGTTACGCCCGCATCCGAAAAGGCCGACTGACGCACGCCGTGCAGGATCCAGTGACCATCCAGGAACTCGGCATGCGTGGCGCGCGTCGCTTCCCTGAGATGGGAGGCATCATCGAACTCGTACACTGTCAGGTCGGCAAGACTGGACTGGTCAAGTACACGTCGGGCATTGATAAAGCGCCTGTCATCGCGCACCCACAGACCGCGACTGCCCAGGAAGCTCACCCCCCGGTCGGTTGCGGCAACACGCAGGTGCTGGCCATATTGTTCGGCAACCGGCGCAATCACCTCGCCAACAAATACGGCAACCACCAGCATCAGCACCCCGGCCTGCATCACCGAGCGCACGATACGCCAGATCGACAGACCACTGGCACGCATCGCAATCAGCTCGTTGTTGGCAGCAAGCGCCCCCATCCCCATCAGGCAGCCAAGCAATGCCGCCATTGGAAACAGCTCATACAGGCTCTGTGGTGTGGTCAGGGCAACATATTGCAGCAAGGTCGCCATGGTGTAGCCGCCCTTGCCCACGTTCTCGACCTGGTCGATGACGTTGAAAAAAATATCCAGACCCACCACGACCAGCAAAGCGATCAGGGTGCCATTGACCACGGTGCCGGCAATGTAACGATCGATCAATTTCATCGGGTCAACCCCAGCCGGCAGGCTACCCGCCCGCCCTTGTAGAGCAGCACGGCAAGCAACACCGGAAGCAACGGCACCCACCACAGGCCGACCTGTGGCGGCACCACCCCCTTGCCCACCCACACCTTGGCGATGCCGAGCAGGTTGTAATAGATCACGAACAGCAGGATGGCCAGCACCAGCCGGCCATAGCGCCCCTGGCGCGGTCCGGTACGACACAGCGGCACAGCCAGCAACAACAGGGCAATCACTGACACCGGCATCGACAGACGCCACTGCAGCTCGGCAATGTCCCAGGGATCACTGGAGTTCAGCAAGTGCAGGGACGGGGTTGCCTCACGGGGATCGTCGTACACGGCAATATCGGGCAGGTCCACGCGCACGCCGTACTTGCTGAACTGCATGATGCGATAGTCGGCCTCCCCCGGCCTGCCCTCGTAACGGTACCCGTCCAGTAACACCAGGAAATCCTCACCGGTCCGTTCATCCAGCATGCGATGGGCCGTTTTTGCTGTCAGCAACTGGGGCAGGCGTTGCGGCTGATCCTCATGCCGGATGGTAATGAACAGGTTTTCCATGCGCTTGCGGTCATCGGACAGCCGCTCGGCATAGAAGGTCACCTTACCACCCTGCAGGTCATTAAAGCGTCCGGCGCCCAGTACTTTCAGGTCGGCCTGCTGTTCCGCACTGGCCTTGAGGCGATGGCTCATACCCTGCACCTCGGGGCTGACATACAGCGCCAGCCAGGCCAGCACCAGGGCTACCAACAGGCCAAAACCGAGCAGCGGCTTGTAAATGCGCCCGGGGCCCACGCCACAGGCGGACATCACCACCATCTCGTTATCGCGGTATAGGCGTCCCAGCCCGAGCATCACGCCAAGCGCCAGGGCAAATGGCATCACCAGCACCAGGTACCAGACCATCTTGAGCATCAACAGACCGAATATCACGTCACCGGGAATGTCGCCTTCCGCGGCATCCGCGAGATACCGAACCAGGCGGTTGCTGACCAGCACCAGCCACAGCACGACGGTGACCGCAAGCCAGCCATTGATTACCTCTTTGAGCAGGTAACGATCGAAAACTCGCAACATGCACCCATACCCGTCAGCTATATGAAAAACACAGCTGCTTCCAGTACACTCCACCGATAATACTGATAGCTTTGGAAGCGCCCGTTCAGACTGTGGCTACCGTATAACACAAGGCCTGCAAACCGCAATCACAAGAACGACCTGACGAGGAGTGTTGCATGAAATTCACCATCAAGCATGAAAACCCGGGAACTGTGAAATCCGGCTGCGTCATCCTCGGTGTATTTGAACGTCGCAAGCTCTCGGATGCCGCCAGCCGCTTTGACAGGACCACAAGGGGACTGCTCTCGAAACTGCTGAAGGACGGTGAAATGGAGGGCAAGGCCGGCCAGACACTGCTGGTGCACTATCCACGCGGCGCCAAATGTGAACGCGCACTGCTGGTCGGTTGCGGCAAGACAGGGAAATTCAATGCCAACGCCTACCGCAAGGCCGTGGCCGACGCCGCGCAGGCAGCCAACAATTCCGGCGCCAGTGACGCGATCAGCTTCCTGGCCGAACTCGATGTCAGCGACTGCGATAACTACCACAAGGTTCGCGCACAGGCCGAGGCCAGCCAGGGGGCGCTCTACACGCCCGACGAACTGAAAAGCAAAAAGGACAGGCCCGCCCGCCAACTGCGCCGGCTTGCTATCAACGTTGCGGCGGATGACCAGCAAACCGCACAACAGGCACTGGCTGACGGCGAGGCAATTGCCGCCGGCGTGGAAATGGCACGCAGGCTGGGCAACCTGCCGGGCAATATCTGCACACCGACCTACCTGGCTGCACAGGCCAGCGAACTCGGCAAGTCGAGCAAGCAACTGAAAGTCAGCGTCATGGACGTTGCGGGCATGAAAAAGCTCGGCATGGGCGCCCTGCTCTCGGTCGCCATGGGCAGCGATGAACCGGCCAAACTGATCACACTGGAATACAGCGGCGGACAGACCGGCGACAAACCGGTGGTACTGGTCGGCAAAGGCGTCACTTTTGACTCGGGCGGCATCTCCATCAAGCCATCTGCGGCGATGGATGAAATGAAATTTGATATGTGCGGCGCCGCCAGCGTACTGGGCACACTCAAGGCCTGCGTCACGATGGGGCTGCCGATCAACGTGGTTGGCGTCATCCCCGCCACAGAGAACCTGCCGGGCGGACGCGCCAGCAAGCCGGGTGACATCGTTACCAGCATGTCGGGACAGACCATCGAGGTACTCAACACCGACGCCGAGGGGCGCCTGATCCTGTGTGATGCCCTCACCTACAGCGACCGCTTCAATCCCGACGTGGTGGTCGACATTGCCACCCTCACCGGCGCCTGTGTCGTCGCACTGGGCAGTCATGCTGCGGGCCTGTTAAGTAACAACGATGCACTGGCTGAAGACCTTCTGGCTGCGGGTGAAACTGCCGGCGATCGTGCCTGGCACTTGCCATTGTGGGATAACTACCAGTCACAACTGGACAGCAATTTTGCCGACATGGCCAACATCGGCGGCCGCGATGCAGGCACCATTACCGCTGCCTGCTTCCTGTCACGCTTCACCAAAAAATACCAGTGGGCGCACCTCGATATCGCCGGGGTAGCCTGGAAAGGTGGCAAGGAAAAAGGCGCCACCGGCCGCCCGGTATCCCTGCTGACCCAGTTCCTGATTAATCGCTGCAGCGACAGATGACCCAGGTCGACTTCTACATCCTGAAGGACAGTCAGCCGCAGGCACGGCCAATGTTCGCCTGCCGCCTGACGGAAAAGGCCTATAAGCAGGGGTGCCAGGTCTATATCCATACCGACTCCCCTGCCCAGCTGAAGCAGCTCGATGACCTGCTATGGACCTTCCGCGCCGGCAGCTTTTTGCCGCATGCCATCTATGCGGAAGGCAATGCCGCCGGGCAACCCGTCCTGCTCGGGCAGGACATTGAACCGGAAGGCAGCGACGATGTGCTGATCAATCTGTCCAGCGAGGTGCCATCTTTCTTCAGCCGTTTCAGCCGGGTGGTTGAGCCGGTGGCTGCCGACGACAGCGCCCGCGCCGCCGCGCGGGAACGCTATCGCTATTACCAGGACCGGGGCTACACCCTGAACACGCACAAACTATGAGCAATCAATCCACCGAACTGGCGCTGGATGCCGACGGCCTGCCGATCCTGGCGGACCGGGTATGGGAAGATGAACTGCTGGCCGCCGATGAGCTGGCGACCGATCCGCAGCTCCCGGAGCTGACCACGGCTGAAATCGTCGATGAGCTGCTGGCCAGCGAAATCTTCCAGCAACAGCTCGATGCCGTCGCAACGGAACTGACCCGCAGCATCCGCCTGCAGATGGAACAGGTACTGGGTGTCGCCATCGAGAATGCCATCAGCCAGGCGCTGGAGAACAACAGCGTGCATTCCTTCGAACTGGTCCGCCAACAGCTGGAACAAACCCTGCCCGAGTTGCTTGCCAGGGTAATGCAGGACGAAGGCGTTTCCCCCTGACACCACACCGGGCAAATCACGCCCCTTCAGGTATAATCGCCGGCTTTGGCCATACTGGCCGGACAAACCTGGCCTGAGTACACATGGACAAGATCTACAACCCGCACGCCATCGAACAACACTGGTATGAAAGCTGGGAACGGAACGGCCACTTCGAGCCGTCCGGCAGCGGGAAGCCTTACTGCATCATGATCCCGCCGCCGAATGTCACCGGCAGCCTGCATATGGGCCATGCCTTCCAGGACACACTGATGGATGCCCTGATCCGTTACCACCGCATGCGCGGGGACAACACCCTGTGGCAGGCCGGCACTGATCATGCCGGCATAGCGACACAAATGGTGGTTGAACGCCAGCTGGCATTACAGGAAACCACCCGTCATGACCTGGGACGCGAGGAATTCATCAAGCGCATCTGGGAATGGAAGCAGGAATCCGGCGGCACCATCACCCGCCAGCTGCGCCGTATGGGCTCATCGCTGGACTGGTCGCGTGAACGCTTCACCATGGACGAGGGACTGTCGGATGCGGTCAAGGAAGTCTTCGTGCGGCTCTACGAGGATGACCTGATCTATCGCGGCAAACGCCTGGTGAACTGGGACCCGGTACTGCACACCGCCGTCTCCGACCTGGAAGTGATTTCCGAAGAAGAGTCCGGCCACCTCTGGCACATGCGTTATCCGCTTGCCGATGGCTCAGGTCACCTGGTGGTCGCCACCACGCGCCCGGAAACCATGCTCGGTGACACCGCGGTGGCAGTACACCCGGATGATGAACGCTACCAGGACCTGATTGGCAAGACCATCCGCCTGCCACTGACCGACCGCGAAATCCCGATCATTGCCGATGACTATGTCAACCCGGAATTCGGGACCGGGTGCGTAAAGATCACACCGGCGCATGACTTCAATGACTATGCCATGGGTCAGCGCCACAACCTGCCGATGATCAATATCTTCACTGTTGATGCCTGCATCAATGGCGAAATCAAGAGCAACTACCGCGGCATGGATCGTTTTGCGGCACGCAAGCAGATCGTTGCCGACCTCAAAGCACAGGGCCTGCTGGAAAAGATCGAGGACCACCGACTGATGGTGCCACGCGGTGATCGCTCCGGCGCAGTCGTGGAACCCTACCTGACCGACCAGTGGTTCGTAAAAATCGGCCCGCTTGCGGAACCGGCCATCAAGGCAGTGGAAGATGGCACCATCCGCTTTGTGCCAGACAACTGGAAGAACACCTACTATGAATGGATGCGCAACATCCAGGACTGGTGCATCTCGCGCCAGATCTGGTGGGGCCACCGCATTCCGGCCTGGTACGATGAAGACGGCAACATCTACGTCGGCCGCAGCGAGGAGGAAGCACGTACCAAACATGGCCTGGGCGCCGAAGTCTTGCTCAGGCAGGACGAGGATGTCCTCGACACCTGGTTCTCCTCGGCACTGTGGCCATTCAGTACGCTGGGCTGGCCACAGCAGACCGATGCGGTGAGGACCTTCTACCCGACCAGCGTGCTGGTCACCGGTTTTGACATCATCTTCTTCTGGGTTGCGCGCATGATCATGATGGGCCTGAAGTTCATGGATGAGGTACCGTTCCATGAAATCTACATCCATGGCCTGGTGCGCGATGCGCATGGCAACAAGATGTCCAAGTCCAAGGGCAACGTGCTGGACCCGATCGACCTGATCGATGGCGTCGACCTGGAGTCGCTGGTCGCCAAGCGCCGTTCCGCGCTGATGCAGCCGCATATGGCCGACCGGATCGAGAAGATGACCCGCAAGGACTTCCCTGACGGGATTCCGGCCTATGGCACAGACGCCCTGCGCTTCACCTTTGTGGCACTGGCCTCGACCGGGCGGGACATCAACTTCGATCTTGGCCGGATCGAGGGTTACCGGAATTTCTGCAACAAGCTGTGGAATGCGGCGCGTTACGTGTTGATGAATACCGAGGATCAGGACTGCGGTCAGTCCGGTGCCGATGTTGAACTGAGCGCCGCAGACCGCTGGATCATCGGCCAACTGCAGCAGACCGAACAGGAAGTCATCTCCGCAATCGAGAGCTACCGCTTCGACCTGGCCGCGCAGGCGGTGTACACCTTTATCTGGGACGAGTACTGCGACTGGTACCTGGAACTCTCAAAGCCGGTATTAACCGACAGCAACAGCTCTCCGGAAGCAGTAAGCGGCACACGCCAGACCCTGGTCCGTGTCATGGAAGCCGTGTTGCGGCTGATTCACCCGTTCACACCGTTTATCAGCGAGGAAATCTGGCAGCGCATCGCACCCCAGGCAGGCGTTACCGGCGAGACCATCATGCGCCAGCCCTACCCGGTACCCGATCCGTCCGCCATTGATACGGAAGCGATGGACGAAATCAACTGGGTGAAGGATTTCATTATCGGCGTGCGCAAGATTCGCAGCGGCATGAACATCGACCCACGCAAACTCCTGCCTGTGCTGCTCGAAAGTGGCTCAGGAGCCGACCAGGCACGCCTGGACCGCAACCTTCAATATTTGACCAGCGTGGGCCGGATCGAATCGGTCACCTGGCTGGGTGCGGACGAGACTGCCCCCGAGTCCTCAACCGCACTGGTTGGCAACATGAAGTTACTGATACCGCTTGCCGGACTGATTGACAAGGACGCCGAACTTGCCCGGCTAACCAGGGAGCTGGAGCGGAAAAAGGACGAGCTGGAACGCTGCGAGAAAAAACTCTCGAACAGCAGCTTCGTTGACAAGGCGCCGCAGGAAGTCGTGGCGAAAGAACAGGCACGCGCCACGGAGTTGCAGGCTGCTATCGGCAACCTGCAGACCCAGCAGGAGAAGATCCAGGCGCTCTGAATCAGAGACCGGCGAGCTTCATCACCAGGCTGACCACGCCCCACACCGTCAGCACAAAGACAGCCGTTACCAGTAAGCCGATAATAATGTACTGAGATGGCTTGCCGTGCGTGAAATCCTCTTCACGCTTGCGGTTACTCTGCACACCAAACATGCTCGCCAGCACGCTTCCCAGCACATCCAGCATGGACGGACTCTTGCCCGCGCCTTTGGAATGAGTATCCATAAACAACCCTGTAATCAAGTTGGCAGTATTCTACAGGCGGAGCAACATGCCGCAACACGGATAGCCGCACTGGCCCGCAGAAGGACTTGGGCCTGCCCGCCGCGGACGCCCTTTTTCAACGTATATCCTCCTGAATCTCTTAAGTTTCCCCCCATTTGTGCCGATACCAGACAGCGCAAGAGGACATATAACTTGTTTGTGTAATCAGACAGTTACGAGGCACGACGCATAACCACCCATGGCTGCATCAAGTCAACCGGCGCCAGGGGGCACGTATGTGGAACACTTTTTTCAGGAAATTTCGAGGTCGGCTACATGAGCACAATTCTGATAATCGATGACCAGCAGACGAGCCGGCAAATCCTTAAACAACTGGTCAGCACTATCGAACAGAACCTCAAGCTGCAGGATTTTGCAAACCCTGTCGAGGCGCTGGCATGGACCGTAAAGAATCCTGTGGATCTTGTACTGGTTGACTACAAGATGCCGGAAATGAACGGTATCGAATTTATACGCAAGTTCCGCCTGAACCCCGCTTCGGCCCACGTCCCGGTCATCATGGTGACCTCAATAGAGGATCGCAATATACGCTATGACGCTTTGGGTGCCGGTGCAACTGATTTCCTGATGAAACCGGTTGACCACCATGAGTGCCGGGCACGCTGCCGCAACATGCTTACGCAGCATCAACAGTACAAGATCATCAGTGACCGTTCCCGCTGGCTGGAACGCCGCGTTGCAGAGGCAACCAGTGAAATTCGGTTGCGTGAACGCGAAACCCTGTTGCGACTTGCCAGGGCAGGCGAATACCGTGATGAAGAAACAGGCAACCATATTATCCGCATGGCCAAATACTCACACATTATTGCCGAAGAGCTTGGCCTTTCTCACGAAGAAGCGGAGGTTATCGAGATGGCCGCACCGATGCATGACATCGGGAAAATCGGCATCCGCGACGAGATCCTGTTGAAACCAGGCAAGCTGACGCCGGAAGAATTCGAGGCAATGAAAAGCCACACCATTATCGGGTATGACATACTCAAGGACAGCCCGTCCAAGTTTCTGCAAATGGGCGCCGTAATCGCACTGGGTCACCATGAGAAATTTGACGGGACCGGATATCCGAACGGTCTCGCAGGTGACGAGATTCCGATTGAAGCACGCATTGTTGCCGTTGCCGATGTCTACGATGCCCTCGTTTCAGAACGCCCCTATAAAAATGCCTGGTCTACACAGGCGGCCCTGGACTACATGGAGAGCATCAGCGGAAAACACTTTGACCC
>CBEULV010000033.1:0-14951 GCA_965544015.1 uncultured Gammaproteobacteria bacterium | reverse complement strand
CCGGCCACAAACCTACCCTGCGCGAGCGCAAGTTTGCCCGCACCCGGCTGTCGCTGGCGGATGCAGCCACGCGGCACCTGGAGGCGGCGTCATTCGAGACGCTTTCGGTCAAGACCCTGTGCGAGCGGGTACAGATTTCCGAGGCGACCTTCTTCAATTATTTTCCGAAGAAGGAAGACCTGATCATTTACCTGGACCGCTTGTGGACACTGGAGCTGAACTGGTACGGGCGCCAGGCCGCGGAGCAGCAGAAAGGGCTGGCGGTGATCGAGGCCCTGTTCCGCTATACCTCGATCCAGATTCAGAAGAAGCCGGGCCTGATGGGTGAGATTATTGCGCACGAGGCACGCGCCCGGGAACGCAGCCAGGGGATGGAAATCACCCTGGCGGAACGCCTGATGGCATTTTCTGATCTGGCAGGCATCGAAGACCTGGCGGATGACAGCCTGGAAAGCTTGCTGCGCAATGCCCTGCAGGACGCAATTGACCAGGGCGACCTACCGGCAAACACAGCGATCGCAGCGGCCATGGTGGCACTGGTATCCATATTTTATGGTGTGCCGCTGGCCATGCAGCATGCCAACCCGGCCGCAATCGGCGCCATGTACGGCCAGCAGCTGGCGCTGCTGTGGTCCGGATTGCGTGTGGTCGCGGTGAAGTAGCTCAGCGCCGCGCTTGTGCGAGCGCCTCCCGCCAGGCGGCGGCAAACTTCGGCCACCACAGCGGCTGGCAATCCAGCCACCACTCCTTGCCGAAGGCCTTGAACCAACACCAGCATGTGTGCGGAACACGGGTACACAGCCGCCGGGCACGCTGGTGAATAACGGTTTTCAACGGGGGTTTTGCGACCATCTCGAGCAGGGTGTGTTCGCGCTGCCGGGCGGTCCATAGTTCGGTGTCGATGCGGCGCTCGAGCAGTTTCATGCGCTTCTGGAGCTGTTCCAGATCCTCCTTTTTTGCGGCATCGCCCTGTTTCATCAGCCGCATCTGGATGCGTTGCTCCAGTACCTCGATGCGCTGTTGCAACTGTTCCAGGTTGATCTGCTTGCGGCGAGCCGGGCCTGACGGTGGGAGGGGATTGACTGGAAAGACGCGAGTTGCGCCCGGTGTGGCCTGCCCGGTGGCCGGCTTTTTCAGCGTACGCCGGGTTCTGGCTGGTGTTTCAGGTGGTTCCTGCAATACCACGGACGCGGGTAACTCTGCGTCGCCCGCATTGCGCCCAAGCTCAAGAAGTCTCATCCCCATAACCTTATGTAGTAGCTTTGAGCGGATTCTAACACAACATATACCAATATATAGTCCTTGGTATACTGTATTTTTGGGGTCTGGACTTATTTTCATGCAGCATTGCCCGTTGTTCCGGGCGGGGCGTAGAATTCTGGCTTTGCGAGCGGAAACTGAAGAAAGTGACAGCAGCGAACACACACTATGACGTTATCGTGGTCGGTGGCGGGCATGCCGGCACCGAGGCTGCGCTGGCGGCCGCGCGCAGTGGTGTGCGTACGCTGCTGCTTACGCATAACCTGGAAACACTGGGTCAGATGAGCTGCAACCCGGCCATCGGCGGCATCGGTAAAAGTCACCTGGTGCGGGAGATCGACGCCTTGGGTGGCCTGATGGCGCAGGTGGCAGACCGGGCCGGCATCCAGTTTCGGGTATTGAACGCGAGCAAGGGTCCGGCGGTGCGTGCCACGCGTGCCCAGGCCGACCGGGTGTTGTACCGCCAGGCCGTGCGGTGTGCGCTGGAGCAGCAGCCGGGACTGCAACTGCTCCAGCAGGCCGTTGACGACCTGCTCGTTGAGGGTGACCAGGTGAAGGGTGTGGTCACGGCGATGGGGCTGCGCCTTACAGCGAGCACCGTGGTATTGACGGTAGGTACCTTTCTTGGCGGGTGCATACACATCGGGCCAAACAGTTACGCCGGCGGGCGGGCCGGGGATCCACCGGCCAATGCACTGGCACGGCGCCTGCGCGAACTGCCACTACGGGTGGCAAGGCTCAAGACCGGCACGCCGCCACGCATCGACGGGCGCAGCATCGATTTTGCACAACTTGAGGCACAACCCGGTGATGAGCCGCTGCCGGTGATGTCATTCATGGGCAGTGCCGCCGATCATCCACGCCAGGTCAGTTGCCATATCACGCATACCAACGAACAGACCCACGACATCATCCGTGCCGGACTGGCCGATTCACCCATGTATTCAGGCGCCATCGAGGGGGCCGGGCCACGCTATTGTCCGTCGATTGAAGACAAGGTGGTGCGCTTTGCCGAGCGTGCTTCCCACCAGATCTTTATCGAGCCGGAAGGGCTGGATACGCATGAGGTATATCCAAACGGCATCTCGACCAGCCTGTCGTTCGATGTCCAGCAGGCGCTGGTGCATTCCATTGCGGGTTTTGAGCGGGCACACATCACGCGTCCGGGTTATGCCATCGAATACGACTATTTCGACCCGCGCGACCTGAAGCATTCGCTGGAGACGAAGCTGATCCAGGGCCTGTTCTTTGCCGGCCAGATCAATGGCACGACCGGCTACGAGGAGGCCGCGGCACAGGGGTTGATCGCGGGACTGAACGCGGCACGTCAGGTGCAGCAGCGTGAGACCTGGACGCCGCGCCGCGACGAGGCCTACATCGGTGTGCTGATCGACGACCTGGTCACGCGCGGCACCAGCGAGCCCTACCGCATGTTTACCAGCCGCGCCGAATACCGGCTGCTGTTGCGCCAGGACAATGCCGACCTGAGGCTGACGCCGGCCGGCCGTGAACTTGGCCTGGTCGGGGAGCGGCGCTGGCGGGCTTTCAGCGAGAAACGTGAAGCCATTGAGCGTGAACAGCGGCGCCTGGAAGTATTGTTGGTACGGCCGGATTCCGCCGCTGCCCGGGCACTGTCGGAACAGCTGGAAAAACCGCTGGTGCGCGAGCAGTTCGCCGCTGAACTGCTGCGCCGACCCGGCCTGGGCTACCATGACCTGACCGGTATCGACACAATCGGTCCCGGCGTGACGGATTCCGTGGTGGCGGAGCAGGTGGAGATCCAGGCGAAATATGCGGGTTACCTGGCGCGCCAGCATGATGAAATCGAGCGCCAGCGGCGTTACCAGGAGCAAACATTGCCGGTAAATTTCGATTACAATGCAGTGCGTGGCCTGTCCAACGAAGTGTGCGAGAAACTCGATGACGTCAGGCCGCAAACGATAGGCCAGGCCGCACGCATCCCGGGAGTTACGCCGGCGGCAGTGTCGCTGTTACTGATACACATAAAAAAACACCGGCAGGCACGCAAGCGCGCATAGCGTCTTGTAAACGCAAACGAGAGAAAATGTATACCGGACTCTATAACCGCAATCGCAAGGGCCGAAACAATAATTTTGTTGACCCCGGCGAATTACTGGATGACGGTATTCTGGAGCTGGGCCTGGAAGAGCGGCTCGGTGGTGACGAGCTGCTGATGGAGTACGTCACCGAGCTGATGAACTGGAACCGGGTCTACAACCTGACATCGGTGCGCAAACCGACCGATATCATTACTCGTCATATCCTCGACAGCCTGTCGGTCGTTGAACACCTGCGCGGTGATCGTATCCTGGATATCGGTACCGGCGCGGGTTTGCCAGGCATTCCGCTGGCGATCGCCTGTCCGGAGCGTGAATTCGTGCTGCTGGACAGCAGCAGCAAAAAACTGCGTTTTGTGCAACAGACACTCGGCATCCTCAAGCTGGACAATGTCAGGCTGGAAAGCGTGCGTGTCGACGAGTACCGGCCGGACGCGCTGTTTGATACCACGATCTGTCGCGCGTTTTCGGACCTGCCTGATTATTACCGCTACGCATCGCATCTCTGTAATGACGGTGGGTGCATGCTGGCAATGAAGGGCGTTTATCCGATGACGGAAATCGAGTGCCTGGGGGATACCGGTGTGGTTGCGGATGTCATGGCACTGAAGGTGCCGGGCCTGGACGCCGAGCGACACGTCGTTACTATGCGGCCAAATGGTAACGGGCAGGAGACGCCGGTCTGATGGGCAGGATAATCGCGGTCACCAACCAGAAAGGCGGTGTCGGCAAGACCACCACCAGCGTAAATTTTGCCGCCTCGCTGTCCGAGACCGGGCGGCGTGTATTGCTCGTTGATCTGGATGCACAGGGTAATGCCACCATGGGCAGCGGCATCGACAAGCACGCGCTGGAATATACCGGCTATGACGTGCTGCTCGGGCATGTGCCGATCCGCAGTGTGATCATCAATGCCACCGCGGCCGGTTATGACCTGTTGCCGGCTAACGCGGACCTGACTGCGGCGGAAGTAGAACTGATAGACAAGGAAGATCGTGAACGCCGCCTGCGCGCTGCGCTCAGCTATGTGCAGAACGACTATGAGCTGATCCTCATCGATTGCCCGCCATCGCTGAATATGCTCACGGTCAATGCACTGGCTGCGGCACACAGCGTATTCATTCCGATCCAGTGTGAGTATTACGCACTGGAAGGGCTGTCCGCACTGCTCGATACAGTGGAGCAGGTGCGTATGGCCGTCAATCCGGAGCTGGCCATCGAGGGGCTGTTGCGCACCATGTTCGATGCGCGTAACAACCTGGCCATGGATGTCTCGGCGCAGTTACAGGAACATTTCGGTGACCGGCTGTATCGCACCATCATCCCGCGCAACGTGCGGCTGGCGGAAGCGCCCAGTCACGGGCTGCCGGTGTTGCGCTATGACAAGAATTCGCGTGGTGCACTGGCCTACCTGGCACTGGCCGGCGAGTACCTGCGGCGTGAGTCGACCGCCGCACCGGTCAGCGCGGCGCCGGAGCAGGCGTCTGCACCAGCCACGGAAACCAGTGCCTGACATCGTCATACATTAACCAGATACGGTAGTTACTACTATGGCAGCAAAAAAACGCGGTTTGGGTCGGGGTCTGGATGCATTGCTGGGTTCAAGCGCACGTTCTGCACCCGCCGCCCGCCCGCCACAGGAACAGGGGCCGGCCGCGTTGCGTGCGGTATCGGATGCGGCGCCTGCCGCTGTACAGGCTCCCGCTATCGTTGGCGATGGTACGATGTGCATCCTGCCGGTCGATATCATCTCGCGCGGCAAGTACCAGCCGCGCGTCGACATGCACAAGGAATCACTTGATGACCTGGCCGACTCCATCCGTGCACAGGGTGTGTTGCAGCCGATCGTGGTGCGCCGGGTCAGTGACAGCGGTTACGAGATTATCGCCGGCGAGCGCCGCTGGCGTGCAGCACAGCTGGCCGGGCTGCACGAAATCCCGGCCATCGTGCGCGAGGTGGAAGACCGGGCGGCCATTGCCATTGCGCTGATCGAGAACATCCAGCGCGAAAATCTCAATCCGATGGAAGAAGCCCGTGCTCTGGAACGACTCATTCGCGAGTTTGAACTCACTCACGAACAGGCCGCGGAGGCTGTCGGCCGTTCGCGTGCCGCCGTGAGTAACCTGCTGCGCTTGCTGGATCTGGACGACGGCGTCAGGACGATGGTCGAGCAGGGCGAGCTGGAAATGGGCCACGCCCGCGCCCTGCTGTCACTGGCTGGCGCCACCCAGCTGGAAGCGGCGCGCAAGGTGATCGCACGCGGATTGAGCGTGCGCGCCACCGAGGGGCTGGTCAGGCAATTGCTGCAGCCGCGCACGGCAAAGGCGCCGCCGCGCAAGGATCCGGATATCCGCCAGCTGGAGAACCGCCTGGCAGACAAACTCGGTGCCAGCGTGCAGATCCGGCCTGGCCGCGGCGGCAAGGGCAAGCTGGAAATCCGCTATAACAGTCTCGATGAGCTGGACGGCATTCTTGCCCATATCCAGTGATCGCGGTACCGATTTGCCATAATTGATTGACCCCTCCCCTCGGCCGTCTTTATAATCCCCGGCTGCCTTGTGGTCGTTTCAACGGCCATCCAGGACGTCTGATATGGGCCGTCGTGGCCCGACATAAAGACGTAACTTATTGTTTGCAGAATGATTATTATGTCATTCACGGGCGAGATCCGCAGGCTGGCCGTGCTGCAGCTGGCACTGGTGGCTGTTACCTCGATCGTTTTTTTCACGATTTACGGGGGATTCCAGGCGGGATCGGTGTGGTTTGGCGGCTTGACGGCGCTGCTCAACATCGGCTGGCTGCTGTGGCGGCGCCACGGTGCCGACGCCGGACGCGCACTGAGTGCCGGGCAAAGCCTGCGGCTGCTGTATCGCAGTGCGCTGGAGCGCTTTTTACTGGTTGCCCTGCTGTTCGCGCTGGGGCTGGGTGTCTTGAAGCTCGACCCGCTGGCGCTGCTGACGGGATTTGTTGTGGGCCAACTGGCCCTCGTGTTTTTGGAGATGAAAGGAAAGTCTGCAAGCCATGGCATCTGATGCACTGACAGCCTCTGGATACATCAAGCACCACCTGACCAACCTGACTTACGGGCAGTTTCCGGCCGGTCACGAGCATGCCGGTCACTGGGGTTTCGCGCACAGTGCAGAAGATGCCGCCTCGATGGGATTCTGGGCCATCAATGTTGACAGCATGCTGTTTTCCATCGGCCTGGGCGCATTGTTCCTCATGCTGTTCCGCATGGCGGCGAAGACCGCCTCGGTCGATACACCGTCCGGCTGGCAGAACTTTGTCGAATGGGTGGTCGAATTCATCGACGACAGCGTGCGCGGTTCATTCAGTGGCCGCAACCCGCTGGTCGCGCCGCTTGCACTGACGCTGTTTATCTGGATCTTCCTGATGAACGCCATGGACCTGCTGGCTGTTGATCATATTCCGTTGCTGGCCAACTTGCTGGGTGTCAGTCACCTCAAGATTGTACCGTCCACCGACCCGAACGTGACCTTTGGCCTGTCGCTGTCGGTGTTCGTGCTGGTGCTGTACTACAGCATCAAGATTAAGGGGTTTGGCGGATTTTTCGGTGAACTGGCGTTTCAGCCGTTTCCGAAGTGGATGTTCCCGATCAACCTGCTGCTGGAAGGCGTCACGCTGATCGCCAAGCCGATCTCGCTGGCACTGCGACTGTTCGGCAACATGTATGCCGGTGAAATGATTTTCATCCTGATCGCGCTGATGTACGGCGGCGGCATGGTAATGGGTGCGTTCGGCGGTCTGCTGCAACTTGGCTGGGCCATATTCCACATCCTGATCATTACCCTGCAGGCGTTCATCTTCATGACACTGACCATCGTGTACCTGGATATGGCGCACCAGGAACATCACTGACTTTTAAATTCAATAGTACGTAAATCTAGGAGAAAAACATGGAAAACGCATTACTTTATATTGCAGGCGCCTTGATGATGGGCCTCGGTGCGTTGGGTGCCGCGGTCGGTATTGGTATCCTTGGCGGCCGCTTCCTGGAAGGCGCCGCGCGCCAGCCGGAACTGATCCCGATGTTGCGTACCCAGTTCTTTATCGTCATGGGTCTGGTTGACGCGGTGCCGATGATCGCTGTTGGCCTGGCCATGTACGTCATGTTCGCGGTGGTCTCGTAACCCGGCTAACCGTTTGCTTCACGAGGTACAAGCATGAATTTCAATGCGACACTGATCGGACAGTCGATTACCTTTATTGTCTTTGTCTGGTTCTGCATGAAGTTTGTCTGGCCGCCGATCATGGGTGCGCTGGACGAGCGCAGGAAAAAGATCGCTGATGGCCTGGCAGCGGCCGATCGCGGCAAGCACGAGAAGGAGCTGGCCGAGGAGCGCGCCAGGGAAATCCTGCACGAGGCCAAGGCACAGGCCGGCGAGATCATCAACCGCGCCGATAAGCGTGCCGCAGAGATTGTCGACGAGGCCAAGGACGATGCGCGCGCCGAGGGCGACCGCCTGATGACTGCAGCGCAGGCCGAGATCGAGCAGGAGGTAAACCGGGTAAAGGAAGACCTGCGCGGACAGGTTGTCTCCATTGCGTTGGTCGGCGCCGGCAAGGTGCTGGAGCGCGAGGTCGATGAAAGCGCGCATGCCGAACTGCTCAACAAGCTGGCCGCGGAAATCTAGGCACTGCTATGGCTGAATCGATTACCGTCGCCCGTCCCTACGCACAGGCTGCGTTCCTGTTCGCCAATGCCCACCAGGCACTCAGGGACTGGTCGGATATGCTTGCGTTACTGGCGGCGATCGCCAGCGACGCCGACATGCAACGGCTCATCGAGAGCCCGCAGCTGACCGAGACGCAACTGGCAGACCTGATTATCGAGATCGGTGCTGAACGGCTGAATGATAAGGGCGCCAATTTTGTGCGCGTGCTGGCGGACAACCGCCGGCTCAGCCTGCTGCCAGAGATCGCCGCCCTGTTCGAGATCCAGCGTAGCAAAGCCGAGGGTCGGGTGCAGGCCGAACTGTTGACGGCATTTCCTGCCAGCGAGGCACAGCAGGCACAGATCATTGCAAGCCTGCGCAAGCGCCTGGGCCGTGAGGTCGAGCTGACCTGCAGCACCGATGCAGCGCTGCTGGGTGGTGCCATCATCCGCGCCGGCGACCTGGTTATCGACGGTTCCATACGCGGCAAGCTGCAGCGCCTGGGTGCGGCCCTGAATCACTGAATTGAAGGTTTATTCAAGGTAAACAACTATGCAACTCAATCCAACTGAAATCAGCGAGCTTATCAAGAGCCGCATTGAACAATTCCAGACCGCGGCCGAGGCACGCACCGAAGGTACGGTGGTCAGCCTTACCGACGGTATTGCCCGCATTCACGGCCTCGCCGACGTCATGCAGGGCGAAATGCTGGAATTCCCCGGCAGTGTCTTCGGCATGGCGCTGAATCTTGAGCGTGACTCGGTGGGCGCGGTGATCCTGGGTGATTACAAGACCATCTCCGAGGGTGACAGCGTCAAGTGTACCGGCCGCATTCTCGAGGTACCGGTCGGTGAGCAGCTGCTGGGTCGCGTGGTCGATTCGCTCGGCAACCCGGTTGACGGCAAGGGGCCGATCGAGGCCAGCGAGACCGCGCCGATCGAAAAGATTGCCCCGGGCGTGATTGCGCGCCAGTCGGTGGATGAGCCGGTGCAGACCGGCCTGAAGGCCATCGACGCCATGGTGCCGGTCGGTCGTGGCCAGCGTGAGCTGATCATCGGTGACCGCCAGACCGGCAAGAGCGCGGTGGCGATTGACGCCATCATCAACCAGAAGGGTACCGGCGTTAAGTGTATCTATGTCGCTATTGGCCAGAAGAACTCCTCCATCGCCACCGTGGTGCGCAAGCTGGAGGAATTCGGAGCCATGGAACACACCATCGTCGTCGCGGCCGCCGCTGCGGAATCCGCCGCCATGCAGTACATCGGACCCTATGCCGGTTGTTCCATGGGCGAGTATTTCCGTGATCGCGGTGAAGACGCACTCATTATCTACGACGATCTCACCAAGCAGGCCTGGGCGTATCGCCAGGTGTCGCTGCTGCTGCGCCGCCCGCCGGGTCGCGAGGCCTATCCGGGCGACGTGTTCTACCTGCACTCGCGTCTGCTGGAACGTGCCGCGCGCATCAGTGCCGATGAGGTCGAGAAGCGTACCAACGGTGCGGTAAAGGGCAAGACCGGTTCGCTGACCGCGCTGCCGATCATCGAAACGCAGGCCGGTGACGTATCCGCGTTCGTGCCGACCAACGTGATCTCCATTACCGACGGCCAGATCTTCCTGGAGTCCGACCTGTTCAACGCCGGTATTCGCCCGGCCATCAATGCCGGCCTTTCCGTGTCGCGCGTGGGTGGTGCGGCACAGACCAAGATCATCAAGAAGCTGGGTGGCGGTGTGCGTCTGGCGCTGGCGCAGTATCGTGAACTGGCGGCTTTCTCGCAGTTTGCTTCCGATCTTGACGAGACCACCCGCAAGCAGCTGGAGCGTGGCCAGCGCGTGACCGAACTGATGAAGCAGAAGCAGTATTCGCCACTGTCGGTAGCCGAGATGGCCGTTTCCCTGTTCGCTGCCGACCAGGGTTACCTTGACGATGTTGACCTGGACAAGGTTGTCGACTTCGAGAGCGCGCTGCATGCCTACATGCGCGCCAGCCAGGCCGGCCTGATGGAGCAGATCAACGCCTCGGGTGATTACAACGACGACATCGTGGCCGGTCTGAAAGCCGCCATCGAGGATTTCAAGGCAACGGGTACCTGGTAGTCACAATACCAGCGAACGGGTCAGGAGCAACAGGACACAGACATGGCAGGCGCGAAGGAAATCCGCACCAAGATTGCGAGCATCAAGAACACGCAGAAGATCACCAAGGCCATGGAGATGGTGGCGGCGAGCAAGATGCGCAGGGCACAGGACCGCATGCTGGCCACGCGCCCCTATGCAGAGAAGATACAGAACGTGATCGCACACCTGGCGCAGTCGCACCCGGAATATCACCACCCGTACCTGATCGAACGTCCCGCAAAACGTGTCGGCCTGATTATCGTATCTACCGATCGCGGCCTGTGCGGTGGCCTGAACATCAACCTGTTCAAGACTGCGATCAATGCCATGAAGGAATGGAGTGAGGCCGGGCTTGAAGTCGATCTGACCTTGATCGGAACCAAGGCCAATGCCTTCTTCAAACGCATGGGCGGCAATATCACGTCCACGGCAATGCACCTTGGCGACAAGCCGTCGATCATCGAGTTGATCGGCACCGTCAAGGTGATGCTGGATGCCTACGAGGCCGGCAACATCGATCGTCTGTACCTGGTGCACAACCGTTTCGTGAACACCATGACCCAGTCATCGGAGCTGACCCGGTTACTGCCGGTTTCCGGCGAGATCGACGAACAGCTGAAGACCCACTGGGACTACATCTACGAGCCGGACTCGCAGCCGGTGATGGATGCGCTGATGATCCGCTACATCGAATCGCTGGTCTACCAGGGTGTGGTGGAGAACATCGCATGCGAACAGGCCGCGCGCATGGTGGCGATGAAGTCCGCCACCGACAACGCCAGCGATATGATAGACGAGTTGCAACTCATCTATAACAAGGCGCGCCAGGCGGCGATTACCCAGGAGATTTCCGAGATCGTCAGCGGCGCTGCGGCTGTATAGATTAATTGTAGGAGCGCTTCGCAAGCGCGATTCTTTTTGATTGATCGCGGACGAATTAAAAGGGGACAGAATTAATTCTGTCCCCAGGTGAAGAGATTTACGTTATGAGGATTCAATCATGAGTGCTGGCAACATTGTTGAAATTATCGGAGCCGTCGTCGACGTGGAGTTTCCGCGTGACAGCGTGCCGAAGATCTATGACGCCCTGAAGGTCAACGACGCGGGCCTGACACTGGAAGTGCAGCAGCAGCTCGGTGACGGCGTGGTGCGCACCATCGCCATGGGTTCCACCGACGGTGTTCGCCGCGGCCTGGAAGTACTCGACACCGGAGAGCCGATCAAGGTGCCGGTGGGCGAAAAGACACTCGGCCGTATCATGGATGTGCTCGGTGAGCCGGTGGACGATGCCGGTGACATCGGCGAGGAAATCAGACTGCCGATTCATCGTGCGGCCCCGACCTTTGCCGAGCAGGCAGCCACACTGGAAGTTCTTGAGACCGGCATCAAGGTGATCGACCTGATCATGCCGATCGTCAAGGGCGGCAAGGTCGGCCTGTTCGGCGGTGCCGGCGTGGGCAAGACCGTGACGCTGATGGAACTGATTCGCAACATCGCCGTCGAGCATTCCGGCTACTCGGTATTCGCCGGCGTCGGTGAGCGTACCCGCGAGGGTAACGATTTCTACCACGAAATGAAGGAAGGCGGCGTTATCGACAAGGTGTCGCTGGTGTATGGCCAGATGAACGAACCGCCGGGCAACCGCCTGCGTGTCGCACTGACCGGACTGACCATGGCCGAACACTTCCGCGACGAAGGTCGCGACGTGCTCATGTTCATCGATAACATCTATCGTTACACACTGGCCGGTACCGAGGTGTCCGCGCTGCTCGGGCGCATGCCGTCCGCGGTGGGTTACCAGCCGACACTGGCCGAGGAAATGGGTGTGCTGCAGGAACGCATTACATCCACCAAGACCGGTTCCATTTCCTCGTTCCAGGCCGTGTACGTGCCGGCGGACGATCTCACCGACCCGTCACCGGCTACCACTTTCGCGCATCTCGATGCGACACTGGTGCTGTCGCGCCAGATTGCCGAGCTGGGTATCTACCCGGCCGTGGACCCGCTCGATTCCACCTCGCGAATTCTCGACCCGAACGTGGTCGGAGCCGATCATTACGACACGGCGCGCGCGGTGCAGGGTACGCTGCAGCGTTACACGGAACTCAAGGACATTATCGCGATTCTCGGCATGGACGAACTGTCCGAGGAAGACAAGCAGGTGGTGACCCGCGCACGCAAGATCCAGCGCTTTCTGTCCCAGCCGTTCTTCGTGGCCGAGACCTTTACCGGCACACCGGGTAAATACGTCACGCTGAAAGACACCATTGCGGGCTTCAAGGGTATCGTCAACGGTGATTACGACAACCTGCCGGAACAGGCCTTCTACATGGTCGGCGGCATTGAAGAAGCGGTCGAGAAGGCCAAGACGCTTTAACGGCGCTTGCGTACTACACTATGGCTATGACCCTGCATGTTGAAATTGTCAGCGCCGAGGCCGAGATTTTCTCCGGCACGGCAACGATGGTGTTTGCTCCCGCCGAGATGGGTGAGGTCGGTATTGCGCCGCGCCACACCCCGTTGTTGACCCGCCTCAAGCCGGGCGAGGTGCGGGTGCAGACGCAAGGTGGTGAGGAGCAGTCCTTTTTTGTCTCCGGCGGCATGCTGGAAGTACAGCCGCATGTGGTCACCGTGCTGGCGGATACTGCCATTCGTGCACACGACCTTGACGAGGCGCAGGCGCTGGAAGCCAAGGGGCGTGCCGAGAAGCTGCTTGCCGACAAGAGCGCCGATATCGATTACGCCAGGGCCCAGGCAGAACTGGCAGAGTCCATGGCCCAGCTCGCCGTCATTCGACAGTTGCGCAAAAAACGCTGATGTCCGGTCAGTTCGTCGCTCAGGATAAGGTGGTCTCGTTCACCTACTCGATTGTCGACGAGTCGGGTGAGATCATCGAACAGTCCGATCTTCCCATCAGTTATGTGCACGGCGGCAAGCATGACCTGTTCGAGAAGGTCGAGCAGGCACTGGATGGCAGCGTGGTAGGGGATACCGTCGAGGTTACACTGACCCCTGAAGAAGGCTTCGGGCCGCATGATCCGGACCTGACCTACACCGACAATATCGAAAACGTGCCAGCCGAGTTTCGCCGCGTCGGTGCCGAGGTTGAGATGATGAACGACCAGGGCGATACCCGGAAATTCACCGTCAGCCACATCGGCGACGGTAAGCTGACGGTCGACGGCAATCATCCCATGGCCGGCAAGACCATCGAATTCCGCATCCGCGTGACCGATATCCGCGATGCTACCCCCGAAGAGGTCGCCGCCGGCATCAAGCCCATGGCGATGCCGGTACTGCACTAGGGGACAGACCACGTTTTCCTTAGTTGCACCGGGCCGCGCTGGCCAATCCACCAACGGGAAAACGTGGTCTGTCCCCGAAGTTTCATCCCTGCCGTGCTATGATCTCGCGCATTCCAGCTTTGCCGTTCCTGGCCGATAGCTGCATGTATTGAAAGGAATTGTTCGCCTGATATGAAGCTGAGCATCATTATCCTCGCTGCCGGCCAGGGTACCCGCATGTGTTCCGGTTTGCCCAAGGTGTTGCACACCCTGGGCGGTCGTCCGTTGCTGGCGCATGTCATCGACAGTGCGCGTGCCCTGGATGCCACTGATATCCACGTGGTGATCGGTCATGGCGCGGAAAGCGTGCGTGAGACGTTTGCCGATGCCGGTGTGCAGTGGGTCATGCAGGAGCAGCAGCTGGGCACCGGTCATGCCGTCGCACAGGCCATGCCGGACATCGCGGATGATCACGTGGTGCTGGTGATGTATGGAGACGTGCCGCTGGTACGCAAGGCCACTCTGGAACCGCTGTGCGCCACCGCTGTTCAGGGTTTCGTCGGTCTGCTGACTGCGGAGCTCGATGATCCCACCGGCTATGGTCGTATCCTGCACCATGCCGACGGCAGCATCTGCGGCATTGTCGAGGAAAAGGATGCCTCGAGTTCCGAGCGCAATATCCGCGAAATCAGCACCGGGTTTCTTGCCGCACCGGCGGGTGCGCTGCGCCGCTGGGTCGATGCACTGGACAACAGCAATGCCCAGGGCGAGTTTTACCTGACCGACGTGGTTGCGCGTGCCGTCAGCGACGGTGTTGGTGTGCGCGGAATCCGTGCGTTATCCATCACAGAAGTCATGGGGATCAATGACCGCATGCAGCTGGCGGCCCAGGAGCGCAGTTACCAGCGCCGCCAGGCAGAAGCGTGTATGCGTCGCGGGGTCACGCTGATCGACCCGGAGCGTTTTGATCTGCGCGGCACGCTCGCTGCCGGGCAGGATGTGATCATAGATGTGAATGCCGTGCTTGAAGGGGATATCCGGCTGGGGGAACGCGTCAGCATCGGTCCGAACGTGGTGTTGCGCAATGTGCGCATTGGCGACGATGTCACTGTTCTGGCCAACTGCGTGATCGAGGATGCCGACATCGGCAATGCTGCACGCATTGGTCCTTTCGCGCGAGTACGCCCACAAACGCGGCTGGCGGAGAACACGCAGGTCGGTAACTTTGTCGAGATCAAGAAGTCCGATGTTGCCGCAGGCTCCAAGATCAACCACTTGAGTTATATCGGCGACAGCAGTATCGGGCACAACGTCAATATCGGGGCCGGAACCATCACCTGCAATTACGACGGTGCCAACAAGCATCGCACGGTAATTGGCGACAACGCGTTTATCGGGTCCGACACGCAGCTGGTCGCACCGGTTACCGTGGGAGACGGCGCAACCATTGGCGCCGGTTCCACCATCATCCGCGATGCACCGGCAGGTGAACTGACACTGAGTCGCGCCGACCAGCAAACCCGCAAGGGCTGGAAGCG
>CBEULV010000032.1:0-15505 GCA_965544015.1 uncultured Gammaproteobacteria bacterium | reverse complement strand
TTCTCTGCGCCTCTGTGTGAGGTTATTTTCATGGCAGTTTTGCGCCTTTGCGCCTTTGCGCGATTATGTTTTGAGTATGTTTGTTGAAGAAAACCGGCCCTGGATTGCTCCGGGGCCGGCTGCGGGTTACTCACAAGCGACGGAGTCGGGGCCGCCAGGATGCGAGGTCAGTTATCGAACTGTGCGCGTATCCACGGAGCCGAAACCACCATCAGCACGGTAGTGATTACATACTCCTTCGCGACATTCAGTCCTTCCAGCATGCCCAGGTCGGGGTCCCCGAACAGGTACACAACCATTACGATTCCAATCAGCTTGTTCATGAAGCACTCCACTGCAACGTCTCCAGTGATGAACATGCTACGGCAGAGGTTGGCGGAAATCCGTGATCCGGGACAGGTGGTGGTGTGAGCGGCGTCGCAGTTCGGCAAGAAATCTTCCGGAATGGCGCTGACGCAAGAGAAATGAAGCTACGGACTTAACCGGAATCGGGGTGCACAGGGCCTTTCGGTGGCGCTACCTGCTGGCCCGTGTCGGCCTGCATCCTGTTATCCTGACGCACGGCCACGGCCCTGATCCCTTCTTCATCGAGCAGGTCCTGCAGGCTGATCTCGTCAAGGAAACTGGAAATCTGGTTGCTGAGATCGTCCCAGAGTTCGTGGGTGAGACACTGGCTGCCGTCATGACAGTTACTCGCGCCGCTGCAGCGCGTGTTATCGACATGTTCGTCCACTGCCGCGATCACCTCGGACACGGCAATCTGCCCGGCCGGGCGGTTCAGCGCATAGCCACCCCCCGGACCACGGGTGCTCTTGACCAGATTGTGCTTGCGCAGGCGTGTGAATAGCTGCTCCAGGTAGGAAAGCGAGATATCCTGGCGCCTGGAAATGTGTGCCAGGCTGACCGGCCTTTCCTGTGCATGAAAGGCAAGATCGAGTATGGCGGTAACGGCGTAACGTCCTTTACTGGTCAGTTTCATAGCCCGGCCTCCAGAGGCAGGACGCACAGCAATGAAGATGTTATTAGCATATCAGCCCCTCAGGCACCGGAGTGAGTGTGGTCCGGATCGCCTTCCGATCCGGCCACCGATTCAATTTCACTGTCATCAACCGGCCTGAGCGCGCACGAATCCAGGTCCGGTAAATTCAGGTCGCCGACCTCGGCGCCAAGCTCCTTGAGGCCCTTGCACATGTCCTCCAGGCGCTGGTCCATGACATGAATATGATCGAGTATCCCGTTGACCGCGACCGCCACCGGGTCGGGCATGTCGCTGGTCGCACCGTAGGCATCGAAACCCATTTTCTCGGCAATGGCCTGCCGTTTCGCATCCGGCTCGGCATGCAGCCTGACCAGCCGCCCGGGCACACCGACTACCGTCATGTCGGACTGTACGCCCTTCAGCACCACGGCATTGGAACCAATACGCACACCGTCCTCGATGACAATCGGCCCCAGCACCTTGGCACCGGCACCGATAACGACGTTGTTGCGCAGTGTCGGATGGCGCTTGCCCTTGTCCCAGCTGATGCCACCCAGTGTGACGCCGTGATAGAGCGTGCAGTCATCGCCGATTTCAGTGGTTTCACCGATCACCACACCCATGCCATGGTCGATAAAAAAGCGCCGTCCAATGGTCGCACCCGGATGAATCTCGATACCGGTGTACCAGCGCGCGATATTGGAAAACACCCGCGCCAGCCACTTGAGGCCATGTAACCATAGCCAGTGGCTCCAGCGGTGCATCAGCACGGCATGAACACCGGGGTAGGTCGTCAGGATATCGAAGGTATTGCGCGCCGCCGGGTCGCGATCGAATACACAGCGGATATCTTCACGAATTCTGTCAAACATGGTTCCTGTTTACCGTTGAGATGTACATTGACCCAGCATACCGCTTAGTAGCGGCAGTGACGAGATACGGCCAGCCATACTCTCACAGTGTAAGCCAGCGCAACGCGCCTTAACAGTAAAACCACTTCACCTTCCGGGTTTCATGGCCTGTTGTGCAGCTGCCAGGATGCCACGCAGGATATTGACTTCATTCTCGTCCGGGCGCGCCCGGTTATACAGGCGCCGCAGGCGTCGCATAAGCTGGCGCGGGTTTTCCGGATCGAGGAACTCCAGCGCCACCAGTGTCTGTTCAAGATGTTCATAAAAACGTTCCATCTCGTCGGCACTGACCGGCGCATGTTCCGGTTTCAGTGCAGTATCCCCGTTTTCATGCGCGACACGGATTTCATAACAGAGTATCTGCACCGCAGCCGCCAGATTCAGCGAACCATATTCCGGGTTGGTGGGAATTTGTACCAGGTACTGGCAACGGTCGATCTCTGCATTGCTCAGCCCCGACTGCTCACAGCCTAACAGCAACGCGACATCACCCTGTTCACTTTCCGTAGCCAGCATGCGCGCACATTCCGCCGGGCCAATGACCGGGCAGGGAATGCTGCGGCTACGTGCGCTGGCACCGACCACCAGCCTGCAGCCCTGCAAGGCCGTATCGATGTCCGGACACACCGTGGCAGCAGCCAGCACATCATCCGCACCCGAGGCCCGTGCAGTCGCATCGGCATGCGGAAACAGTTTTGGCTTGACCAGGTACAGGCCGCCAAGCCCCATGGTCTTCATGGCGCGCGCGGCGGCCCCGATATTACCGGGATGACTGGTATGGCTTAACACCACGCGGATACGCGACAGCATGGACAGATGCGATCAGCGTGATGATTCGAGACAAAAACGCGAGAGATGCTCCATCAGTTGCGCGATCGCCCGGTTGGCGGCCAGCACACCACCATAGGTATCCTCGCTCGCCGCCACTTCCTGGATGTCGAACAGGCGTGTAGCGATCACGCGCTGGTCCGCCAGGTCAACCAGCCGGGCACGCAAGGTGATATGCATCCGGCTGGGCTGCACGGTGAAATCCTGGTGAAAGCGCAGCAACTCGGTATCGAGGCGCAGGCTCGCTGCCACCCGCCCCGGACTGGCATACATTGCCTGGAACTGGCCGGTCGCACTCATGGCCTCGGCCAGTATCGGCGCCAGCATGCGCGCCGGGGTATCCGCCCAGCGGCTGCGTACGTAGTAGCGCAGGCCGAATTGCTGCTTCATATAGGCAATGCGCGCCGTGTCGTAGGCCCCGTGCGCACGCGGAGTGGTAATCATCAGTACCGGCATATCATCACTGCCCGGCACTGCGGCCGTGGGAGTATATTCAAGCAGGTACTTGTCCAGCGCTGCCGGCTTTGGTGCCGGCAACAGCGAGCAGGCGGCAAGCAGCCACACCGCAGCCAGTACCACCATCAGGTTTCTTGCCACCACATTCATTGACTATTCCCCCGGCCCCGGCGCTTCCAGCGCGCTACCGTACAGCAACACGCGTGGATCATCCTCCAGTTTTTCGCTGATACCCTTGAGGCTGTCTGCCAGCGTACGTAATTCACTGATCAGCACACCAACCTCGGGCAGGGTCTGCTGACTGAACTGCTGCACACCCGCACCACTGCCTTCGACATAGCGGTTCAGGCTGTCACTGGCCTCGCCCACCTGGTCTGCCATCGCCTGGAAGGACTGTGCGGTTTCATCCAGCTGCGCCAGCAGCGGCTCCAGCCGTTGCGTGGCCGCCGCGCCATTCTCCAGTATGCGTGAGGCATTGACCAGACTCTGGTCGATTTCCTGCTTGCGGTTTGCCACCGTCGTGGTAATGGTATTGATGTTGGCAATAATCTCCCTGAGTGACCTGCTCCCGTCAGCATCCATCAGCTTCGCCAGGCTGCTGACCATCACATTGAGATTGGCTATCAGCTCGGTGCCGGACATGTCCAGGCGAGCAAAGAAGGACGGCGAGGACAGAATCACAGGATATTCCTCATCACCCTTTGCCGTCAGTATGGGCGAATCCAGACTGCCACCCTTCAGGTCTACAAAGGCAATGCCGGTCAGCCCCTGCACCGCCAGTTCGGCCAGCGTGTCCTCACGGATCGGTGTCGTGGAAACCACGTCCAGGGTGAGCTGTACCTGGTCAGGTACAGCCGGGTTGAGGTCAATACCGGCAACCTTGCCGACATCCACACCACGATATTTGACTGGCGCATCGAGGTACAGACCCGACACCGATTCGTCCATGTAAACGCGATAGGTCGTGTACTGCTTGGAAAAATCGGCCAGCGCCAGCCACAGCGTAACGGCCAGCCAGGCCGCGCCGAACACGATGACAAACAAACCGACCAGCGCATTGTTTATGCGGTTTCCCATTTACGCTCCTGTACATTCCGTGCCCGCGGGCCCTCAAAGTACTCACGGATATGCGGGTTTGTCGATTTCGACAGTTCCCGCATGGAACCGATGCCCTGCAGTTTACCATCCCCGAGCACGGCTACCCGGTCGGCAACACCCCAGAGTGAATCCAGGTCGTGCGTCACCATCAACACGGTCAGCACCAGCATGTCCTTCAGTTTCAGCAGCAGCTGGTCGAACTGGCCGGCGCTGGTCGGATCCAGCCCCGAGGTCGGTTCGTCCAGAAACAGGATCTCCGGGTCCAGCGCCATCGCGCGGGCCAGCGCAGCGCGCTTTATCATACCGCCACTCAGCTCGCTCGGGTAAAGTGCCGCCGCCTCGGGCTGCAAACCGGCCTGGGCAATCTTGACCCGCGCCAGTGCATCGATCATGGCATCATCCAGATCAGTATGCTCACGTAGCGGCAGCCCGACATTCTGCAACACCGTCAGGCCACTGAACAATGCACCCTGCTGGAACAGTACACCGAGACGGCGACGCAGACGGTTTGCATCGGCGTCATTGATCCCGACCAGCTCGGTGCCGAACAACTTGACCGATCCAGCGTCGGGTTCATTCAACATGATCATTTCGCGCATCAGGGTAGTCTTGCCACTGCCGCTGCCGCCAACCAGCGCAAGCACCTCGCCACGGTAGACATCGAGGTCAATGCCATCGTGGATTACGCGAGCGCCGAACGCCGTTCGTACGTCGCGCATGCTGATGACCACTTCGCGTGCATCGGAATCGGACATTGTCTCATCGCCGGCAGTTGTCGTGCTCATGTGTTCATATCCCCATCAAACTGAACGTGACAGAGAACATGGCGTCCACGATGATGACCAGGAAGATCGACTGCACCACGCTGATCGTAGTATGGAGGCCGACACTCTCGGCACTGCCCTCCACCTTGAAGCCCTGGTAGCAGCCGACAATGGCAATGATCACTGCAAACACCGGTGCCTTGCCGACACCGATCATGAAGGTCGTGTAATCGATGGCCTCTTCCAGACGCTCGATGAAGGCATTGAAACCGATACCAAGCTGTGCGTTCGACATCACCATGCCACCAAATACAGCCAGTATATCCGCGTAGATGGTGATCAGCGGCAACACAATAATCAGCGACAGCAGCTTTGGCAGTACCAGCAGGTCAATTGGCGATATACCGATCGTCTGCAGGGCAGCAACCTCTTCCCGCACCTGCATGGTGCCGATCTTCGCCGCATAGGCGGAACCGGTGCGCCCGCACACCAGGATCGCCGTCAGCAAGGGCGCCAACTCGCGCAACATGGAATAACCGACCAGGTCGGCGATGTAGATATTGGCACCGTACAGTTTCAGCTGCACCGCGCCCTGATAGGCAATGACCACACCCATGAGGAAGGACAACAGGCCGACGATTGGCATCGCCCTGAAGCCGGTCTGGTACATATCGTCCAGTATTTCCTGCCAGCGCACCCGGCCCGGGTGCCGCAGCGCCCTGAACAGGGACAGCACGGCCTCACCAATGAAGGCAAGGAAATTGATCAGGTCATCACCAATACCCGACACCCGGTCCAGCAAGGCAGGGGCCTTGCGGTGTACCGGCACAGGCCCGGACTCTGCCGCTTCCGAGGCCACGAACTCCACCAGTTGCCGGTAGGCCGGCTGAAAGTCCTGCAGGATTAGTTGACCGCCACTGGCCTCGATGCGTTGCCTGATCTGCAACAGCAACCAGGCCCCGGCACTGTCCATGGCAGCTATCGCGCTACCGTCGGCGACCAGCTCCCTGCCCTGCGGCAATACCATCCGGTCCATGCCGGCACGAACAGCAGCGAGACCACCGACTGTCCAGTGACCGCTGCAGTTCAGGGTGTCGGCATTGACATGCAACGCGGCAGGACTGGCTTGCTTCTCTGACATGGCCCAAGTCTCGAAGATATGCGCTGCGGTTACAAGGCCCGCATGCAGTTTTCAGGAAACTTCAAAGGAAAATGTCAGTACCTCGGCCAGGCTGCCGGCTCCACAGGCAATCAGCAGCAGGCGGTCCAGCCCGAGTGCCACGCCGGCACAATCCGGCAGCCCCGCAGCCAATCCGTCCAGCAGGTACTCATCCATGGCAACCGTGGGTAATTGCAACTGCTCACGCCGTGCACAGTCCTCTGCAAAGCGCCGGCGCTGTTCTTCTGCATCGGCCAGTTCATGAAACCCGTTGGCCAGCTCGACACCATTCAGGTAGGCCTCGAAGCGGGAGGCAACCGGCGGATTGCCGGGACGGATACGTGCCAGTGCCGCCTGGCTGACCGGATAATCGCGCACGAACACCAGCCCGCTGCCCAGGCGCGGCTCGACCACATGTGTCATGGCCAGGTCCAGCCAGTCATCAAGCGAGGCATCCTGCATGCCCGCCGGCGCCAACCCATGCCGGCTCTCCAGCAGGTTCATCAGTTCCGTTGCCGTGACAGTGAACGGGTCCAGCCCGGCAAACTCGCAAAACAGATCGCGGTAGGTCCAGTGGTGTACGGAGACCAGCGGCAGTATGCCGTCAAGGACAGTGCGCAGCAGGTGTTCCAGGTCATCCATCAGGTCGAGATGATCGAAGCCGGTACGGTACCACTCCAGCAGGGTGAACTCGGGGTTGTGGTGTGCGCCGGCTTCCCCGTCACGGAACACCTTGCAGACCTGGTAAATCGATCCGCTGCCTGCCGCCAGCAGGCGTTTCATGGGGAATTCGGGTGAGGTATGCAGGTAGAGTGTCCGGCCGTGTCGCTCCCCCGGACCGTGGTAACGGGTAGGGAAACTTTCCAGATGCGGGTCTGTGGCAGCGGCGCAGGACAGTGCCGGCGTATCGACCTCCAGTACCTGTTCGCGCTCGAAATAACGGCGGATGCGCGCCAGCAGTGTGGCGCGCAGCTTCAGCACCGTCGGTGATGCCGTCGGCCTCCAGTCCGCTTGCGATGCCACGCGCTCAGTCAATGCACCGGGAAGACCTATTCCTTGGCACGCCCGACATACTCACCGGTGCGTGTATCGATCTTCAGTGTCTCCCCGATATTGATAAACAGCGGAACCCGCACCACGGCGCCGGTCTCCAGCGTGGCCGGTTTGCCACCCCCGCCGGAGGTGTCGCCACGCACACCGGGATCGGTCTCGGCAACCTTCAGCAAGACAAAGTTGGGGGGCGTCACGGCCAGTGGCACCCCGTTCCACAGCGTCACCTGGCACATGTCCTGCTCCTTCAGCCACAGCTTGGCATCACCGACAGCAGTGGCATCGGCTGCCTGCTGCTCATAGGAATCCGTATCCATGAAGTGCCAGAACTCGCCGTCGGTATAGAGATATTGCAGGTCAATGTCCATGACATCGGCAGCCTCGACCGACTCTCCGGATTTGAAAGTGCGCTCGATAACCCGACCGGTCTTGAGGTTGCGAATCTTCACCCGGTTGAATGCCTGGCCCTTGCCGGGTTTGACAAATTCGTTTTCAATAATGGCGCACGGGTCGCCATCGAGCATGATTTTCAGTCCACCCTTGAATTCGTTGGTGCTGTAGGATGCCATGTGTACTGTTTATCCCTGAAGTGAGTGTAAAAACGCCGGTTATGATACCCCGAATACCCCATCCGGAACACAGGCCGGAATGGCAGTCACTGCTGGCACGGGCGGTGAAGTCGACCGACGAGCTGTTACGGCTGCTGGAAATCGACCCCGTCCGGCTCAAGATCCAGCCACTGGCGAATGATTTCCCGCTACGCGTACCGCGCGGCTTCGTCAAGCGCATGGCCCGGGGCGACATCCACGACCCCCTGCTGCGCCAGGTACTGCCGGTCAGCGAGGAAACACAGCAGATCAAGGGTTTCTGCCATGATCCGCTGGCAGAAATTGCCGCCATGCCAAGTCCGGGGTTGCTGCACAAATACCGGGGCCGCGCCCTGCTCACCGTCACCGGTGCCTGCGCGGTGCACTGCCGTTACTGTTTCCGGCGACATTTCCCCTACAGTGACGCGAACCCGGCAACGGAACACCTGGAGCAGTCCATCCGCTATCTCGAGCAACACCCGGATATTGGCGAGATTATCCTCAGTGGCGGGGACCCGCTCAGCCTGACCGATAACCGCCTGCAGGCGCTGTGCGAACGGCTGTCCGCGCTACCGCAGCTGCACACCCTGCGCATTCACACCCGGCTGCCGGTCGTGTTGCCGGAACGCGTGGATGCCGGTCTGCTGGACTGGATCAGCGCACAGCAAATGAAAATCGTTATGGTGCTGCACTGCAATCATGCCAATGAAATCGATGCAGAGGTACGCGCGGCGATGCAACGGCTGGCCCAGGCCCGGGTCACGTTATTGAACCAGTCGGTGTTGTTGCGCGGCGTCAATGACTCGGTGGAAGCACTGGTTCGGCTGAGCGAGACCCTGTTCGCGGCCGGCATCCTGCCCTATTACCTGCACATGCTGGATCGGGTTCAGGGCGCCGCCCATTTTGCGGTCAGCGCCGCGCGTGCCGGCGAATTGATTGCCCGGGTCCGGGCATCGTTGCCCGGTTACCTGGTGCCCGGACTGGTGCAGGAAATACCCGGCGCGCACAGTAAAACACCCCTGCCCTGAACCCGGACGCGGCGCGGTAGCCCGGCTGAGTGGATGTAATCAGTAGAGCGCGACGAACGGCTCCGGGTACTCGACGTGACCGCCACCCTGGAGATTGCCCGGCTCAACCTCGAGCACGGTCAGCGCATCTTCCGGTGCCGGCAGATTACAGGTCACCTGCCGGTCTTTTGCCGGCACGAAACCAAAACGCTTGTAATACTCCGGGTGGCCCAGCACCACGATGCTGCCATACCCCTTTTCCCGTGCCAGTTGTTTGCTGGCCTCGATCAACTCCGAACCGATCCCGCGGTGGCTCTGGGAGGGCACTACCGACATCGGGCCGAGTGCCAGCAGGTGCTTTTCACTGCCGCCCTTGCGCAGCGGCACCCGTGTCAACAGCACATGCCCGACAATACGCCCGCCCAGCTCGGCGACCAGTGAAAGCTCCCGGTTATAGTCACGGCTTGCGCGCAAGGCACTGACCAGTTGCGCCTCTGCCTCGCCACCAAAGGCACTGATGTGGACCACATCAATGGCACGTTCATCTTCATGCGTTTCCGGTCTGACGGTAATCGGCTGCATACGGGTCTCCATTCGGCGCGGCCTGTCGGCCTGCCGCCAAATCGCAATTAAACATCCTGATTTTCAGCTACTTGCATGCTATCAGGAAATTCTCTCGCAGGAAATAGCTGATGCGCCAGCGGGACTGCGGCACGCGGTGGCCGTACATATATAGGGAGTACTCAAGGGATGGTCCCCACATGCCGAAAAACTTCAGGTCGGGGCCGGAATTGTGGGAAGGCAACAGCTCACGCTCTCCAGGCCGGTAATACACATCAAGAAGCGAGGTCAGCGGTGGAATCAGGGGAAACAATACATCTGCTCATTGTTGAGGAAAGCGGCACAGATGCGGAAGCTCTCGCCAATGAACTGAAACAGTCGGGGCATTCCTTTCAGTTCAGTCACGCGGAATCAGCAGAGACACTGGAAAGGGCACTGGACAGCCAGCTGCCGGATATCGTGATCTGCGCAATCTGCGAGGGGCTGCCGGCACCGGAGGCGATATGCTCAAGCCTTGAGCAGCGCAACGCTCAGGCAGCCATCATCGCACTTGCCGATACGGCGCCCGAGGCCGATGTCCTGCGCATGGAGAAATCCGGCATTGCCGCGCTGGTCTCGTATGAATACCCCGAGCACCTGCACATCACTTTTGCACGGCAGGCAAAAGCCATCAGCCTGCAACGCCGCATCCGGGAACTGGAAACAATATTGCGCGCCGGTGAGGCACGCTGTCATGAGCTGATTGAAAAATCCAGTGATGCGATTGCCTACATACACGAGGGCATGCATGTCTATGCCAACAGGCCCTACAGGGAACTGTTTGATATCAAGAGTGCCGAGGACATCGAGGGCACTCCGATGCTCGACATGATCAGCCCGGACGGACACAACACCTTCAAGAAATTCCTGAAAGACTATGAAGGGCGCGACGACAGCGACAATACACTGACTATCGACTGCATCAGTCCGGAGAACGGTCAGTTCAACTGCACCATGGAGTGTGCCCCGGCAACCATGGATGGCGAATCCTGCACGCAGATCATCATCCGCGTGAGCAGCGACAATGCCGAACTTGAAGCCAGGATCCGAACACTGTCCCAGAAGGACATGCTGACCGGCCTCTGGAATCGCCAGCATTTCATGAAGGAACTGGAGCATCAAGGCGCCCGGGAGTCGGACCAGGCACATGCGCTGGCCTATATCGCGCTGGACAATTTCAAGACGATCCGCGAAGAGGCCGGGGTTGCCATCAGCGACCTGGTGCTGTGTGATATTGCCAGTCTGCTGCAGAAACACATCTCGGAAGATGACTGCCTGGCACGCTTCGGCGATTTCGTGTTTACCATTATCAAGAGCGGGACTGACCAGGATGCCATCCGCGCAGACTGCGAGACACTGCTGGAAAACATCTCCGCGCATCTCTCCCATGTCGAGGGACAGGTCTTCAACATGACCGCCAGCCTTGGCCTGTGCACCATCACCGAACACAGGAAAGACGCACAAAAGCTGATTTCGTATGCAGACATGGCCTGTGAAGTGGCACGCACCTCCGGTGGCAACCAGCTGCATACCCACAGTACCGTGGTGGACGAGAACTCCGGGCAGGAGCAGGAATGGGACCAGGTGATTCGCGACACCATCGACCAGGAACGTTTCTACCTGGTCTATCAGCCTGTCGTGAGCCTGAAGGGTGATACCACGCAACGCTACGAGGTGCTGCTGCGCATTATCGATGAGCAGGGCCATGTAATCCTGCCGGGACAGTTCCTTTCCATCGCAGAGAAAACCGGCATGAGCGGAGAAATCGATCGCTGGGTCATCAACAAGGCGTTTGAAGTGCTGGCAGAAGCACGCAATGAAAGACCGGTTTCTTTCTTCATCAAACTGTCCGGCACAACGCTCGCAGACCCCGAACTGCCTGACTGGATCAGCAACAAGCTGCGCGAATACCGGCTGGTCAGTGATGGCGTGGTGTTCGAGATCCCGGAAAAAAACGCCATTGCAGACCTGAAAAGTTCCATGGCATTCGTACAGGCCATGCAGAGCCTGCACTGCAAGGTCGCACTGGAACATTTCGGCCGTGGCGACCAGCCGCAATTACTGAACCACGTACCGGCTGACATCCTGAAGATCGACGGCAAGCTGATTACGGAAATGAGTGAAAACAAGGAGGCGCAGGCACAGGTCAGGGCTATCGTCGATCTGGCCAGGGCAAACGACAAGGTCTGCATCGCAGAGTTTGTGGCTGATGCCAGCTGCCTGGCAATGCTTTGGCAGCTCGGGGTTGACGGTATCCAGGGGAACTTCATCCAGGAACCGGCCAAGACACTCGATTATGTCTTTGAGAGCGAGATCGCCTAGGTGCATGTACTGCTGACAATGCCGTGCACGGCAAGTCGCCGCGCCACACCCCTGTCAGTCCAGCACCAGGGAGACCAGCCCGTCGGCCAGCTTGGGTTCAAACCAGGTCGATTTAGGCGGCATGACTTCGCCGGCATCGGCGACAGCCATCAGGTCCTCCATGCTCGTGGGATACAGCGAAAAGGCCACCGCCATCTCGCCACTGTCGACACGTCGCTCCAGTTCCTGCAATCCACGGATACCACCGACGAAATCAATGCGTGCATCACGACGCGGGTCGGTAATACCCAGCAATGGCGCCAGCAGTTGATCCGCAAGCAGGCTGACGTCCAGACGACCGACCGGATCGTCCGGAATATTTTCCGGATGCACGACCAGCCGGTACCACTGTCCGGACAGGTACATGCCAAACACACCTGGCCCGTCGGGGTGTACCGCATCATCTGCCGGTGTGACCTTGAAACACTCCACGACACGGGCAAGAAAAGTCTCCGCCGACATGCCGGCCAGGTCCCTGACCACGCGGTTGTAGTCGAGGATCTGCATCTGGCGGTGCGGAAAGATCACGGTCAGAAAATACCCTGCGGCGGCCGTGTCGCCACGAGCAGCCGCCACCCGCGAGGCCGCTGCGGAGCGGTGATGGCCATCGGCAATATACAGCGCCGGCATGGCATCAAACGCCTGGCTGATACGCCCGACCAGGTCCCGATCATGCACTACCCAGAAGGCGTGCTCAATGCCGTCATCGGCAACCAGGTCGACCTCGGGATCCGTTTCGGTAACACCGGCAAGCAGTGCATCGACCTCCGGGTCGGATGCGTAGGCCAGCAATACCGGGCCAGTCTGGGCATTGAGCGCCTCGATTTGCCGTACCCGGTCATCTTCCTTGTCCGGGCGGGTAAATTCATGCTTGCGAATCCTGTTGCAGTCATATGCCGCCACCGAGGCCGCCGCCACCAGGCCGGTCTGGCTGTGCTCACCCATCACCAGCCGGTAAACGTAGTAACAGGGCTCACTGTCCCGCACCAGGATACCCTCGGCAAGCATCCGCTGCAGGTTGGCCGCAGCCGTTGCATACACCGCGCTGTCATGTGGATCGGTCGATTCTGGCAGGTCGATCTCGGCCTTCGAGATGTGCAGAAAACTCCATGGCCTGCCCTGTGCACGCACGCGTGCCTCGGCGCTGCTAAGAACATCATAGGGTGGCGCGATAACTTCGGCGGCGCGCGCCCTGACCGGTCGCAATCCGGCAAACGGACAAATCAGACTCATGGGTTTCCCTTTCCGTCGTTGATCAGTCCCGCATTGTACACGGACCACCCGGTGGCGGCATGAACACATATTCGCACATCCCGGACGACTACAATCCCGACGTGCCAGACGACGTGCAGGAGAACAACCACATCGCCAGATCCCTCTTCATGGTGGTGCGCCGTTACATGGCCCGCATACACAGGCTGTTCACGCTCGCTGCTGACCGGTGGATGAAGTTACTGGACAGGATGCAACGCGCCCCACTGGCCTACAAGCTATCGTTCACTATTACCCTGCTGGTGGTCAGCTGCATGGTATTGCTGGGCTCCCTGCTTATCCAGCAACAGTCCCAGCAACTTCAGCAGCAGATCAGTGAACAGGGCACCACACTGGCACGCCTGATGGCAAAAGCTGCCCGGGAGCCGCTACTGGCAGAGGATAAACTTGCCATGGATGCCATCTCCAGCAGTTTCGCCAACAGCAACAGTGTACTGGGCGCCGCCATCGTGTCACTGGAAGGCGAGACGATCACCCGCGCCGGCGTCCTGTTCGAGGAAAAAAATCCACTGACGCGGAAAACGCTTGACAGTATTGCCACTGGCGAGAGTGATACCTATACATGGACATGGACACAGCTGAACGGAAATCTACGGCAGTCGGTTATTTCCTTTGTCCAGCCGGTCTGGTTCCAGGAGGTCACCACGGGCTACGCCCTGGTCACCTTCAGTCAGACAGAGTTGACGGCATTCGCGCGCCAGGCCATGCAGGCCGTCGTGGGTGCCACCATCCTGGTAATCCTGCTGGGCATCGGTATCGCCTTCGTACTGGGGCGACGCATCACCCAGCCAATCGACAGGCTGGTCAGCGCCAGCCGTGCTATCGGCAACGGTGACTACAGTTTCCGTTTCAAAGAGCATCGCAAGGACGAGCTGGGTCTGCTGATGGAAGCCTTCAATGATATGGCCGAGGGAATGCTGGAGAAATCACAGGTCAAGAATGCACTGTCCAGATATGTATCCGCCGGCGTGGCACGTGAAATCCTGTCCAACCTCGACGGTGTTGGACTCGGTGGAAAACGTATTGATGGCAGCGTAGTGTTTGCCGACATCAAGGGCTTCACGGGCATTTCCGAGAAACTCCAGCCGGAAGATCTGGTCAATATGCTGAACCGCTACTTCACCCTGGTGACCATGGCCTGTGAGATCAATCATGGCATCGTGGACAAGTATCTCGGAGATGGTGTCATGCTGGTATTCGGCGCGCCGGAACCTGACAAGGACCATGCCTTCCATGCAATCACCTGCGCCCTGCTTATCCATCGCCTGGTCGAGCACGAGAACAGCAAGCGCGAGGAACAGGGCCTATTCCCGGTAGAGTTCAGGATCGGAATAAATACTGGCAACATGCTGGCCGGCAACATGGGATCAAGCACCCGCATGGAGTACACCGTGGTCGGCGACACTGTCAACCTTGCCTCGCGCCTGTGCAACATTACCAATGCCGGCGATATCGTCATCTCACGTGAAATGTACATGCGCGACGACATCAGGTGGCGTGTACTCGCCGGCGAGTACCAGTCGATCCGCCTGCGCGGCATCAGCCAGCTGGTCAGTACCTATCGGGTCGAACAACTGACCGCTGACTACCAGGAAATCATGGAAAAGCAGTTTGAAACCATTATCCAGGATGAACTTGAAGAAGCCTGTAATGCATAAAATAGCCCGACAGCTCCTGCCAATACTGGCGATATTGCCGCTCCTTGCCGGCTGCCCGCAGGTGAATAATATCCGGCTTGGCCAGGATACGCCGGATGACCTCGGGACACTGCTGGAAAAGAATGAATATGCGCGCGCCCGCCTGCTGACCGGAAAATATCCGCACATTGACACCTCCGAGGTGCAGGCAACAATCACCGCGCTGGAATCGGCCTACGAAAACTCGACCCATGCGGAAGCCCGCAACCTGGAGGCCGGTAACGATCTGCACGGCGCAGTGCAACTGCTGACCGATGCCCTGCAGAGGGTGCCACACAGCACTTTGCTGCGCGAATTGCGTCACAAGCTGGAGCAGGAACGTGTACGCCAGCTTAAAATCAACGAACGCGAGAAACTTATCGCCCGGGCAAACTACCTGCTGGACCAGCAGAAACTCTACCAGCAACAGGTCAACCTGCAGCCACCAAACTACAAGCAGCGTCGTGAAAACACCCGCAACGCAAGTGAGGCTGTTCTGCTTGCCGGCCAGTTGCTTGAACACGCCCGGTACGCCATACAGGTTGACGACCTGGGTGCCGCCAGGATCTGCCTGCAACTGTCGCAACGCCTGGACGAATCGGACGCTGCCGATACACTGCTGGCGGAAATCAGCAACATCGAACTGCTGGCAGAGAAAAGCACACAGCAGGCAGCCAGCAACAAGGAAGCTGCCATCATGCGTAACCGGTCGCGAGACGAGAAAAAGAAAACAGAGCAACTGCTTGTCGAGACCCAG
>CBEULV010000031.1:0-15586 GCA_965544015.1 uncultured Gammaproteobacteria bacterium | reverse complement strand
GCCCGGCAACAGCAGCGGCATTGCCAGAAACTCCTGTACCTTTCCCCAGTATGCCCTGACTTGCGTCGGCTGCCCTGGCTGCGGCAGATCCTCTATTCCATCTACAATCACCACCAGGCAGCCACTGGCCTCGGACTCCGGAAACACGGTACTGAAAGCCTGTCGCGAGGTTTCTGCCAACGGGATATGCTCATCCTCCAGCATGACTTCAAGCAGTGGAATATCCATCCCCAGGTATGACCTGGCGCGCTGGCTGAACAACTGGTGAATCTCGCTGGCATCCACCGCGTAGCGCACCTTGTTGACCAGCAGGCGCAGAATACCGCCGTAGCCATTCAGCTCGAGGATGCGCAACAGGGCGAAGGCCTCTGCCTGTGAAACGGGGTCGGGGGTAACCACCATGATCACGATATCGGACGCCAGGCAACAGGCCAGCAGTTCATGTTCTGACATACCGGAAGTATCGATGATCAGGTCATCGTAACCCTCGGCGATATCCAGTTCATTGATGCAGTGTGCTATCTGTACAGGATTACTGTGCGCCCACTCCGATAGTGGCAAACGGCAGGAAATGATGTCAGCGCCCTGGTAACCACGGCGCAGCACTTCGGCGGGTCGCTTCTCCCCGTTATGCCGCTCCCGGAACACCGCTTGTGGCAGGGACAGCAGCTGGTTGATTGAACCGGCTTCAACCCGATCATGAAACAGCCCGGCCCAGCGGCCGCGCCGCACCAGTTCCAGCGCCAGGTTGAGTGCAAGCTGTGACTTGCCAACCTGTGCGAGCCCGCTCGTCACTGTCATTATTCTTGTCATTACTGCTTGCCATGTTGCGAGCGCCTGCCGGCAGGCAGGCTTCCACTGTTCCGGCTCATGCCCTGACGAGCGCTACTGTGCCTGTGCATCGAGCTGCCGGCGCTGCTCGGCACTTGCTTCATCAATCAGGCCCTCAACATCCCTGGCCCGGTCAATCATGTCCGTCTGGCTCTTCCAGATGTGATCAGGCTGCTGCCGTGGCTCCGGTTCGCCACCACAGGCGATCAGCCCGACTGCCACCAGTATCGTCAAAGCGTGCTTCACTGGCAAATCCCCCCCCTTGTTCGCCCTTCATTGCTGCGGTTTCAGGTTGCTTTCCAGCCAGCGCCTGAGCTCGTCCATGCCCATTGGCTTGCCGGTGTAGTAACCCTGGTAATAGTCGCACCCCATGCCCTGCAGGCGGTCATATACGGCGCGGGTCTCCACCCCTTCCGCGGTCACCGTCAGCCCGAGGCTGTGCGCCAGGTCGATGGTGGCACGCACAATGGAGGCATTTTCCTCGTCCGTGTCCATGTCCATGACGAAGGATTTATCCACCTTGAGGGTATGTACCGGCAGGCGCTTGAGGTAAAGCAGCGAGGAATGCCCGGTGCCGAAGTCGTCGATCGAGAGGCGCAGTCCCAGTGCCGAGAGCTGTTGCAGCACCTCGATGACCTGCTCCGGATCCAGCATCACGCCGGTTTCGGTAATTTCCAGCAACATCGATTCCGGTTCCAGCCGGTTGTTCTCGAGCGAGCGACGAATCGATTCCGTGAGATTGTAATCGTGCAGGTTGTGCATGGAAAGGTTCACGCCTGTACGCAACCCGGGGTAGTCCTGCTGCAGGCTGGCCAATTGCCGGCATGCCGCCTCGATCACCCACTCGGTCAGTTGCCGGATCAGGCCACTCTGCTCCGCCGCCCTGATAAAGGTGTCCGGCAGCAGTATCTTGCCGTCCGGCTTGCGCCAGCGCAGCAGGGCCTCCAGGTAACTGACACGCCCGCTGCTGAATTCGATTACCGGCTGATATACCAGGAACAGGTCATTGCGATCGATATCCTCGTTCAGCACGCCATCCAGCGACATGCGCGCCATATTGATATTCTCCGCGGTGGCCGGGTCGTAGATCGCATAACCATGGTGCAGCGCCTTGGCCGTGTACATGGCATAGTCGGCGTTACGCAACAGGCTGTCGACGTCCTCGCCGTGATCCGGCATCAGCGCAATACCAACGACCAGCGAGGCAGAGATCTTGTGGTCGAGCACATCGAACTGCCGTTTCATGGAGTGGATGATCTTCATGGCCACCTGTGATGCCTGTTCAGCACCGGTATCCGGCAGCAAGATGACGAATTCATCGCCCCCCAGTCGGGCCAGCGTATCGGACTCACGCAATTCGTGCGAGACGCGCTCGACCACCTTTTTCAGCAACAGGTCACCGATATGGTGCCCGAGCATGTCGTTCACGTATTTGAAGCGCACCATGTCCAGCAGCAGGATCGCGGCAGAAGCCGGTGTGCGGCGGTGGGCGGCAATCAACTGCATCAGGCGGTCTTTCAGCAGGGCGCGGTTGTAGGTTCCGGTCAGCGGATCGCGAATGGCAAGGTTATGCAGCGTGTCATACAGGTCGCCCAGCGCATGAAAGGTGGCCGGCCCCTCGATATCCGGGGCAGTTTGCACCTGGCCATTCTCGACATCACCGCCCCATCCCTCGCGCAGGCGTTGGCGCAGGCTCTGCAACGGCCTGAAGACGGAGTAATTGACCATCAGCAAGGCAATCACCAGCGTAGTCAACAGCACGATCACCACGGTGCGCAGCAAGCCATGATTGGTCTCTTCGATCTGCAGAACCAGTGCGTCGGCATTTCGTGCCGCAGCGATCTCCAGCGCCGGCCTTGAGTTGTTGGTAGTGAGTGTATAGCCGGATTCCACGTTGTTCGCGGCCGCATCATTGTTCCAGCCGGGTGCGGCATACAGGACCGTTCCATCGGTCAGGCTGATCTGTACCGGCATCTTCAGGAGCACATCCAGTCGGGTCAGGGCAGGCACCGGATCATCAACGATCTGCAGGTAGCCGATCGGCTCTGGCCCGCCAATCGGAACAACAGATGCATGAAACGGCGTGCCATCATGCAGGCACAGTTCGTGAAGCGGCCTGAAATGTTGCGCACCTTCACGAATGCGTGCCTTACTGATCAAATCGGGACAGAGAATGTCCGCGGTATCGATACCACTATCCGTGCGCACGGACCGGGCGAGCAGTCTGAACTGCGCATCGAAGACATAGATACCCACGGTGGTTAGGGGACCGACGGCCAGCGGCGCGATATGAAACTGCGCCTGTAACGCCGTTGCCAGCGCGTCGGCATCCAGCGACGCGAAGGCTTCCCTGAATGTATCATCCTGCTGGATACCCAGCCCCATACGCCGTGCATACTCGGCATTACGGGTGAGAATGGCGTTGCTCTCGGCCGCCATCAACTGGGTCATGTACTGGCGCTGGAAATCAAAGGCAAGGTCGCGGTAGTTGCGTGCATTCACCACCACGGTCACCACGCTGATCGCACCAAGCAGGATGATGGCGGCCACGAGGCCGGTCAGCAGATTGATATTCAGCGGTCTAAACATCGCCAGTCGGGATCCGTCCTGTATCGTTTCCAGCCACGCAATGCACACGCGACAACAGAGGCTGACTATTTCATTACCGGTGGATAATAACGCCCATACAATGACGCGTCTTCATAATACGTCAGCTGCAGGCCTATCCATGCCTGTAATTCCTGCAACAACTCGTTCCCGAGCTGAGGGTTGTCCGCCAGCACATCATGCCGTTCCCCGGGATCGTCAGCCAGGTCATAAAGAAAGTGGCGCTGCCTTTTTACGTCGACGATCAGCTTCCAGTCGTCTTTCACCAGCGCGTACTGTCTGGTGAGCGGTGTCTGCGCGACCAGAAACACCCGGCTACTGGCAGGCCTTTGCCGTGAAAACACGCTGACCCCCTGAAAAGCCGGGTGCGAAGGCATGCCCAACAGTTCCAGGATAGCGGGAGGGATATCGATATGCTGGACAAGTTCGTCCGAATATCCCGGCTCCAGTCCGGGTGCGTAAATGACCAGGGGAACCTTGACGACCTCGTTATACAAGTCAGCACCATTGCCGTTCATTCCATGCTCGAGGAAAGCGGTCCCGGTATCGGCAGAGACAACGATGATCGTGTTATCCAGCCGGTCGCTGGCACGCAAATGATCGAACAGCCTGGCCAGTTGCGCATCAATGTAATACAGGCTGTCTGCATACAGGTCTTTCAGGTGCTGCAACGACTCCACCTGCAGATGTGCCGGCCCAAGATATACCGGCAAACGTTTGGGGTCGGTAACAAAGCGACGTGGAAAGTCTGCCGGCACATCGTAGGGAATGTGGCTGGTCTGCAGGTTCATGTAAATGAAAAACGGCTGTTCCCTCTCCGCGTCTATCCAGCGCAGCGCCTCGCTCACGGTAACCCTGTCGTCGATCTTTCCCGAGGGCCTGTCACCAATCATCAGTTGGCTGAGGCCTCCCTCGATCTTTTTCTGTTGCAGCTCGCCACTGTAATTGCCGGCATGCAGCAAATGGTCCAGCCCGTCCGTGGCAAGAAAATTCAGCATGCCGCCCCAGTGTTCGTTCTGGGACGAGAATATGGCCGTGCGATAGCCGCTCTCGTGTAACAGGTCATGCAGCATCAGGTGCGGGTAGCCGGCATTTTCCGGGTAGAAATACATATCTCCGGAGCGCAACGGGTACTGCGAAGACAACGGCCCCAGGTCGGCATAATTGGAATGGCTGGACTGGGCGTAGGCATTGGTAAAGACGCGTGAGTCCTGCGCCAGCGCATTCACGGCAGGCATGACACCCTCACGCCCGCCGTAGACCGTCAGTTGATCGCCGCGCAGGGATTCGACCAGGATCACGATCACGTTTTTACGATCCAGGCGGTCGTGATCAAAGCTGTCCAGCCAGGCCTGCATGGATATCTGCGGTTGCCAGTCCATCGGCACGCGCAGGGCGGCCGACATGTCCGGCCGCGGCATCAGCATGGCCGATGACAGCGTACTCAGCGGACCGGCCGAGGTTCTCCGTGCCTGGCGATAAAGCTCGGCCAGGGTGAATTCCGCGCCGGTGTGGCGTTCAATCCGCACATTTGTTTCGTTGCCGACCCGCTGGCCGGCCAGCAACACACTGGCCGCCGCAGATGAGACGAGCAGTGCGGCAGAAACCAGAAGAACTGCATGAAGACGACCTGACGAGCGGCTGACAAGCCAGGGCAACAGGACAGAAAGTCCACCGGCAAGCAGCAGGCCCAGCACCAATAGCTTCAGCACCAGCGACGCCGACAGGTGGGTAGCATGCTGAAGCATTTGTAGCGGATCATGCAGGAACATGCGAGCCGCGTCAGGGTCGGCAAATACACCGGCAATCTCGAACACACCCCAGCTGGCGAGGTAGGCGATCAGCAACGCAAGGGCGACAAAAAAGAACAACAGCCTGCGACAGGCCGGACAGGATGCAAGCAAATGCCCCGACCGGAACACCACACCATTCAGGACGGCCAGTATTGCAACGGCCAGCGCGAGGTAAATCACCTCGGTGGCCAGCACCCCGCTGCGCAGCCACAACGGCAGGGATACGTCATGCCATATGCTGCGCTGTGACAGCAATGCCAGTGTCGCATGCAGACCAGCCATGCAAACAAAAGTTGCCGTCCAGTAAGCGCTTGTCCTGCTTATCTTCGGGGTCACGACACCATCTCCCTTACCATCATCAATCGGGGTCAGTATGGATCTTCGCCGGATTTCCAGGCTTCAAGTTCTACTATATAGGGCGGTTGGCCATTATCAAAAAACCAGGAGTCAACCGCATAACGGACCCCGCTGTCATTTTCCCTGATCACAGCCGTGGTATGGGGCATGCCGACGAATATTCCGAAACGCGTCGATCGATCCATCACCGTGTGATACATGAACAATCCATCCTGCTCCAGCATATGCAGGTAGGTGTTGGAATTTGTGGATTCATCGATACAGTCGAGCTGCATTGGTCTGCCAAAGCCTGTCAGGTTGCCGCCCCTGTCAGCCGATGTACCCAGATGCTCGCCAATGATTTCTTCCAGTATGGAGATGGAATCCGCAATCGCAGCACGTTCATCCGACGCATTCATTACACCCCCGGACAGCGGTGCTATTGCCCGGCGCCATTCCTCTTTATTCACAGAAACCGTTTCAACGCTTGCGCAAGAGTGGTCATAACAGATGGAAAACCGACCGGGCGCGGGCTGCGCGATGATGTCTGCCCGCATATGGATATCTGCAGCCACTGGCACTGCAGACAGACAGACCAGCAGCAACATTACAATCTGTGCCATGACGACTGCGGCAACGTTTACATCGGTCTTGCGAATCATATCCATTGGGTGTTAACCGGAATCAGAGCATACAATTCCCAATATAGTTTCTTTTTATCGGCAAATGGGGGCAAGACCTGATTGATTGTGCAATACACTCTACCCATAGAGCATTTTCAAACATCCTGCCTCATCCAGTATCTCGATACCCAGCCTGACCGCCTTCTCGTATTTCGAACCGGGATTATCACCGACAACCACGTAGTCGGTGTTCTTCGACACGCTGCCCGTCACCTTCGCACCCTGCGCCTGCAGCCGCGATTTCAGTACCTCACGCGATATGGACAATGTCCCGGTCAGCACAAAGGTCTTGCCGGCGAGCGGTGAATATTCCGGCTTCTGTATATCCGGCCAGCTGATGCCGGCCGCAAGCAATTTCGCAATAACATCACGGTTATGCTGCTCGGCAAAGAAACCGGTGATGTGCTGCGCAACGATCGGACCCACGTCGCGCACTTCCTGCAGCGCATCGACGTCGGCCAGCATCAACGAATCCAGCGCGCCGAGTTCCCGCGCCAGCACCTGCGCGGTCGCCTCCCCCACTTCGCGGATACCAAGCGCGTAAATAAACCGTTCCAGGGTCGTGCGCCTGCTCTTTTCCAACGCCTTGACGAGATTGTTGGCCGACTTCTCCGCCATGCGCTCCAGCCCGGCAAGCTGATCGACAGTAAGTGCGTACAGGCCACTGACATCATGGACCAGTTCGCTCTCTACCAGTTGCTCGACCAGCTTGTCGCCCAGTCCCTCTATGTCCATTGCCTTGCGCGATGCAAAGTGCTTGATCGCCTGCTTGCGCTGCGCCGGGCAAAACAGTCCCCCGCTACAACGTGCCACCGCCTCCCCTTCAATACGCTCCACGGCAGAGCCGCACTCCGGGCATGTTTTGTGCTTCGCGAGCATGTTGAAACGGCGCGCACCCTTTCTGCGCCGTTCCTGTACTACGCGCACCACCTCCGGAATCACATCACCGGCACGCCGCACAATAACCGTGTCGCCGACGCGCACATCCTTGCGATCGATTTCGTCCTGGTTGTGTAGCGTGGCATTGGTCACCGTGACGCCACCGACAAACACCGGTTCCAGCCGCGCCACCGGCGTCAACGCCCCGGTACGGCCGACCTGCACATCGATGCCCAGCACCACGGTCTCGCGCTCTTGCGCGGGGAACTTGCGCGCAATCGCCCAGCGCGGTGCGCGTGAAACAAAACCGAGTACATCCTGCTGGTCAATCCGATCCACCTTGAACACCACACCGTCGATCCCGAACGGTAGTTGATCGCGGCGCTGTTCGTAGTCACGGTAATACTCCGTGCAACCCTGTAAGCCGTGCACACTACGGATATCCTCGTAAACACGCAGATGCCATCCCTGCAGCTGTGCAAGTATCCCGGCATGGGTATCCGCCAGCGCACCGCCCTCCACCTTACCAACCCCGTAGCAGAACATCTCCAGTGGGCGCTGCGCGGTAATCGCCGGGTCAAGCTGACGCAGGCTGCCGGCCGCTGCATTGCGCGGGTTGACGAACAGCTTGAGTCCCTGCGCCTGCTGCTGGCGGTTGAGTGCCTCGAAACCCCTGCGGGACAGGTACACCTCGCCGCGCACCTCGAGCAATTGCGGGATCATGCTGCCGGCCAGTTTCAGCGGCACACCGGCAATGGTGCGCACGTTCTGGGTGACATCTTCGCCGCTACTGCCGTCACCGCGCGTGGCGGCACGTACCAGCACACCGTCGCGGTACAGCAGGCTGACAGCGAGGCCGTCAAGCTTGGGCTCTGCTGCATAGACGACAGTTTCGGTTTCCAGTAATTCGCGCACCCGGCGGTCGAAGTCGGCCAGTTCCTCGTCGGAGAAGGCATTGTCCAGCGACAGCATGCGCATCTCGTGACGCACCTCGCCAAATTCCTTGAGCGGGGGCGCACCGACACGCTGGGTCGGAGAATCGGGAGTACAGAGATCAGGGTATTGCTGTTCCAGCGACTGCAACTCGCGCATCAGCTCGTCGTACCGTGCGTCGGAAATCAGCGGTTCATCTTTAACGTAATAGCGGTAATTGTGCTCGTGCAGCTGATCATGCAGATCCCGTGCGCGGATGCGCGCGGATTGTGGTGCTTTCATGACGCCGTTTTAGCTACCTGTTGTTGCAACTGGCTGCTGATTACCTCTTCGCGCATGTGGCCGATGGTCTGTTTCGTCAGCACGCTGCGCGTGGCATCGCAGACCGTGCCGTCCAGACTGTCCGCCAGGATGCGGGCAGACTTAACCATCGCCTCAAATGCCGACACCGCATCCACCCCGCTGTGCACCTGCATGAAGAACACAATACCCTCGGTGGTGAAATTCTCCATTGCAGACAGGTCAAAAATACCCGGCTCGCGGATGTTGGCCGCGGAAAACAATACCTTCTCATGCCCGTCCATAACCTCGACGCGGTGGAATATCTGCATGTCACCGTATTCCATCCTGGCGGCTGCCAGCGCACCCAGCAGCAGCTGACCCCGGAATGGCACGCCATGTGGCGCCAGAACGAACAGGGAAAATACATTCTCGGAACTGGCCGCCGGCGCCTTCTCCCTGGTCGGCGCGGAAATGATGTTTTCTTCCATGTCCGGCACCGATTCATCGATAAACAGCTGCTCAAAATCATCGATTTCCGAATCGAGCGAGTCAGCCGCCATACCGTCGACGCTTGGCGCGGTCTTCCTGATCCGCCTGCCCGGCCTTTTTGCCTTGCGCCGGCGCGGCAGTGAAAACTGCATCGTCTTCAGTCGCGCGACTACGTAGATACCCAGGACAACAACAACCCCGACCAACAGAAGTATCCAGCGTATGTTTTCCATCCAGCCACCTACCTGACGCTGTCGCGCGTCACTTCATATACAGGGAGAAACACACACGGAAAGACACCCGCTAGACCGCGACCAGCTGCACTGCCTCGTCGACATCCACGGCTACCAGGCGCGATACGCCGGGCTCGTGCATGGTGACACCGGTCAGCTGGTTCGCCATTTCCATGGTGATCTTGTTATGCGTGATAAAGATAAACTGCACCTGGTCGGACATCTTGCTCACCATGTCGCAGTAGCGGCCGACATTGGTATCATCGAGCGGCGCATCAACCTCGTCAAGCATGCAGAAGGGTGACGGGTTAAGCCGGAATATCGCGAACACCAGTGCGATAGCGGTCAGGGCCTTCTCGCCACCGGACAGCAGGTGAATGGTGCTGATTCGCTTGCCGGGCGGGCGCGCCATCACGGTCACGCCGGTATCGAGCAGGTCTTCCCCGGTCAGTTCAAGATAGGCATGCCCGCCACCAAACAGGGTCGGGAAATTCTCCTGCAAGCCCTCGTTAACGCTGTCGAAGGTTTCCTTGAAGCGGGAGCGTGTTTCACGGTCGATCTTTCCGATGGCATTTTCCAGTGTCTGCAATGCCGCAATGAGGTCGGCATACTGGGCATCAAGATAGACCTTGCGCTTCGACTCCTCTTCGAATTCATCGATGGCGGCAAGGTTGATCGGACCCAGTCGCTGGATGCGACGCTCCAGTTTTTCTGCCTGTTCGGCCCACGACTCGAGCGTGGCGGCCTCGTCCATGTTTTCCAGCAGGGACGGGTACTCAAATCCCGTCGCATTGATCTGTTCAATCAGGGTGTCTGCACGCACCTTGATTTCCTGCCAGGCCATGCGGTCGGCTGCCAGCTGCTCGCGCTGACTACCGACGGTGCGTTCCTTGCGTACACGCTCCTGATCATGCTCACGGGTCGCGTGCTCGATATCCTCCACCTGCTTGCGCGCCGCAGCAAGCTCACCCTCTGCGGCCAGTCGCCGTTCCAGCAGTCCTTCCAGTTCCTGCTCCAGCTCATGGATCGGGGTATCACCCTGTCCCAGCACGGCGGTCAGCTCCTCGCGCAGCGCCACCAGCTGACTGCATTGCTCGTGCATGCGCGACAGGCCCTGCTCGGTACTCTGCTGTGCGGTGCGCGCGGATTACGCGCGCACTTACAGTTCATGTGCCGCCTGCTGATCACTGTGTTCACGTTATCTGGCCGCACGCAGCATGCCGGATAACAGCTGTGGCTGCCGGGTACGTTCCTCGCGCTCCAGCTTGAGCGCCTTGATTGCTGCCAGCGCCTCTTCGAGACGGCTTCGTGCAGCAGCCTGCGCCTGTTCCTCATCGAGTTTTTCCGCGCGCAGTGCTTCTGATTCCATCAGCACGTGTTCACTGCGATGCTGTTGCTGTTCCATCTGCGACTGGCTGGCAGCAAGACTGCCGCGCAGGTCACTGGCCTCGCGGTGCGCCTCGTTGTATTCACGCTGCAAGCGGTCACGCTCCGACTCGGCACCACTCAGGCTGTCGCGTGATGTGGCAACTGCCTGACGCAGTTGCTCTATACCGGCTGCCTGCGCCTGGCTTTTTTCAGTGTATGCAGCAATATCACGCTCACGTTCCAGCACACCGGCACTTCCATCCATATCGCGCGCAATACGCAGCCAGTGCCTGCCAATCCAGATACCATCGCGCGTAATAACAGACTCGTGTGCCGCCAGCGAACTCCGCAGCGCCAGCGCATCGGCAAGCGACCCGGCTGCATAGACACCCTGCAGCAGGCTGGCCAACGACCAGGGTGCGCTGACCTTGTCGGCCAGCAACGTACCCTTCGCCGCCTCTCCGGCAGTCGTCTCTGTCGTGCCGGTCTCGAACAGTGCGACATCGCCCTGATCCAGGCTGGCCAACACGCGCTCTGCATTATCCAGCCCGTCGACACAGATCGCCTCCAGGTAAAAACCCAGCGCCGTTTCGATGGCGTTTTCCCAGCCGGCCTCGGCCTTTATGGCTTGGGCAAGACGTTGCGCACCCTGCAGGCCGTTTGATTTCAGCCAGCCACTGATCTGCTCCGAACGCTGCCCGAGCGCCGCACGCTGCAGGGTTTCCAGCGATGCCAGTTGCCCGCGGGTATCGTGGTGCTCGCTCTGCAACGCTTCAAGATCCTGCTCCTGCAATTCCAGGCCAAGCCGGTTTTCACCGATACTGTGCGTGACGTCGTCCAGTTTTACCTGGATACCGGCAACCACGGTCTCGCGCGCCTCCAGGTTTTGCGCCAGCAACTGTATTTCCTGCTCCAGCGTCTGGCTGCCCAGCGTCTGCTGCTCCTCGCCCATGCGCTGCAAGCGTTCGTCGAGCTGCTGCACATGCCGTTCGAGGTGATCGAGCCGGGTCTGTTCGACCTGGGCTGATTGCGTATGCCCGGCCGCACGCTGGTTAAATTCATCCCACGCCGCCTGCCAGTCGCTCATTTCGCTTTCGGCAGTAGCCAGCGCAGTGGTCGACTGCTCCACGCGAGCACGCGCGTCGTCCAGTTCCGGCCCAATGCTGGCGATCGTGCTGGCAAGCTCTGCGAGCCGCACACTGTCCACCTTGATATGTGCCTCTACCTCGCCCAGCGTCTGCTCGGCACGGGCCAGTTCCTGCTGCTGTTGCTGGCGGGATTCGCGGTTGTGCTGGATAGCCTGTTCCACGCGCGCCACGTCGGCACCCAGCTTGTAGTAGCTCCCCTGTACACCGTTAAACGCCTCGTTGGCTTCGGCAAGGTTCTCGCGCAACTGCTCGAGTTCCGCCTCTATGTTGCGTTGCGCTGCAACATCCGCTTCCAGGGCAAGTTCGCGCTCCCGGATCCGCTGCTGCTGTTCGCCACCCTGTGCATCCATGGCCTGGTAACGCAACGCCAGCAGTTCTGCCTTGACCTGGCGCTCTTCTTCCTTGAGCTCCTTGTAACGTTCTGCTGCGCGTGACTGGCGTTTGAGCTTCTCCAGCTGTTTCTCGATCCCTCCCATCAGGTCGTTCAGGCGGTCAAGGTTCTCGCGTGTATGGCGAATGCGGTTCTCGGTCTCGCGTCGACGCTCCTTGTACCTGGATATGCCGGCGGCCTCTTCCAGGAAGGCACGCAGGTCATCCGGCTTGGCCTCGATCAGGCGCGAGATGGTGCCCTGCTCGATGATGGAGTAACTGCGCGGGCCAAGACCGGTACCGAGGAAGATGTCGGTGATATCGCGGCGCCGGCAGCGCGTGTTGTTCAGAAAATAGGTCGAAATACCGTCACGCGATACCTGGCGACGAATGGAAATCTCGTTGTAGCCGGCGTACTGGCCGCCGATGGTGCCGTCACTGTTGTCAAACTCCAGCTCGATACTGGCATGTCCGACCGGCTTGCGCCCGTGAGAGCCATTGAAGATGACATCGGTCATCGAATCACCGCGCAGGTTCTTCGCGGATGATTCGCCCATCACCCAGCGTACCGCATCAATAATATTGGACTTGCCGCAGCCGTTCGGGCCTATGACGCCGACCAGATTGCTCGGCAGGTGAATCGTGGTCGGGTCGACGAAGGATTTGAACCCGGCCAGCATGATTTTGGACAAACGCATGGCCGATTAGGGTACTGATAGCACGCCGGATATACAAGCATTTGTCGTTTGCCGGGGCTTGCACACATCATCTTGTGTCTTGTAGGATTTCATCATGTCGACCCAGCCAGGCAAAGAGCTCGAAACCTTCCCCAATCCGCAGCCGGAGCGGGACTACACCATCCGCATCCGGGTGCCCGAATTCACCTGCCTGTGCCCCAGGACCGGCCAGCCGGACTTTGCCACGCTGCACCTGGATTATGTCCCCGACCAGCAGTGCATCGAGCTCAAGTCCTTGAAATTATACGTGTGGTCGTTTCGTGACGAGGGACACTTCCACGAGGCAGTCACCAACCGGATGCTGTCCGACCTGGTGGCTGCCGCCCAGCCACGCTTCATGCGCCTGCGCGCCGAGTTCAATGTGCGCGGTGGTGTCTACACTGACGTCGTGGCCGAACACCGCCAGCCCGGCTGGCAACCTCCGCCCGCGGTGACCCTGCCCTGAACTGCTGAGCGGGTAGCAGCACGCCCGCCGGACGGCACGCCATGACGCAGTTCCTTGGTATCGACTTCGGCACCTCCGGCTGCCGGAGCTGTATTATCGATGCGCAGGCACAGATACTGGCCGAGGTCCACACCGCCCTGCCCACCCCGCGGCGCAATGGTTCCGCCGTCGAACAGGACCCTGCGTTATGGTGGCAGGCACTGACCGACAACCTCGACCACCTCGCCCGAGAGGCCCCGCTCAACGCCATCCGGGCTATCTGCCTGGATGGCACCTCGGCAACCCTGCTGGGCTGCGACTCCACGGGTCACCCGGTAACAACGGCACTGATGTACAACGATGCCCGGGCACGGGATGAAGCAGGACAGATCGCCTCCGTCGCGCCGGCAGAAAGCGCCGCACACGGCGCCACATCCAGCCTGGCCAAACTGCTCTGGCTACTGCACTCCGAACCAGGCCGCAACAACAGCCACGCCCTGCACCAGGCTGACTGGCTGCTGGGCCGGCTATGTGGCCAGTATGGCGTCTGCGATGAAAACAACGCCCTGAAACTGGGTTACGACATCATCCAGCGCGACTGGCCCGACTGGCTGAATACACTGGACCTATCCCGCGCGCTGCTCCCGGAGGTGATCCCTGCCGGCCAGCCGGTCGGCACCCTGTTGCCGGAATGGGCAAAACGCTGGGGCATGCCACCTGACACCGTCATCCTCAGCGGCACGACCGACAGCACCGCAAGCTTCATTGCCACTGGCGCCGGACCGGGCGGCGCGGTCAGCGCACTGGGCAGTACGCTGGTGCTGAAAATTCTCTCGGATAAACCCGTGTTCTCCCCGCAACATGGCATTTACAGTCACCGCCTTGGCCGGCACTGGCTGGCGGGTGGCGCATCCAACAGTGGTGGCGCAGTCCTGCAACAGTTTTTCAGTGCACAGGAAATTACACGCCTGACACAGACATTGCAGCCGAACCAGCCGACCGGCCTGGATTACTACCCGCTGGTCAGTGCCGGCGAACGTTTCCCGGTACATGATCCGGCGCTGCAGCCCCGACTTACACCACGCCCGGCCGATGACGCGCTGTTCTTTCAGGGCATCCTGGAGGGCATCGCCCGTATCGAGGCCGAGGGGTACCGGAAACTTGCCGCGCTGGGTGCGCCATGGCCCGCGCGCATCCTCAGCACCGGCGGTGGTGCGGCCAACAGTAGCTGGTGCCGGATACGTGAAAACATCATCGGTGTACCGGTCGCAGCGGCAGCGCACCAGCAGGCCGCATACGGCGTGGCCTTGCTGGCGTTACAATGCAAATTGTAGGAGCGCCTTGCAGGCGCGAACGGGTTTGTCATCGGCGCGGGTTCGCGGAGCAAGCTCCGCTCCTACGGGGGGTGTCAATTGGGGTAGGAGCGCTTATCAAGCACGATGGCTCTGTCGCCAAAAAGATCGCGGATGATGTCCGCTCCTGCACCACAACAATCATCGGCATCGGAATAATGAAAAGCAAACACTCGGGAATGCATTACCTGCTCACGGGCCTGCGCCTGCTGCGCCAGCCAGGGCTGCGGCGTTATGTGGCAGTGCCACTGCTGGTCAGCACATTGTGCTTTGCCGGCGCACTCTATGGCCTGGGACACTGGCTGGAGATCCTGCTCGACGGCCTGCTCGGCAAACTGCCGGGCTGGCTGGACTGGTTGCGCTACCTGCTCTGGCCGTTGTTTGCGCTGGCCGGCGTGCTGGTGGTGTTCTATACCTTCTCGATCTTCACCAACCTGGTGGCCGCGCCGTTCAACGGCATGCTGGCAGAGGCCGTGGAAAAACACCTCACCGGACAGCCGATCGATACCGGCGGCTGGCGCGCACTGGCACGGGATATCGTGCCGAGCCTGCTGTCAGAACTGCGCAAGCTGCTGTACTTTGCCGTGCGCGCCATACCGCTGGGTATCCTGTTCCTGGTGCCGGGCATCAATGTCGCCGCACCGTTTGTCTGGGCACTGTTCAGCGCATGGATGCTGGCGGTGGAATACATCGACTACCCCATGGCCAACCACTGGCTGCACTTCACCAAACAACGCAGCATCCTGCGCGACCACCGCTGGCTGGCCTACGGTTTTGGCGGCAGCACGCTATTAATGACCATGGTGCCGATAGTGAACTTCATCGCCATGCCCGCTGCCGTGGCCGGCGCAACGGCGATGTGGGTGGATGAGTTTCGGGAGGCCTCGTTACAGGATCGCGCTTGATAAGCGCTCCTACCCCAATCGACACGCCCGTAGGAGCGGAGCTTGCTCCGCGAACCCGCGCCGATGACAAACCCGTTCGCGCCTGCAAGGCGCTCCTACAATAATCAGGCAACCCTGCAGGAGCGGATATCATCCGCGATCTTGTTTGATAGAAACCATCGTGCTTGATAAGCGCTTATATGGACCTCTCCCGTTTGTAAAGACGCCAATTATTGAC
>CBEULV010000030.1:0-15966 GCA_965544015.1 uncultured Gammaproteobacteria bacterium | reverse complement strand
AGGATTTGAACCTACGACCTTCGGGTTATGAGCCCGACGAGCTGCCAGACTGCTCCACCCCGCATCAACGGCCGAGGAGTGTAGCGACTGCACTGCTCCTTTTCAAGCCCGGGGGGGTAAGAAATCAATAGAAATCAGCGCAAACACGGTGCCGGTGGCTGCCGGGAACGGCACCGGGGGACGGGCAACCGGTTCAGGGCAGCCCGTAACGGGCTATTTCCGCGGCACGTAAGCCAGGTTGTTGTGCCAGAATTCAATGACATAATTGATACGCGGGTGGGTCTTCTCGCGGTACTGGCCAAGGTCGCACAGGTGCACCCAGCGGCACTCGATGATGCCCTCCTCGACCTGCGGGGCAACATCATCATTGTGGCCGTCGTAGTGCATCATGAACCAGTGGGTCTTCTTCAGGTACTTCTGCTTCCCGTGCCGGGTGGTGTGCCAGGTCGGTACCAGCAGGCCGCTAATGCGCAGTTTTTTCTCTTTCAGACCGGTTTCTTCGTGAACCTCGCGCAGCGCGGCCTTTTCGTAGCCGTCATCCTCGACACGGCCCTTGGGCAGGTCCCACTTGCCGCGCTTGAAGATCATCAGGATGCAGTTGTCATCACTGCATACCAGCCCGCCGGCGGACTCGATCAGGGGCAGACCGAGGGTGTCCACCAGGCTGTATTTTCCGGATGTGCCATCGCTCATGTCAGTTCCCGGTCAGTTCAGTACGCCGGCACACAGTGCCAGCAGGCCACCCGGGAACAGGCCGAGTGCCAGCACGGCAAGGCCGTTCACACTGACCGCGATCTGCAAATCCGTATTAACGACCAGCGGCGCATCGGATTCCGGCTCATCGAAATACATCAGCTTGATGACACGGATATAGTAGAACGCACCGATAATGGAGAACAACACCGCAACCAGTGCCAGCCACAACATGTCGACATCAATCACCGCCTGCAACACGGCCAGCTTGGCGTAGAACCCCACGGTCGGCGGTACACCGGCCATGGAAAACATCAGGATCAGCATCATCAGTGCAAACCACGGGCTACGGCTGTTCAGCCCCTTGAAATCATCCAGGCTATCGGCCTCGTAACCGGCACGGCTCAGCAGGATGATGACGCCAAAGCCGCCAATTGCCATCAGGGCGTAGGTAATGGCGTAGAACATGGAGGCGGAATACCCGCCCGTGGTGCCGGACAGGATACCCAGCAGCAGGAAACCGACATGTGAAATCGTCGAATATGCCAGCATGCGTTTCATGTTGGTCTGTGCAATCGCGATGACGTTGCCGATCGCCAGTGACAGCACGGCGAGAATCGACAACATGCCCTGCCAGTCCGCAACCAGGCCACCGAGCGACTCGGCCAGCAGCCGCATCGCCATGGCAAATGCAGCAATTTTGGGCGCACTGCCGATGAACAGCGTCACCGCCGTGGGCGCGCCATGGTAGACATCCGGTACCCACATGTGGAATGGCACGGCACCAAACTTGAAGGCCAGCCCGACCACGATAAAGCACAGGCCGAATACCAGGATCATACTGTTGCTGTCCGCAGCGGACACCGCACTGGCAATTTCGGCAATATCCAGGCTGCCGGTGGCGCCATAGAGCATCGACATGCCGTACAGCAGCATGCCGGAGGCCAGCGCACCCAGTACGAAATATTTCATGGCCGCCTCGGAGGCCGGCGATGAGTCGCGGTCAAACGCCACCATGGCATACAGCGACAGTGATAACAGTTCCAGCCCGAGGTAGACCGTCAACAGGCTGTGCGCGGAGACCATGACCTGCATACCGAGCACGGCAAACAGACCGAGCACATAGAATTCACCGCGCAGGCTACCCTGCGTGGTCAGGTAACTGCGCGCATAGGCAAATGCACCCACCACGACCAGGAAAATACTGGTCTTGAGCAGTGCCGCCATCGGGTCGTGCACAAATGTACCACCCAGCATGACGACCTGCGCCTGGTCCAGCATGCTGCCGGAGATCAGCGCCGCAGCCAGCAGCGTAAGCTGGGCCAGTACGTAACTGATCTGCGTCAGCCGGCTACCGACGAAGGCCTCCACCACCAGGATGAGGCATGCCATGGAAAGGATGAAGATTTCCGGTGACAGCAGCAGGAATTCAGCAGGTGAAATCGTCATGGTCATCATCTCAGGGCTGTACCGCGTTCATGAGAGCCAGGCCGGTTTCCTGCGCCGGCAGTTTCGATACCGACACGTGCGCCAGCAGGTTGTCGACGCTGGCGTGCATGATCTCTACCAGCGGCGCCGGCCACAGGCCGAACAGCAGTACCACTGCGGCAAGACTGGCCAGGATGACAAACTCGCGGCCGTTGATGTCCTGCAACTTGCTGACGTTGTCGTTGGCCACGTCACCGAACACCACACGCTTGACCATCCACAGGCTGTAGGCCGCACCCAGGATCAGCGTGGTGGCGGCCAGCAGCGCGAACCAGAAATTCGCCTTGAAGCTGGCCAGGATCACCATGAACTCGCCGACGAAGCCGGAGGTTCCCGGCAACCCCGAGTTGGCCATGGCGAACAGCACCATGAAGGCGGCAAATACCGGCATGGTGTTGACCACCCCGCCGTAATCGCTGATCTTGCGGCTGTGCATACGGTCATACAGCATGCCCACGCACAGGAACAGCGCACCTGAAATAAAGCCGTGCGAAATCATCTGCACCATGCCGCCTTCCATACCGAGCGCGGCGCCTTCCACCGAGCCGCTGTTATCCAGCAGTGTGAACACCAGGAAGATGCCCAGCGTGACAAAGCCCATGTGCGCGATGGAGGAATAGGCAATCAGCTTCTTCATATCCTCCTGCACCAGCGCGACGAAACCGATATACACCACCGCCACCAGCGACATCAGGATAATCAGCCAGTCCAGCGCATGGCTGGCGTCCGGGGTGATCGGCAGGCTGAAACGCAGGAAGCCATAACCACCGATCTTGAGCATGATCGCGGCCAGGATCACCGAGCCGCCGGTCGGCGCCTCCACGTGTGCATCCGGCAACCAGGTGTGCACCGGCCACATCGGCACCTTGACGGCAAACGCCATCAGGAAGGCGATGAAAATCAGTATCTGCTCGGTCATACCCAGCTGCAGCATGTGGAAATCGAGGATGCTGAAGCTGCCCGACTGCAGGTACATGTAGATCAGCGCGACCAGCATGAACACCGAGCCGAAGAAGGTGTACAGGAAAAACTTGATGGTCGCGTACACGCGGTTTGGGCCGCCCCACACACCGATGATCAGGAACATCGGGATCAGCATGGTCTCCCAGAATACGTAGAACAGCACGCCATCCAGCGCGGCGAATACCCCGTTCATGAGTCCTTCCATGATCAGGAACGCCGCCATGTACTGCGCCGCCTTGTTCTGGATCACCTGCCAGCCGGCCAGCACCACCAGCACGGTGGTAAAGGTGGTCAGGATGATCAGCGGCATGGAGATACCGTCCACGCCGAGGTGATAGTTGGCATTGAAGGCATCGATCCAGGGCACGTTCTCCTGGAACTGCATGGCAGCCGTGGTGAAATCAAAGTGCGTATACAGTGACAGGCTGAGAATAAAGGTCGCCAGCGACACCAGCAGCGCGGCGATACGGCAACCCGGGTTGCCCAGCGCGTCCATCGCCAGCAGTGCGGCGCCACCTGCAATCGGCAGCCAGATCAGCAGGGAAAGCAGAGGATAATCAATCATGCGCCGGCTCCCTGTGAACGGAATACAAACCAGAACAGCATCAGCATCAGGCCGATAATCATGCTAAAGGCATAGGTGTAAAGGTGCCCGGTCTGGATCTTGCGCAGCACACCCGAGACCCAGCCCACCACACGTGCGCTGCCGTTGACGATCAGGCCATCGATCAGCATCACGTCGCCGACCCTCCACAGCAATTGCCCCACGCCTCGCGCCCCGCCGGCAAACACGGCCTCGTTGAAGTCATCGGCGTAGTACTTGTTGACCAGCAACTGGTAGAGGCCGTTGAAACGCTGGCGGATGTTGTCGGCAATCTGCGGGTTCTTCATGTAAATGTACCAGGCCGTCACGACACCGGCGATGGCGAGATAGATGGCCGGGCCGCCAAAGGCATGCAGCACGAAACTGACCGGGCCGTGGTAATGCTCGCCGATCTCTGCCAGTACATCATGGCTTGCCGCGACGTGGATTACGCCGTTGAACCAGTCACCGAACACCACCGGGTCGATCAGGTAACCGGCCAGCACCGAGGGGATCGCCAGCATGATCAGCGGGAGGGTCACCACCCACGGGGATTCACGCAGGTGCTCGCGGGTATGGGCATCCATGCGCGGCTTGCCGTGGAACACCAGGAAATACATGCGGAAGCTGTACAGCGCGGTGACAAATACACCGGCCAGCACAGCGACATACACCAGCCCTGCACCTGGAAGATGCGAATGGCGTACCGCCTCGATAATGGTGTCCTTGGAATAGAAGCCGGAGAAGAACGGCGTACCGATCAGCGCCAGCGAACCAATCAGCGCGGTAATCCAGGTAATCGGCAGGTACTTGCGCAGCCCGCCCATGTTGCGGATGTCCTGGTCGTGGTGCATGGCAATGATCACCGAACCGGCGCAGAGGAACAGCAGCGCCTTGAAGAAGGCATGCGTCATGAGATGGAAAATACCGGCGGCGTAGGCCGATGCCCCCAGTGCCACGGTCATGTAACCAAGCTGCGACAGCGTGGAATAGGCCACCACCCGCTTGATGTCATTCTGCACGATACCGAGGAAACCCATGAACAGTGCGGTAATGGCGCCGATGATCATTACGAAGACCAGTGCGGTTTCGGACAGCTCGAACAGCGGCGACATGCGCGCCACCATGAAGATGCCGGCGGTCACCATGGTGGCCGCATGGATCAGGGCGGAGATCGGTGTCGGACCCTCCATGGAATCCGGCAGCCACACGTGCAGCGGCACCTGTGCCGATTTGCCCATCGCACCGATGAACAGCAGGATGCAGATCACCGACATCAACGACCAGTCGACACCCGGGATGACCTGGTACACGGCCTGCGCCTGTGCAGGAGCCGCGGCAAACACAGTCGCGTAGTCCATGCTGTTGAAGGTCATGTAGATGGCTGCAATCCCGAGCAGAAAACCGAAGTCGCCGACGCGGTTTACCAGGAACGCCTTCAGGTTGGCGTAGATCGCAGTCGGTTTCTTATACCAGAAGCCGATCAGCAGGTAGGACACCAGGCCGACCGCTTCCCAGCCGAAGAACAGTTGCAGGAAGTTGTTCGACATCACCAGCATCAGCATGGAGAAGGTAAACAGCGCGATATAACTGAAGAAGCGCTGGTAACCCGGGTCATCATGCATGTAGCCGATGGTGTAGATATGCACCATCAGGGACACAAAGGTCACCACCGCCATCATCAGCGCGGTGAGATTGTCGATCAGGAACCCGACCTCGAAGTGAATACCCTCGGATACCATCCAGGTATAGACCGTGGCGTTGTACACGGCGGCGCCATCGATGGCAAACTGCTTGAGTACGATAAACGACAGCACACAGGCGATGCCCACACCGAGGATGGTGACGATGTGTGCGCCGGCACGGCCGATCACACGGCCGAACAGGCCGGCAACAATGGCGCCCAGCAACGGCGCAAGCGGGATGGCAAGGTAGATCTGTTCCATGCTCATTGCGCTAGCCCTTTAATGTATCGAGGTCTTCGACATTGATGGTCTGGCGATTGCGGAACAGCACCACCAGAATCGCCAGGCCAATGGCCGCCTCGGCCGCCGCCACCGTGAGGATGAAGAACACGAACACCTGCCCGGCCGTGTCGCCAAGAAAATAGGAGAAGGCGACAAAGTTCATGTTCACGGCGAGCAGCATCAACTCGATCGCCATCAGCAGGATAATGACGTTCTTGCGATTGAGGAAAATCCCCGCCACGCTAAGGCCAAACAGGATCGCTCCCAGGATCAGGTAGTCTGACAGTGCAATCATTTCAATGCCTTTATAAAACCGGAAAAGCAATCTCGCGCAAAGGCGCAAAGTCCGCCAGGAAGTACATCTTTGCAAACAACCTGACCAGGCATACCATGCCGATCAAAGCAGCACCCTGGACCGAAATCCGTCAGGATCATCTTTTCGAAAATAGCTTGCATGCTTTTATCCATAAACAGGTTTTCTTTGCGCCTTGGCGTCTTTGCGCGAATTTCTTTTATCAATCAAGCTTATTGCTTCTTTTCTGTCTTCATGCTGACAATCCGCACGCGGTCGGCAGGCTTTACCGCCACCTGTTGCGAGGGGTCCTGGTACTTTGTTTCCGGGCGCTTGCGCATGGTCAGCGCAATCGCCGCGATAATTGCCACCAGCAGGATCACCGAGGCAATCTCGAACGGATACACGTATTCGGTATACAGCACACCCCCCAGTTCGCGCACATTGCTGTAGCCCTCCGGATGACGCGCCGGAATCGCAATCACTTCACTACCAAAGTGCTTCGCACCGACCACGAGGCCCATCTCGGCAAAGATCAGCAACGCCACGGTGACACCCATCGGCAGGTATTTCACGAATCCTTCGCGCAGCGGCGAGGTATTGATGTTCAGCATCATCACCACGAACAGGAACAGCACCATGACCGCGCCGACATACACCAGCACCAGCGTGATGGCCAGGAACTCGGCTTCCAGCAACAGCCACAGCCCGGCACAGGTAAAAAATGCCAGCACCAGGTGCAGCGCCGCGTGCACCGGGTTGCGCACGGTGATAACACGCGCGGCCGCAAATACCAGGATGGCGGCAAAGACATAGAAAAGGATGCGTTCGATATCCATGGCCTATCTATACCTCGCATCCTGTTGACGATCGGCGGCAATCTGTGCCTCGTGCCTGTCACCCACGGCCAGCAGCATTTCCTTTGTCATGACATTCTCACCGCGGTTATCAAAGGCATATTCAAATTCACGCGTCTCGACAATGGAATCCACCGGGCAGGACTCCTCGCAGAAGCCACAGTAGATACATTTGAAAAGATCAATTTCATAAAGCGTGGTACGCCGCGTGCCGTCCTCGCGCTCTTCCGCCTCGATGGTAATCGCCAGTGCCGGACACACCGCCTCGCATAGCTTGCAGGCAATACAGCGTTCCTCTCCGTTCGGATAACGGCGCAGCGCATGCAGACCGCGGAAACGATTCGACTGCGGGGTTTTTTCATCCGGGTACTGCACCGTGATCTTGCGCGAGAAAAAACGCCGCCCGGTCAGGCGCATACCCTGGATAAGCTCCCAGAGAAACAGGCTTTTCATGAAGTTGGTAAAACCATCCATCCTCAAGCTCCGGTCAGTCGAACCACGGGCCAATATCAAGCACCACTGCAGCACCCTCCACGACCAGCCACACGATGGTGATCGGGATAAACACCTTCCAGCCGAGCCGCATGATCTGGTCATAGCGGTAACGCGGGAAGGTGGCACGGAACCACAGGAAGAACAGCAGCATCAGCGAGGTCTTGCCGAACAGCCAGAAAATACCCGGCACCCAGGCAAACCACGACTCGAACCAGGTACCTTCGAACGGTGACAGCCAGCCGCCAAGGAACATCAGCGCGGCAAGCGTCGCAATCAGGATCATGTTGGCGTATTCGGCCAGGAAGAACACGGCAAAGGCCATGCCGGAATACTCGACGTGGAATCCGGCAACGATCTCTGACTCGCCCTCCGAGACGTCGAACGGGGCACGGTTGGTTTCCGCGACCCCGGAAATGAAGTACACCAGGAACAACGGGAATAGCGGCAGCCAGAACCAGTGCAGGAAACTGCCCTGCTGTGCCTGCACGATCTCGACCAGGTTAAGGCTGCCACCGGCGATCAACACACCGACCAGCGCAAAGCCCATGGCGATTTCATAGGACACGATCTGCGCCGCCGAGCGCATCGCACCGAGGAACGCATACTTGGAGTTGGACGCCCAGCCGGCGATGATCACACCGTATACGCCCATGGAGGTGAGCGCGAGAATATATAAAAGACTGGCATCGATATTGGCCAGTACCAGCGTGTCGGTAAACGGCAGCACTGCCCAGGCGGCCAGTGCCGGCGCAATCGACAGCATGGGTGCAATCAGAAACAGGAAACGGTTGGCATTGGTCGGGACAATGATTTCTTTCATCAACAGCTTGAGTGCATCCGCAATCGGCTGCAGCCAGCCACGCGGACCTACGCGGTTCGGGCCCACGCGCAACTGCATGTAACCGATTATCTTGCGCTCGGCAAAGGTCAGGTAGGCTACTGCGCCCATCAGCGGCCCGACGATCAGCACGATCTTGATCAGCGTATAGACCAGCACGTTGGCCTTGATGTCTTCCCAGTAATGCATGCCCAGCATGACCGCCGCAACCGACACGACAGTCAGTGCCAGCAGGATGACCAGCCAGTGCATCTTGTAGGATTTACGCATCACGGTGTCGGTCATGGCGCGATCCTCACACCCGGCCCAGGGTAACCGGCCCGAACGCCGCGCCCAGCTTGCCGGATGCCGCGGTGCCCGCCTGGACCCAGACGCTACCATCCGCCACGCGTTCATCGATGCACACATCCATTACCACACCGGCCCCGCCCTGCTGCACCGTTACGGTATAACCGTCACGCACACCACTTCGTTCTGCCTGGACTGAATTGATGTGTACAAGACCGGCAGCCCCGGCATCCGGTGTTTTCTGCAGGGACCCTGCACGCCGCACCAGCGCATCGACGGCATAAATCGCCACATCACCGACACGTTCCAGCCCGCTGGAACCGACAGCCTGCGCGGTCGGTCCGGAAGGCTGGCTATTATCGAGCGAAATGGCGCCAAGTTGCGCGCGCAGTGCGTCACGCACTTGCTCACTGCTGTTTTGTTCAAAACCATCCAGTTCGAACTGGTTACCCAGCACGCGCAACAGCTTCCAGCCAGGGCGGCTCTCTCCCACCGGGCTGGCCACGCCGCTGAAACTCTGCCAGCGCCCCTCTGCATTGACAAAGGTACCGGAGGTTTCCGTGAACGGGCCAATCGGCAGCAGCACATCGGCCGCCTGCTTCATGGCGTCACTGGCAAACGGACTGACGGATACGACGAACTCCGCGCCATTAACGGCAGCCGAGGCAACCGCGGCATCGTTGCAGTCGTATTCCGGTTCGACATTGAACAACAGGTAGCCCTTGCGTGGATTGGACAGCATGGCGCCGGCATCGAGACCTGCCGTCGCAATGCTGCTGCCGGCCGGGCCGCGATGCGGCACTACCCCGGCCAGCCAGCCACCTGCACTGTTGGCGGCATCCGGCAACAGGCCGAGCACGGCGCCACTGTGTTCGGCAATCACATTGGCCAGCGCCTTGAGCAGTGAAAACTGCGGGTGCGCCGATGCGGCAGCGCCCAGCAACAGCGTGGCACGGTCCGCAGCTTGCAGGGTCGCGGCCATGGTGCGCTGGCTGTCATCCGGGTTAGCCGCGGCAATCATTGCCTTGACGGCAGCGGATGCATTGCGGCCGGCATCCGGATAACAGGCGGCGATGCCGGCCATTGTGCCCGCCAACTGCGACGGCGCCACGATTGCCTTCGCGTGCACGTCAAACATGAATTCGTAATCCACCGGGTTGACAAACATGACCCGCGCACCGGCCAGTGCGGCCTTGCGCAGGCGATGGCCGGCAATCGGCTGGTCCTTGCGAATGTTGGAGCCGACCACCAGCGCCGCATCGACGCCTTCCAGCTCCACCAGTGTCTGGCCCAGCGTGGGACACAACGGTGCCTCGGCCTGGTCGCTAAAGTCAGCCTGGCGCAGGCGATGGTCAATGTTGTTGACACCCATGCCGCGCGCCAGTGCCTGCAACAGCGAAAGCTCTTCCAGTGTAGCGGTCGGCGACGCCAGCACACCCACCTGTTCGGCGCCACTGGTGTTGATGACATTGCGCAGGCCGTCGACAGTGGCCTGCAGTGCCGTCTCCCAGTCAACAGTCTGCCACTCGCCATCGACCTTCACCATCGGCGCGGTGACACGATCATCTGCATACAGGCCTTCGTAACTGAAACGGTCACGGTCGGACAGCCATACCTCGTTGATGTCCTCGTTTTCGTTCGGCACCACGCGCATCACCTGGCCGCGCCGGGTGTGTACCAATATATTCGATCCAATGGCATCGTGCGGCGCCACGGAGGCGTGCTGCTGCAGCTCCCAGGCGCGCGCCGTGAAACGGAACGGCCGAGAGGTCAGCGCACCAACCGGGCAGACATCGATGATGTTGCCGGACAGTTCCGACTCCAGTGACGTTTCGATATAGGTGCCGATCTCCACGTTCTCACCACGGCCGGTAGCACCCAGTTCCATCTTGCCGGCAATCTCGCTCAGCATGCGGATACAACGCGTACAGTGGATACAGCGCGTCATGTCGGTGGCAATCAGCGGCCCGATAAACTTGTCCTTGACGACCCGCTTGTTCTCGGCGAAACGTGACACGTCGCCACCATAGCCCAGCGCCAGGTCCTGCAGTTCACACTCGCCGCCCTGGTCGCAGATCGGGCAATCCAGCGGGTGGTTGATGAGCAGGAATTCCATGACTGCCTTTTGCGCACCGGTGGCTATATCCGAGCAGGTAAATACCTTCATGCCCTCGGCAACCGGTGTCGCGCAGGCCGGTAACGGTTTCGGCACCTTCTCGACCTCGACCATGCACATGCGGCAGTTGGCGGCGACCGAAAGTTTCTTGTGGTAGCAGAAGCGCGGAATGGAAATGCCGGCGGCATCCGTCACCTCGATAATCATCGCACCCTTACGCGCCTTGAACGGCTGTCCATCGATCTCGATGTTCACCGTATCTTCCGCCGGTATCCCGGGCTGCGCACTCATGCCGCCACTCCTTCGGAAGATGCACCACCCACCATGCAGCGCTTGTGGGTGATGTGATATTCGAATTCATCACGGAAGTGGCGAAGGAACCCCTGCACCGGCCAGGCAGCCGCCTCGCCGAAGGCGCAGATGGTCTTGCCGGCGATCTGGTCCGCGGCACTCAGCAGCAGGTCGAGATCCTCGGGACGTCCCTGGCCTTCCTCGATACGCTTGATAATGCGGTACATCCAGCCGGTGCCCTCCCGGCACGGCGTACACTGCCCGCAGGACTCCGCGTAGTAGAACCGTGACACGCGCATGGCTGCCTTGACCATGCAGGTGGAATCATCCATCACGATGACGGCACCGGAACCGAGCGCGGAACCCGCCTTGGCCAGCGAGTCATAGTCCATGTCGGTTTCCATGATGATGTCGGCAGGCAGCACCGGCATGGAGGAACCGCCGGGAATCACTGCCTTCAACCTGTGACCATCGCGCACGCCACCGGCCATCTCCAGCAGGTCTTTAAACGGCGTGCCCATCGGGATTTCGAAGTTACCCGGGTTGTTGACGTGCCCGGACACCGAAAAAAGCTTCACACCGCCGTTGTTCGGCTTGCCGAGATTCAGGAACCAGTCGCCACCATTGCGAATAATCGCCGGCACTGAGGCCAGGGTTTCCGTGTTATTGATGGTGGTCGGCCTGCCGTACAGGCCGAAGTTGGCCGGGAACGGCGGCTTGAAGCGCGGCTGCCCCTTCTTGCCTTCCAGCGATTCCAGCAGCGCGGTTTCCTCGCCGCAGATATAGGCACCGGCACCCAGGTGGCTATGACACTGGAAATCCACGCCGGAACCAAGAATGTTCTCGCCGAGCAAGCCGGCCGCACGCGCTTCCCCAAGCGCCTGCTCGAAACGCTCGAACGGCTCGTGGTGGAACTCGCCACGCATGTAGTTGTAACCAACGGTTGCGCCCATGGCATAACCGGCAATGGCCATGCCCTCGACCAGGGCATGCGGGTTGAAACGCAGGATGTCGCGGTCCTTGCAGGTGCCTGGCTCGGATTCGTCCGAGTTGCAGATCACGTATTTCTGCACCGGCGCGTTACGTGGCATAAAACTCCACTTCAGCCCGGTCGGGAACCCCGCACCACCTCGGCCACGCAGACCGGAGGTCTTGACCGTCTCAATGACGTCTTCCGGCGGGATCTTTTCCGCAAGGATTTTCTTCCACGCCTGGTAGCCACCGACCTTGAGGTAATTCTCAAGCGTCCACGGCTGGTCGAACTGCAAGGTGTCAAAACAAACTTGTACGCTCATGCCCTACTCCAGCCCGTCCAGGATGGCGTCGATCTTTTCCGGTGTCAGCTTTTCATGGTAGTGACCGTTCACGGTCATCATCGGCCCGGCGGAACAGGCGGCCAGGCATTCCTCTTCCTGTTTGAGCGTAATGCGGCCGTCCGGCGTGGTCTCGCCCAGCGCAATGCCGAGCTTCTTTTCCACGTGCTCAACGAGGCTCTCCGCCCCGCACAGCATGCAGGAAATGTTGGTGCACATCGCCACCATGTTGCGCCCGACCGGTTCCAGCTCGATCATGGAATAAAAGCTGCCGACCTCGTAGACCAGCACCGGCGGCATGTCGAGGTAATCCGCCACGGCATCCATCAATTCACGTGTGACCCAGCCACCGTTCTGTTCCTGCACGGCCTGCAGGGCACTCAGCACGGCTGACTTCTTCTGGTCTGCGGGATACTTCGTTATCCAGGCATCAATCGTTGCGCGCGACTCAAGGGTCAGCAGATCGGACTTGCGGGTCTGGGTACTCATCAGCGGTCAATCTCCCCGAATACGATATCCTGGGTACCGATCACGGCTACCACGTCGGCCAGCATATGGCCGCGTGTCATTTCGTCGATGCCCGCCAGGTGGGCAAAACCGGGCGCGCGCACCTTCAGGCGATACGGCTTGTTGGCACCATCGGAGATCAGGTACACCCCGAATTCACCCTTGGGGTGCTCGATAGCGGCATAGGCCTCGCCGGCCGGCACGCAGAACCCCTCCGTGAACAGCTTGAAGTGGTGAATCAGTGCTTCCATATCAGCCTTCATGGTCTCGCGTCGCGGCGGCGCCAGCTTGTAGTCTTCCAGCATCACCGGACCGGGATTGTTACGCAGCCACTTGATGCATTGTTTGATGATGCGGTTAGACTGGCGCATCTCCTCGATGCGCACCAGGTAACGGTCATAGCAGTCGCCGGTCACACCGACCGGGATGTCGAACTGCATGCGGTCGTAGACTTCATAAGGCTGCTTCTTGCGCAGGTCCCATTCCACACCGGAACCACGCAGCATCGGACCGGTAAAGCCGAGTTGCAGGGCGCGCTCCGGCGACACCACACCGATACCGACGGTGCGCTGTTTCCAGATGCGATTGTCCGTGAGCAGGGTTTCGTATTCATCCACGCAACCCGGGAAACGCTCGGTGAATGCCTCGATAAAATCGAGCAGCGAACCCTGGCGATCGGCATTCTTTTTATCGACGTCCTTCTGGCTGTGCCACTTGGACGCCTCATATTGCGGCATCATGTCCGGCAGGTCGCGATAGACACCACCAGGACGGTAATAGGTCGCATGCAGGCGCGCACCGGATACCGCCTCGTAGCAATCCATCAGGTCTTCGCGCTCGCGGAAGGCATACAGGAATACCGTCATCGCACCGATGTCGAGACCGTGTGCACCCAGCCACAACAGGTGGTTGAGGATGCGGGTAATTTCGTCGAACATAACGCGAATGTACTGCGCGCGGATCGGCGCCTCGACGCCGAGCAGTTTCTCCATCGCCAGCACGTAACCGTGCTCGTTGCACATCATGGAAACGTAGTCGAGCCGATCCATGTAACCGATACTCTGGTTAAACGGCTTGCTCTCGGCCAGCTTCTCGGTACCACGGTGCAGCAGGCCGATGTGCGGGTCGGCGCGTTCAATCACCTCGCCGTCCATCTCCAGCACCAGGCGCAGTACGCCATGCGCAGCCGGATGCTGCGGACCGAAGTTCAGGGTGAAATTACGAATCTCCGGCATGCCCTACTCCACTGCCTGTTCTGATGCGGGGGCTTCCGGCTCTTCGACCGGCTGCGCCAGGTCGACTGCATCAACCCGGCCACCCCGGATCACCTTCGGTACCAGCACACGGGGTTCAATGCTGACCGGCTGGTAGATCACGCGTTTTTTCTCGGCATCGTAGATCACTTCCACGTTGCCGCTGAGCGGGAAATCCTTGCGGAACGGATGGCCCACGAAACCGTAGTCGGTCAGCAGACGACGCAGGTCCGGGTGACCTTCAAAAAGGATGCCATACAGATCAAACGCCTCGCGCTCGTACCAGTCGGCACTGTTCCAGACGCCGATGACCGACGGCACCACCGGCAGGTCATCGTCCGGTGCGAACACCTTCAGCCGCAGGCGGCGGTTGGTGCTGATCGACAGTAAATGGTAAACGGCGGCAAAACGGCGCGTACTGCGCGGTTGCTCCACCACCAGGTCATCGGTGACTGCACCCAGGCGCCCGGCCGTCACCGCATCGACAGCGCGACTGAAACCGGAGCTGCTGGTCTCCTCGGTGGCCCATTCGTCGCGTCCGTAAATGAGGTAGTCCACGCCGCACAGGTCGATGAGCATTTCAAAGCCGAATGCCGGCTCGTCACGCAGGGCCGTCGCCACCTCGAGCAAATCCTCGCAGGCCACTTCCACGGTCACCTCGCCCACCGCATCGATCACCGCCGGCAGCTTGTCACCGAAGTGCGCGTGCAACTGTTCTGCAAGCTGGCGTGAAGAATCCGACACTAGTCTTTACCTTTCAGTCTCTTAACGGGCAATGGTATTGGTGCGCTTGATCTTGTTCTGCAACTGCAGAATGCCGTACAGGAGTGCCTCGGCCGTCGGCGGGCAGCCTGGCACATAGATATCGACCGGCACGATACGGTCGCAGCCACGCACCACGGAATAGGAATAGTGATAGTAACCGCCGCCATTGGCACAGGAACCCATCGAGATCACCCAACGCGGCTCCGCCATCTGGTCATAAACCTTGCGCAGTGCCGGCGCCATCTTGTTACACAGCGTACCGGCGACGATCATCACATCCGACTGGCGCGGACTGCCGCGGAACACGATACCGAAACGGTCCAGGTCATAACGCGAGGCGCCGGCCTGCATCATTTCCACCGCACAACAGGCCAGGCCGAAGGTCATCGGCCACATCGAACCGGTGCGCGCCCAGTTGATCAGGCTGTCGGCCGTGGTGGTGACGAAACCTTCCTTGAGCAGGCCTTCAACACTCATCGTGCGTAATCTCTGTACATATCAGTAACGCCAATCGAATCGTGCAAACCGTGCGGCTGCCGCACATGCGGCGCTCGCGGACGTGCGCATCCCCATTCCATGGGGCCCCTGCTTACTGCTCGTGTTGTCACTCCCATTCCAGCGCCCCTTTCTTCCATTCATAGATGAAGCCGATCACCAGGATCGCCAGGAACAGCATCATGGCGAGGAAGCCGAACATGCCAATGGAATCCAGCACCACCGCCCACGGGAACAGGAAGGCAATTTCGAGATCGAACAGGATGAACAGGATGGCAACCAGGTAGTAGCGCACGTCAAAGCGCATGCGCGTATCTTCAAAGGCCTCGAAGCCGCATTCAAAGGGGGAATTTTTCTGGCTATCCGGCTTGTGCGGCGCAAGCAGGAAACCCATCACGATCGGCCCGACACCCACCACGATACCAATTGCGATGAAGATCAGAATCGGCAGATAGTTTTCCAGCATCGTTTTTGTCTCACGTGGCCGGGTCAGTCATGTGCCCGCAGCTTCATTTTGAATTTTTGGGTCAGACATGCGGTGAAAAAAGATTGTGCAGTCTAGGCCAGCACACCCCGACTGTCAAGTTGAGGGAGGCCTTCTTTTATTATGTATTTCAATCGGTTATCTGTATTTTCTATGGGTATAGAAAATCAGGATAGACCCCCTGAAGCGGTCGCACGACATGGAGGCTGCAGGGATTTTATCAATGGTGCCGATGGCCGGAGTCGAACCGGCACGGCTTTCGCCACTACCCCCTCAAG
>CBEULV010000029.1:0-16185 GCA_965544015.1 uncultured Gammaproteobacteria bacterium | reverse complement strand
GGTCTGCCAGTTAACTACGGGTTTTGGCTACAGCTGTCAATAGCGTCGCCGGGGGCCGGAAAGTGCCGGTTTTTCAGTGATTATTTTTGACAGAGGTGAGGGCCGCGGCTAACATAAGCGGGTTATGATAGACCACCTGCCAGATCGGCTTGACCTGCTGGCGGCGGCCGAGGCGGGGCGCCTGCTGCGCGGCGGCATGCCGCTGGTACGGCTGCAGCGGGTACTGCCCGCACTGAAGTCGTCGGATGGCGAGCTGCAGGTTGAGCTGGAGCTGGGAAAGGCTCCGGACGGAACCCGTTTTATGGCTGGCGCCATTCATGGAGCAGTCGAGTTGCAGTGTCAGCGTTGCCTGGACACGATGGGTTTGCCGCTGAACCTGGAATTTCGTCTCGGCATTGTGCAGGCCCATGCAGACGCACACCGTTTGCCTGAATGCTACGAGCCGCTGGTAGTTGGCAGTGAGCCGACGATGCTCGCGGAGATCGTGACGGATGAGGTGCTGCTGGCGTTGCCACTGGTGCCGGCGCATGCTGATGACGGCAGGTGCCAGGAATTTGTAAAAGACTATCAGCCGCCGCAGCCGGCAAAACGGGAAAATCCGTTTGCCATGCTGGCGGAATTGAGACAGAAACCGTAGTGAAGGAGTAAACGAATATGGCCGTACAGAAGAGTCGCAAGACGCCGTCAAAACGCGGTATGCGCCGCTCCCATGACAGGCTGACTGCAAGCACACTGTCGATTGAGCCAACCACCGGTGAAACTCACCTGCGTCACCACGTCAGTGCCGATGGTTTTTACAAGGGCCGCAAGGTTATCAACACGCCTCAGGACTGATTGACCCTGTCCTGATGAAAGCATGTGCCGTGATCGGGTATTCGCATACTCGCACCGGCACGTTCACCCTTGTCCCGGGTGCCAGCACCCGCCTTGTCTGATCCCTTGACATGACCAAGCCTGTAACGATTGCGCTTGACGCAATGGGTGGTGATGTCGGCTGCGAGGTTGTTGTGCCCGCTGCCGTGCATGTCCTCAAGTCCTGTCCCGATGTCAATATCATCCTGGTGGGTGACGCTGATACTGTGCAGGCGGTACTGGACAGACAGTCAGGCGTCGACAGCACACGTTTGCGGGTGCAACATGCCAGCCAGCAGGTGACAATGGATGAGTCGCCATCCAGCGCGATGCGCAACAAGAAAGATTCCTCCATGCGCGTGGCGCTCAACCTGGTCAAGGCCGGTGAGGCCGATGCCTGTGTCAGTGCCGGCAATACCGGCGCGCTCATGGCTACCTCGCGTTTCGTGCTGAAGATGTTGCCGGGTATTGACCGGCCGGCCATTTGTACCGCGCTGCCAACCCAGCGCACCCACACCTGGATGCTCGACCTCGGCGCCAATGTCGATTGCGATGCCGGGCACCTGTTCCAGTTTGCCCTGATGGGTTCGGTGCTCGCCGAGTCGGTCGACGGTACGGCAAGGCCCGCCATCGGCGTGCTGAATATCGGTGAGGAGGAGATCAAGGGCAACGAACAGGTCAAGCAGGCAGCCAGGCTGATTGCTGACAGTCACCTCAACTATGCCGGTTTTGCCGAGGGCGATGACATTTTCAAGGGCCAGTTCGATGTCATCGTTTGCGACGGGTTTGTAGGCAATATTTCCCTGAAGAGCAGCGAAGGCGTGGCCAAAATGGTCGCGAGTTTCATCAAGCAGGAATTCACACGTAATCTCTTTACCAGGATGGCTGCATTGATTGCCATGCCGGTGCTCAAGGCGTTCCGCCGCCGTTTTGATCCACGCCGTTATAATGGCGCCAGTCTGCTGGGCCTGAACGGCATTGTGATCAAGAGTCACGGCGGCGCGGATACGCTGGCATTTGCCAATGCCATCAAGGTCGCGGTACTGGAGGTGCGGGAGGCCGTCCCTGATCGCATACGGGCGCAACTGAATACACGTCAGGAAGGCAGGCAGACACTATGAAATATTCACGCATCACCGGCACCGGCGGTTATTTGCCCGAGAAGACCCTGACCAATCATGATCTGGAAAAGATCATGGATACGACGGATAGCTGGATCCGCGATCGTACCGGTATCTACAAGCGTCATATCGCTGCCGGTGACGAGACCACCTGCGACCTGGCCGAGGTCGCGGCCACGCGTGCCATGGAGACGGCCGGCAAAACGCCGCGCCAGATCGACCTGATCGTGTTTGCCACCACCACACCGGACCGCGTCTTTCCCAGTACCGCCTGCCTGCTGCAGCAGCGCCTCGATATTCACGGTACCGCGGCATTCGATATCCAGGCAGTGTGTACCGGTTTCGTGTATGCGCTGGGTGTTGCAGATAAATTCATCAAGACCGGCGCGGCGAAGTGCGCGCTGGTGGTTGGTGCCGAGACGCTGTCACGCATCGTCAACTGGAATGATCGTGGTACTGCCATCCTGTTCGGTGACGGTGCCGGTGCGGTGGTGCTGGAGGCCAGCGACGAACCCGGCATCCTGTCCACACATTTACATGCCGATGGCAGTTACGAGCATTTGCTGACCGTGCCGAGTGGCATCTCCCAGGGTTACGGACACGTACAGGCCGGTGAGGCCTATATTCAGATGCAGGGTAACGAGGTGTTCAAGATGGCGGTCAACACACTCGGTCGCATCGTGGACGAAACGCTCACCGCCAATAACATGGAGAAATCCGACATCGACTGGCTGATCCCGCACCAGGCGAACATCCGTATCATCCAGGCCACCGCCAGGAAACTGAAAATGTCGATGGATCACGTGGTGGTCACGGTGGACGAGCATGGCAACACCTCGGCCGCCTCGGTGCCGCTGGCGCTGGATGCCGCCATCCGCGACGGGCGTATCAAGCGTGGCGAGGTGTTGTTGCTGGAGGCCTTTGGCGGTGGTTTCACCTGGGGCTCGGCGTTGGTTAAGTACTAAGGTAACGACCTGAATCTACATCCCCTCATCCCCCGCCTTCGCGGGGGCAGGCTCTGTCCTTCTCCCGGAGTACCCGGAAAACGGACATAAAGGAGAAGGGACGCCCTGTTTGTTTTGCGGTGAGTGGTATTTAATTCAGGTGAGTAATAACGGTCTGTAAATTACTTATTCATAACATTGTAGTTATTTCAGCTTGTATTACAGGACAACAGTGATAGCAAATAACAATTTCGCCATAGTCTTTCCCGGCCAGGGTTCGCAGTCCATCGGCATGCTCGCGGAACTGGCTGCAGCTTACCCGCAGGTGGGCGTCACATTTGCCGGGGCCAGTGAGGTGCTGGGCTATGACCTCTGGGAACTGGTTCAGAACGGTCCGGAAGATATGCTCAACCAGACTGACCGAACCCAGCCGGCGATGCTGGCGGCAGGTGTCGCGGTCTGGCGTGTCTGGCAGCAGAATGGCGGCATGCAACCGGCGCTGATGGCCGGACATAGCCTGGGTGAATACACCGCACTGGTATGTGCAGATGCTATCGACTTCGCCACTGCCATTGCGCTGGTCGCCGAGCGCGGTCGCTGCATGCAGTCTGCGGTGCCGGCCGGGGTCGGCGCCATGGCCGCCATCCTGGGCCTGGATGATGACGCAGTGGCAGTGGTGTGTGCGGAATCGGCCGGTGACGAGATTGTCAGTCCGGTCAACTTTAATTCGCCGGGCCAGGTGGTGATTGCCGGTCATGCCGGCGCAGTGGAGCGTGCGGTGGTCGCTGCAAAGGCCGCCGGGGCAAAGCGTGCCATCAAGCTGCCGGTCAGTGTGCCGTCGCATTGTGCGTTGATGGAGCCGGCTGCACAGTCGTTTGCCACGCGTCTTGCGGAAACCACTATTCAGAAGCCGGCAATACCGGTGATACAGAACGTGGATGCCGCAGCGCATGACCAACCGGATGACATTCGCGACAATCTCGGTCGGCAGCTGTACAGTCCGGTGCAATGGGTGAAGACGGTGCATACCATGCGCGCGCAGGGCATTGAGCGTATTGTCGAGGCCGGCCCGGGAAAGGTGCTGGCGGGCCTGTGCAAGCGTATCGACAAGGGTATTGCCAATGCGGCCGTGTACGATCAGGCATCGCTCGCCAAGGCGCTGGCGAACAATGAATAAGGTGCAGGTGGAGGAAAGGTATGTCGTTTGAGAATGAAATTGCACTGGTGACCGGTGCCAGCCGCGGTATAGGCAAGGCGATTGCCGAGGTGCTCGGCAGGCGCGGTGCCACCGTCATTGGTACTGCCACTAGCGAGGCAGGTGCGCAGGCAATTACCGGGTCGCTGCAGGCTGCCGGTATCAAGGGGGCAGGCAAGGTGCTGAATGTCAACGACCCGGATTCGGTTACGGCACTGATCAAGGGTATTACGGATAATTATGGTGCGCCGGGAATACTGGTGAACAATGCCGGCATCACACGTGACAACCTGCTGATACGGATGAAGGATGAAGAGTGGGACGACGTGATCGCTACCAACCTGACGTCTGCGTTCCGCATGAGCCGGGCCTGTCTGAGGGGAATGATGAAGGCGAAACATGGCCGCATCATCATGATTTCCTCGGTGATCGGCGCGACCGGTAACCCCGGACAGGCCAATTACGCAGCGACCAAGGCCGGTGTCATCGGTTTTGCAAAATCACTGGCACGCGAGATCGGTTCGCGCGGCATCACGGTCAATGCGGTCGCGCCCGGCTTCATTGATACCGACATGACCCGCGCCTTGCCCGAGGAGCAACGCAATGCGCTGCTGGGCCAGATCGCTCTGGGCCGGCTGGGGGATGTCAGCGATATCGCCAATACTGTGGCGTTTCTCGCTTCATCCGATGCCGGCTACATCACCGGCGAAACGATCCATGTGAATGGTGGCATGTATATGCACTGATTTTTCGCGGCCCTGGTCGCCGCCGCAGAAATGGCTTTATCTTCTTTCAGGGAGTGAGTTACAACTTGTTGTTAATTATATGAATAACATCCGTACCCGTGGCTGACCGAGCAACCGCGCAACAACACCCGGCAATATTCGTGTGTGGTGCAGGGAATCCGACTTGTAACTTCTATCAGCCATTAACTACAATACCTGCGCGGCCACGGCTGCGCCCCATCAAACAGAGAGGAATAACCTGAAATGAGCACGATCGATGAACGCGTCAATAAGATTGTTGTTGAGCAACTCGGGGTCAAGGAAGATGAGGTAAACAACAGCTCTTCATTCGTTGACGACCTTGGCGCAGATTCCCTGGATACCGTCGAACTGGTGATGGCGCTGGAAGAGGAATTCGAGTGCGAGATTCCTGATGAAGAGGCTGAGAAGATTACTACCGTCCAGCAGGCGATTGACTACGTTAACGCCCACGTGGGGTAAGTTTTTCCACGAGCATTCCGGCCGCACCTCGTACACGGGTGCGGCCTTTTGTTTTTTATGCGGTGCCAAACCGCCGAATGTGGGAGTCGAACGTTGTCCAAAAGACGTGTGGTTGTAACCGGCCTGGGTATCCTTTCTCCTGTTGGTAACAGCGTAACGGCTGCCTGGGACAATATTCTTGCCGGTAATAGCGGCATCAGTCCTATCACCCATTTCGATGCCACCGATTTTCCGGTTCGCTTCGGTGGTGAGGTGCGTGACTTCGATGCTGCCGATTACATCAAGGGCAAGGAAGCGCGCCGCATGGGCGCATTCATTCATTACGGTATTGCCGCCGCCAGCCAGGCGATTGCCGATGCCGGTATCGAGATCACCGATGAAAACGCAGCGCGTGCCGGTATCGCGATCGGTTCCGGTATCGGTGGCCTGCGCGGCATCGAGATTGCCTACCAGTCTTATCTTGACGGTGGCCCGCGCAAGATCTCGCCGTTTTTTGTACCCGGAAATATTATCAACATGATCGCCGGCAACCTTTCGATCATGTTCGGCATGAAGGGCCCGAATATCGCCATCGTTACAGCGTGTACGTCCGCGACACACAACATCGGGGTGGCCGCGCGTACCATCGCCTACGGTGATGCCGACATTATGGTTGCCGGTGGTGCCGAGATGACTACCTGTCCGACCGGCATTGGCGGTTTCGCCGCGGCGCGCGCATTGTCCACGCGCAACGATGATCCGCAGGCAGCCAGCCGGCCCTGGGATGCTGATCGTGACGGTTTTGTGCTCAGCGACGGTGCCGGCATCCTGGTGCTGGAGGAATACGAGACAGCTCGCCGGCGTGGCGCCAATCTCTATTGCGAACTCACGGGCTTTGGGATGAGCGGTGATGCCTACCATATGACACAGCCATCGGAAGGTGGCGAAGGCGCGGCGCAATGCATGGATTCGGCCCTGCAGGATGCCGGTCTGAACCATGCCGATATCGACTACATCAATGCGCATGGCACCTCCACGCCGGCCGGTGACGTGGCCGAGACGCTCGCCATCAAGCGATCGTTTGGCGAGTTGGCCGGGAAAGTCGCCATCAGTTCTACCAAGTCCATGACCGGCCACCTGCTTGGCGCTGCCGGTGGTGTAGAGGCGCTATTTACCATCCTGGCACTGCGTGACCAGGTTGCCCCGCCGACCATCAACCTCGACAATCCCGATCCGGCCTGTGATCTCGATTACGTGCCAAATACAGCGCGCGATATGCAGATCGATGTCGCCATGTCCAATTCATTCGGATTTGGCGGCACCAATGGCACACTGATCTTCCGCCGTCTCAAGGACTGACGGCTGCATACACTGACACTCCTGTAGGAGCGCCTTGCAGGCGCGATTTCAAAATCATTGCCACAGAGTACACAGAGAATAAAATTACGTTGTTCCCGCGAAGGTGGGGACAGGTTTGCATGCGCGATTCCTGCTTTTTATCCCCTCACCCCAACCCGGTGGGAGAGGGAGTTATCGGGATGGCAATGACAAGTCTTCGTTATCACTGAACTGCGGGGCAGTTTCACACATGACGGCAATCGTCAGGGAACTCAACAGGGCGGTCGATTTGCTCGCGCTGCACCGTTCGCAACCGGCGCGTTACCCACACCTGCTGCAAAGTACCGCGCACGGGCGTTATGACATCCTGTTTGCCTGCCCGGGCGACAGCCTGGAGCTGGACGCTGCCGGCAGGCTTGAAGGTCCGCATGCACAGTCGGGAAAGGGTGATTTTCTCGACAGCCTCGACTGCTGGTGGCAGTCTGCGGGGGAAGGCGTGCATGATGGCTCCCTGCCGTTCTCGGGCGGCTGGTTTGTCTACCTCGGCTACGAACTGGCCGGACAGATCGAACCGCGCCTGCAATTGCCGGCGGCCAATGCCACACTGCCGGTGGCGATGGCCACGCGCTTTGCCACGGCCGTCATCCACGATCACAAAAGCGGGCATACGCTGATCGCGGGTGAACCCGGTCAGGACACCGCGCTGGCACAGATCGAACGCGATGTTGAGCAGCTGCCGGAGACGCCGGTCGCAACCATGCAGCGCATCGCGATTGAGAATATCAGTGAAGATGCACCACAGCGGTTTCTCGACGCTGTTGCGCGCATTCATGACTACATCGTCGAGGGCGACGTGTTCCAGGTCAATCTGTCACGTGCCTGGCGCGTTACCCTGCAGCAGCCGGTTGCCACGGACGTGTTGTTCAGCAACCTGCGCATCCATAACCCGTCACCATTCAGCGGGCTGGCAACCATGGGTGATGCGGTCATCATCAGTTCCTCGCCAGAGCGTCTGGTGTCGGTACACGACGGCATGGTGGAAACGCGGCCTATCGCCGGTACGCGGCCGCGCGGCAATGCCAGTGACACCGACCTGGCCTATTCCAGGGAATTGCTCTCACACCCGAAGGAGCGTGCAGAACACATCATGTTGATCGACCTGGAACGCAACGACCTGGGCAGGATATGTGTGCCGGGTACGATCGAGGTCAATGAGCTGATGGGGCTGGAATCCTACGCCCACGTACATCACATCGTTTCCAACGTGCGCGGGCAATTGCGCGAGGATATCCCGCCCGGGCAGGTGCTGCGTGCAGTATTTCCGGGGGGCACCATTACCGGCTGTCCCAAGGTGCGCTGCATGGAGATCATTGCCGAACTGGAACAGCAGCCGCGTGGCGCCTATACCGGTTCCATGGGTTACCTGAATCGTGACGGCAGCATGGATATGAATATCCTGATCCGTACCATGGTGAGTACAGGCAGGAAGCTGGAGCTGTGCGCCGGTGCCGGCATTGTCGCCGATTCCGTGGCGCAGGCGGAGCTGGATGAGACGCGCGCCAAGGCGCGTGGCCTGCTGCGCGCACTGGGGCTGGATACGGCATGAGTGAAACACCGCAACATACACTGGTTAACGGGGCAGTGGCCGATACGGTCGCGGTGACCGACCGTGGCCTGCTGTATGGCGACGGTGTATTCGAGACGCTGGCGGTCATAGATGGCGTCCCGCAACTCTGGGCGCGGCATATTGCACGCCTGCAGGAGGGTTGCATGCGGATCGGCATTGTGCCTGTCGATGCCGCTCTGCTGGCAGAGGAAGCACAACGGTTGTGCACTGCTGCCGAACGTGCCGTGCTGAAGATTATTATTACCCGCGGTAGCGGCGGGCGTGGCTATCGACCGGATATCTCCTGCACGCCCACACGCATCCTGCAGCGACACCCCTGGCCGGATTACCCGCAAACCTGTGCCACTGACGGTGTCGCGGTGCGGCTGTGCCGGTTACGCATGGGGCATAATCCTCTACTTGCCGGTATCAAGCACCTCAACCGGCTGGAGCAGGTGCTGGCGCGCGGCGAATGGGATGATCCGGAAATTCGCGAGGGACTATTGCAGGATCAGCACGGCAATCTCATCGAGGGCACCATGAGCAATGTCTGCCTGGTGCGGGGGCAGCAGCTGTTGATGCCAGACCTGATGCGCTGCGGAGTGGCCGGTGTCATCCGTGCGTTGCTGCTGGAACTGGCAGAAGCACAGGGCATCTCAACAGCCGTGCGGGATGTTACAGTGAACGAACTGGTCGTAGCGGACGAGGTGTTCCTGTGCAACAGCCTGATCGGGATCTGGCCGGTGGTGCGTATCGACGACCAGGTCTGCGTGCCTGGCAAATTGACGCGGCAGTTACAGGGCCTGTTGCACAGTCATCTGGATAAAGAATAATAGAGAACCATGACGAAACCGGTCTGCACAATCAACAAATCCCGCCTGCTGCGGCTGTTGATCCTGCTGGTGGTGCTGGCGCTTGCCTCGGTCGCCTGGGTCTACAGCAAGTTCCAGCAGTTCAGCTATGCCCACATCACCTTGCCGCAGGACGAGGTGGTGTTTTCAATCACGCCGGGTATGTCGCTTGGTCAGCTTGCACGTGAATTGCATGCGCAGCACATCATCGAACACCCGCGTTTCTTCATCCAGCTTGGACGCCAATTGCAGGCCGCACGCAAGCTCAAGATCGGCGAGTATCCGCTTACGCCCGAGCTGACACCGCGCTCGCTGCTGGGGCTGTTTAGCGAGGGCAAGGTGGTGCAGTACATGCTGACCCTGATCGAGGGGCAGACCTTTGCGGAGTTGCGCGGGCGCATCGAGGAACATTCGGTGCTGGAACAAACCCTGCAGGGTCTTGATGACGCGGCAGTCATGGAAAAACTGGGCCATGCAGGCGAGCATCCGGAGGGCCGTTTTCTTGCCGACACCTATTACTTTCCGCGTCACACCACCGACCTGGACTTCCTGCGGCGTGCCTATAACGCGATGCAGCAGACCTTGCAGACCGCATGGGAGGCGCGTGACGAGGGCCTGCCACTGGCGAATGTCTACGAGGCGTTGATCCTTGCCTCGATCGTGGAGAAGGAGACCGGGGTGGCCGAGGAGCGGCCACAGATTGCCGGCGTATTTGTCCGGCGACTGCGCTCGGGCATGAAACTGCAAACCGACCCGACCGTGATCTATGGCATGGGGGAAAACTTCGATGGCAATATCCGGCGTAACGATCTGACCCGTGATACGCCCTACAATACCTACACCCGTGGCGGTTTGCCGCCCACACCGATAGCGATGCCGGGGCGGGCTGTGATCAATGCAGTGATGCACCCGGCTGAAGGTGCCGCCCTGTATTTTGTTGCCAGTGGTGGTGGCTGGCATTATTTTTCCGACACCCTCAGGGAGCATAATCTTGCGGTGGATAAATTCCAGCGCGGCAGAAAGGGCATCAGACTGCCCAAAGAGAGCGATACAAAGTGAATGGAAAATTCATCACTGTGGAAGGCATCGAGGGGGTCGGCAAGACCACCAACATCGATTTCATTCACCGGCAATTGCTGGCGGCCGGCAAAACGGTCGTGGTCACGCGTGAACCCGGCGGCACGCCGCTGGGCGAGGCAATTCGCGGTCTGTTGCTGGATCCGGAATATACCGGGATGGATGCAAACTGCGAGTTGCAACTGATGTTTGCCGCACGTGCAGAACACCTGGCAAAGGTTGTCTGGCCGGCGCTGGAGAGCGGCCAATGGGTGCTGTGTGACCGCTTTACCGATGCGACCTATGCCTACCAGGGCGGGGGGCGCGGGATTGATACGGAAACGATTGCCTGCCTGGAAAAACTCGTGCAGGGGGATTTCAGACCCGATTTGACCCTGTTGCTGGATGTGCCGGTTGAGGTCGGACTGGCCCGGGCCAACCGGCGCGGGTCGCTGGACCGGTTTGAACAGGAGAAGGTCGCGTTTTTCAGGCGTGTGCGGCAGTATTACCTCGACCTGGCGCGGCAGTATGATGGTCGTTACCGGGTGATCGATGCCGCACAACCGCTGGAGGGGGTCCAGCGCCAGCTGAAAGATGTATTAAAAGCAATAATTTAGGATAGAAATTCAGGCTGCTGCCGAAAAAGGGGTATGCGCATCAGACCATCAATCGTGAAAAGATACTGGCTGGCTGCTGTCGTGCTTGGTGCCTTCATGCAGCTGATACCCGTTGCGGATGCGTTGGCCGAAGGGAAAAGGGCCTGTCAGGCGGGTGGAAAGCCGCTGGTGTTTGGAATACTCCCGTTCATCAGTGTCGAGCACCTGGTGACGCGGTTTTCTCCGCTGGCCAATTATCTTGCCCGGCATTTGCAGGTCCCCGTGCGCATCGAGACGGCACCCAACTTTGTCGAGTTCGCCCGGCGCACGCACCAGGACCAGCGCTACGATATTCTGTTTACCGCGCCGCATTTTCATTCACATGCAGTCAGCAAGGCCGGCTATCGCCTGGTGGCGAGCGTGGATTCTCCCGGCATGTGGGCGGTGATCGTCGCGCCGGTTAAAAGTGATATTCATTCCATAGAGGACCTGAGAGGGAAACGCCTGGCCGCTGTACAGCCCATGGCCCTGGCAACGCTGCTGGTCAGGAACCACCTGTTCGAGGCCGGCATCGACCCGGATGTCGACCTCAGCCTGGTGATCACGCCATCCCACGATGCCTCACTGCTTTCTTCCTATCACGGTGTAACGGATGCCTCGGCGCTGATGCAGCCACCCTTCGAGGCGGCCAGTAAAACGGTGCGTGAGAGCATGCGGGTGATCGCCAGGACGCAGAGTACGCCTCATATACCAATCAGTGTCGGGCCATGGATATCAGGCGACTGCGCGGCGGAGATTTCAGCCCTGTTGCTGGACATGGATGCCAACGACGAGGGGCGGGCAGTACTCGAGCACAACAATTTCTCGGGATTTACACAGGGGGACCCGGAAGTCTACGAGGCCCTGAACCGGATGTTGTTTCGATGAGGCCGGCATGAAATTCAGCGCCACTTCCCTGTTCCGTTCCCTGCGCTTCCGCCTGATCGCGAGTGTCGTGACCATCGAGGTCATCATGCTGTCACTGCTGGTGTGGAATAACATCTCCATCATTCATACAACACACACCGACCGCCTGCGCGATACCGCGGCCAGCATGATCCAGCAAATCGCGAATACCTCGGGCAGTTATATGGTGGCCGTGGATTACGCCTCGCTGGAGGACTATCTGACCAACATCATGGATTACAGGGAGCTCGAATACCTGGCTGTTATGGACCGCAGCCGTGAAGTGGTCATTGCCCTGGGTTTGGCGCCAGAATCGGCATGGCCCGAGGCAGACCTGCACCCGAAACAGGTCGAGGATGGAATGTATGATACCGCCCGAGAAATCAGGGTGGCCGGTCAGCCCATGGGGCGCATACTGATGGGGTTCTCGCTGGCCCTGATGGAAGAGGCAATCCACAAATCCCGCGTGCGCGGTGTTTCGATTGCCGCGGCAGAGATTTTCCTGACCGTGCTTGTCACCGTACTGATCGGGCTGGGACTGACGCGCAGGCTGGGCATGCTGTCGGCTGCTGCACAGGAAGTGGAGCGGGGTAACTACACGGTATCCGTGCCGACCGAATCGGAAGACGAGATTGGCAAGATGGCAGCCGCCTTTAACAGCATGGTTGCCGAAATCTCGAAGCGTACCCGGCAGCGCGAAGAGGCGGAAGCAAAGACGGGTAAACTGCTTGCCGAGAATCGCCAGCTGATACAGACCTCACTGACCGTCCAGGAAGAGGAACGCCGGCACCTGGCAAGGGAACTTCACGATGAACTGGGCCAGTGCATTACCGCTATCCAGGCGGACGCAAAGTCGATCTGCGACCTGTCACGGGGAAATGATGAACGCATCGTAACCCGTTCCAGCGCCATCCTGGATGTCTCTGCGCGTATCTATGAAGTCGTGCACTCCATGATGCAGCGGTTGCGTCCGGGTATCCTGGATGACCTGGGGCTGGTCGAGGCACTCAGGGATGAAATATCCGCCTGGCAGGAAAGGCATCCGGACATTGAATGTATCTTCAATGTCACCGGCGCGCCTGCGGGGGCAGGTGAGCGTATTAACATTACTATCTATCGCATTGTCCAGGAATGTCTGACCAATATCGCCAAGTATGCGCACGCCAGACACGTCACCGTCGACCTGGAGCAGCAGCAGGGTCGCCTGCTGCTGGCGATTGTGGACGACGGGCGGGGGATGGACCTGGCTGGCCCGCGTAGCGGACTGGGGTTGATTGGTATGCGCGAACGGGTTGAGGCACTGGGTGGCGAAATCATCCTTCATGCAGCCGAAGGACAGGGTCTCGCGGTCAGGATCTCGGTTCCACTGGAAAAGGATGAAACGGCAGTCGCATGAGTGTAAAGGGAGAAGTAAAAGTTTTGCTGGTAGATGACCACGAGGTCGTGCGTGCCGGTTACCGGCGCTTGCTGGAAGGGACCGACGATATTGTCGTTATCGACGAAGAGCAGGATGGTGAGTCGGCCTACACAGCCTTCTTCCAGTATCGCCCCGATGTGCTGGTGATGGACCTGTCGATGCCGGGTATCGGCGGCCTGGAGGCCAGCCGGCGCATACTGGCAAAGGACAAGCAGGCAAAAATACTGGTCTTCAGCGTGCATGAAAACGAGGTGTTCCTGACCCGGGCACTCGATCTCGGTATCCTCGGTTATATTTCCAAGCGCAGCGCCTCACAGGTGATGATCGATGCGATACGCCAGGTGGCGTCGGGTACGGTATTCGTTGGACAGGAGATGGTTCCTTATCTCATCAAGCACAAGGCATCACCGGATGAATCGCTGCTGTCAGAACTCTCGCCGCGGGAGTTCGAGGTGTTCTGCCTGCTGGCAGGCGGCAAGTCGGTCAATGACATTGCCGCGTTGCTGAGCCTGAGCCCGAAAACGGTCGGTCACCATTGCACGCATGTAAAGAACAAGCTCGATATCCATGATATTGCCGGGCTGACGCGTCTTGCCATCCGGCTGGCCATCATTACTCCCTGAGCATGACGGGGTGCCGGGTTTGATAAGTCGATTCCGGTGGCCGGTTATTGTTGCAGCCGGTATTGCCTGCCTGTGCGCGTTGAGTGATCAGGCGCGTGCGGCGAACTGGCTGATGTTGCAGGGGACCGAACATCCGCTGATGCCGGCACACCGCCCCTGGGGATTTATCCAGCCGGCCTTTACGCATGACACCAGTGATGCCCTGGCGGGCCTGACCGATTCACCCGGCCCACCGGATTTTTCCGTCAACAACGGCAAACAGCTTGCCATTACCTCGGTCGCGCCCTGGTTTGACGAGGCGGACCGCTTTCACCTGCGCCGCGCACGATTTGGTGTCCGTGGGGTATTCACCGGCGCACTGAGAAACCGTTTCACCGCGCGGATGAATTATTTCACCCTGTTTGAAACGGCCCCGAACCTGCTGACCTATGATCCCTTTGGCGGGCGTGCGCGCGCCATCGCCCTGGACCACCTCAGTATAACGTTCAACCATCTCCCCGCGGCACGTGTCCGTGCCGGTCTGTTCAAGACGCCGGGCCCGGAAGAGAGCCTGCAGGGTGTGCACACGCTTGACTACATCGAGCTGACCGACTTCGTGGCGCGCGAGCTGCTGGAGCGATTCGTGCACGGTGCGGCACAGCCGGCGGGTTCGCCGTCATCACCCCTGCTCGGCACCCCGGAGAACCGGGCGTATGGAACGAACGGGGTGCGTGACTGGGGCGTGCAGGTGTTTGATTCGTTCCGGGGCGACAGCTGGGACCTGTCCTATGCCGTGATGCTGGGTCGGGGTGAGGCCATTCACGAAACCGATGCCGCCAACGATGACCCCGAGTTCTATCTCTACACTTCCGCGGAATACCGTTTGCCCGGTGGCTGGGGGGTACACAAGCACGGGGTGAAACTGTACGGCTGGTACCAGCGCGGCAGCCGCAGCTTCAGCAGCGATGCCTCGGGCAGGGAGTATGACCGCATTCGCTATGGTGCAGGCGCAAAGGCGCTGGGCAGGCTGCCCGGTTCGAAATACAAGTACCGCCTGGGCCTGGAACTCATGCAGGCGGACGGCATGATCTTCATTGCCCCGGCCGGCGGGGTGGCCGGGGGGAATGTCGGTTCGGGCAACCTGCAGATCGCGGCGGAAAAGGGCAACCGCTCACGCGGTTATACGCTGGACCTGGGCTTCTACCCGGATAACAAGTGGCAGCTTGACCTGCGTTATCACCGCCACGACCTGCTGTATGACAGCGTGGCAACCGTCAACCCGGGTAATGCACGTGAGCTGACGGATATTACCCTGGGGCTGAACTATCATTTCAGCCGCAAGCTGCGCCTGACACTGAATTATATTTTCCGCAACGTGGAAGCGCCCGAGCCCTATGCCAGCAGCGCGCCGGGCGGGGTATTCCCGCCAGAGGCCGTCGCAGACGGCATCACCGGTAACGTGCGCAAGCTTGTCGACACCGTCGATGATCGGGCGTTGGCACAGCTGACCTGGATTTTCTGAAAGGAACAACCACGGCTGCAAACCGCGTCCGGACTACGCAGAACAGCGCTGTCACTGGGATAGACGTTTAAGCTATAGATAATCAATAATGTTTCGGTCATTACGAGGTGTTGCTATCCGGTTGTTACTTTAATCTCTCAGGATGGAGTGGTACCAACAAGAATTATGGACCGCGCTTAAACAGTGCGTCCCCTCTCCCTCCGGGACGACTGCATGGATGCAGGAGGTAGAGCAACGCAGGACGCAGTTGCCGAGAGGGCTAGGGAGAGGGGATAAATAATGAAGTTTTTGGCAAGGAGGTTGCGCCAAGAGGCTACCGATGCTGAGCGTATGCTGTGGAAGCATTTACGTGCTCATCGAATGGCAGGCTACAAGTTCCGGCGCCAGGTTGTAATTGAGCCGTATATAGTTGATTTCGTGTGCCTGGGAGCGAGACTGATAGTGGAAGCCGATGGTGGGCAACATCTGGAACAGGTTGAAGGTGACTTGAAGAGAAGCGTCTTTCTAGAGTCTCTGGATTATAAAGTTATACGGTTCTGGAACCATGAAATACTGACTGATATAGATAGCGTACTTGAGCAGATACATGGCCATTTGATTGAAGCCCCCTCTCCCCAACCCTCTCCCGGAGGGAGAGGGGGCGAAGACTGAGACAACCCGCAAATTCTGCGGAAGAGCCTGTATATAGGTGAATTCCCTATCAGCACCGGTCGGTACTCCCCATTCTCAACCTGTAGTTGCACGACTACTGTCAGTCGGCAGTTTCAGTTGGAGAGAGAAATGGTTCATCACAGTGAACGGGCAGTGCACCTTGATCAGACAGACCGGTATGTAAACAGGGTAATCAACTGGATAATGGCCGCACTTCTCGCGGTCGTTCTGTTTCTGGGGTTGTTCCTGTATTTGCCGGTCTGAATACACGTCTGCAGATCATC
>CBEULV010000028.1:0-16273 GCA_965544015.1 uncultured Gammaproteobacteria bacterium | reverse complement strand
GTTGGTGCCGAGGGCGGGAATCGAACCCGCATGGAGTTTCCCCCGCTGGATTTTGAATCCAGTGCGTCTACCAGTTTCACCACCCCGGCAATGGCAATGACGGTTGTCTTGCGACGGCGTAAGTATAAGGGATACGCTCGGACGGGCAAACGGTAATCCCGGCAGGCTGTGCTAACATGCCGCGCCATGCAACGCGCCGATTTCAGCTACCAGTTGCCTCCGGGGCGTATTGCCATGCATCCCTGTCCCGGGCGCAGCGACAGTCGCATGCTGTGTCTTGATCCCGGCAACAATCTCCTGCGCGACGGTTTATTCCGGGACTTTCCAGACCAGCTGCAAGCCGGTGACCTGGTGGTGTTCAACGACACGCGGGTGATCCCGGCACGCTTGCTGGGCAGCAAGGAGTCCGGTGGCAAGGTCGAGGTGATGGTCGAACGGGTGCGTGGCGACAGCCGGGTGCTTGCGCATGTGCGGGCCAGCAAGTCGCCCAAACCGGGAACACGGCTGTACCTGGGAGGTGACCTGGAAGCACAGGTCATCGGCAGGGAAGGTGATTTGTTCCTGCTGGAATTCAGCGGCCAGGGTGATGTGCTGAAAATGCTTGAACAGCATGGCCATGTTCCATTGCCGCCCTACATCGAACGTGCCGATGAACAGGATGATCGCGAGCGCTACCAGACGATCTATGCAAGCACGCCGGGTGCCGTGGCGGCACCGACTGCCGGGCTGCATTTCGATGAGACTGTCATGGAGCGGCTTACCGCCAGGGGCGTTAAAACGGCATATGTGACACTGCATGTAGGGGCCGGGACTTTCCAGCCAGTTCGGGCGGACAACCTGGAAGAACATGTGATGCACCAGGAATATTTCGAGGTGGATGCCGCAACCTGTGAACAGATTGCACAGACACGCCACTCGGGGGGCAGGATCGTGGCGGTCGGCACAACCGTGGTCAGGTCGCTGGAGGCGGCAGCAGTCAATGGCCTGCCCGAGCCCTGCAAGGGTGAAACCGACCTGTTCATCACCCCGGGCTTCCGGTTCCAGGTGGTCGATGCCCTGCTTACCAATTTTCATCTGTCCGAATCCACCCTGCTGATGCTGGTATCTGCGTTCGCAGGCTATCGGCGCACCATGGATGCCTACGCCCATGCCATTGCCGCCGGTTACCGCTTTTACAGTTACGGCGATGCCATGTTTATCAGTGCGCGTGGGGAACCGGGCATACCGGCACCCGTGCCATGAAGTTCACCGTTACCTGTGCGGACGGGGCGGCACGGCGTGGCAAGCTGGAGTTCGCACGCGGCGCGGTGCAGACGCCGGCATTCATGCCGGTGGGTACCTACGCCACGGTCAAGGCCATGACGCCGGAGGAGGTGCGCGGCACCGGTGCGGATATCATCCTGGGCAATACCTTTCACCTGATGTTGCGCCCGGGCACGGATATCATCCGCAAGCATGGCAGTTTGCATGACTTTATGCACTGGGACGGACCGATTCTCACCGACTCGGGCGGCTTCCAGGTTTTCAGTCTGGGTGCGCTGCGCAAGATTACTGAACAGGGCGTGACATTCAGCTCGCCGGTCAACGGCGACCGGGTGTTCCTTGGCCCCGAGGAGTCGATGCAGGTGCAGCGCGAGCTGGGCTCGGACATCGTCATGATCTTCGACGAATGTACCCCGTACCCGGCGACCGAGCGCGAGGCGCGGGACTCCATGGAGCTGTCGCTGCGCTGGGCGCGTCGCAGTCGTGATGCGCATGGTGATAACCCGGCCGCCTTGTTCGGCATTGTCCAGGGCGGCATGTACCCGGAACTGCGTGCGGAGTCACTGGCGGGACTGGTCGAGATCGGCTTTGATGGCTATGCCCTGGGTGGCCTGTCGGTCGGGGAGGAGAAGGCCGACCGTGAGGCGGTGCTGGCGGCCATCCTGCCAGCCATGCCGGATACTGCGCCACGCTACCTGATGGGGGTAGGGACACCGGAGGACATCGTCGCGGCCGTCAGTCGTGGAATCGATATGTTTGATTGCGTGCTGCCGACCCGCAATGCCCGTAACGGGCATCTGTATACCCGCGACGGGGTGGTGCGCATCCGCAACAGTGCCAATCGCAGTGATACCCGGCCGCTGGATGACTCATGCCATTGTTATACCTGCCAGAATTACAGTCGTGCCTACCTGCATCACCTCGACAAATGCAACGAGATGCTCGGTTCGCGCCTCAATACCATCCACAACCTGACCTTCTACCAAGGCCTGATGGCTGAGCTGCGTCTAGCCATCGAGCAGCAAATCCTGCCGGCTTATTGCAGAGACTTTTACCAGCGGCGTGGCACTGTGCCATAATGAGCGGGTTTTACTGGCCATATTGGCCCGGCCGCAGGGCGGGTCCGGCCACCCACACACAGTAGCGGATTTACCAGGGAGCAAGACATGAACTTTTTTATATCCGATGCCATGGCGGCGCCTGCGGGTCAGGGTGACTCGTTGATGAGTTTCCTGCCGCTGATCTTCATCTTCATCGTTTTTTATTTCCTGCTGATTCGCCCGCAGAGCAAGAAGGCAAAGGAACGCAAGCAGATGGTCGAGGCGCTCGCCAAGGGTGACGAGGTGGTAACCAATGGTGGCTTGCTGGGTCGTATCACAAAGGTTGGCGATAATTTCATCGACCTGGAAGTCGCCGATGGCACCAGCGTCAAGGTGCAACGCCAGGCGGTTGCCAACCTGATGCCAAAGGGCACCATCAAGGGCCTGTAATCAATACCAAGGAATTTATTCAGTCATGAACCGTTATCCAACCTGGAAATACCTGCTGATCATTTTCATCCTGGCGGCGGCTGCCATTTATGCCCTGCCAAATCTGTATGGTGAGGATCCCGCACTGCAAATTTCCGGCGGCCGTAACGCGGAAGTGGACGATGCGACTGCGGCCACGGTAAGCCGTGCGCTGGAAGATGCCGGTATCACCGTAATAAAGGTAGAGTCGGAGCCGGACAAGCTGCTGATTCGTTTTGCGGACACAGAGGCCCAGTTGGCAGCAGTAGATTATGTCAAGGCCGCACTGGGTAACGGTTACATCGTCGCGCTCAACCTGGCGCCGGCCACACCGGCCTGGCTGGACAGCTTTAACGCCCTGCCCATGTACCTGGGCCTTGATCTGCGCGGTGGTGTGCACTTCCTGATGGAGGTCGATATGCCCGCCGCGCTGGAGAAGGCCGTGAATGGCTATGCTGCCGAGATACGCAGCCTGTTGCGCGAGGAGAAGATCCGTTACCTGCAATTGCGTGCCGAGGAGCAGGGCGTTCGCATGGCCTTCAGCAGTGAGCAGGACCGGGACAGGGCGCACAGCCTGCTGAGCAACGATTATCCGTCGCTATTGCTTGAAGCCGTTGAAACGGGAGGCAAGGCAGGCCTGCTGGCCCGCCCGGGCGAGCAGGAAATCCGCGAAATCGAGCAATTTGCCCTGCAGCAGAACATCCTGACCCTGCGCAACCGTGTCAACGAACTGGGTGTGGCCGAACCGGTAATCCAGCAGCAGGGCGTCAGCCGCATCGTGGTACAGCTGCCGGGTGTGCAGGATACCGCGCAGGCAAAACGCATCCTCGGGGCCACGGCAACACTGGAATACCGGGCGGTGGATATCGAGCACGATGTGGAGCGCGCCGTGGCCGGCAAGGTGCCGGCAGGCTCGGAACTGCTGTACGAGCGCAATGGCAACCCGGTACTTTTGAAGAAATCGATCATCGCCACGGGAGACATGATTACCAATGCCCGTTCCGGCTTCGACCAGACCTCGGGCTCGCCCATGGTGTCGGTCACGCTGGATAGCAAGGGCGCCAGGAACATGCTGAAGTTCACCAAGGAGAGCGTCGGCAAGCCGATGGCCGTGGTGTTCATCGAAAACCGCACCGAGACCACACTGGTGGACGGCAAGCCGGTCAAGCGGACGGTCAGGGTGGAAGAGGTCGTCAGCGTTGCAACCATTCGTGGTGTATTCAGCAAGCGCTTCCAGACCACCGGGCTGGACAGCTCACGAGAGGCGCATGAACTGGCCCTGATCCTGCGTTCCGGTGCATTGGCCGCACCGATCGAGATTATCGAGGAGCGCACCGTCGGTCCGAGCCTCGGCAGGGACAATATCGACAAGGGCTTCAAGTCGGTACAGATCGGCTTTGTGCTGGTGCTGATCTTCATGGCCCTGTATTACCGGGTGTTTGGACTGGTCGCGAACCTGGCGCTGACGCTCAACCTGGTGCTGATCGTGGCCATCCTGTCCATGCTGCAGGCGACTTTGACGCTGCCAGGTATTGCCGGCATCGTACTGACGGTAGGCATGGCAGTCGATGCCAACGTGCTCATCTTCGAGCGTATCCGCGAGGAACTGCGGAATGGCAACAGCCCGCAGGCGAGCATTCAGGCCGGTTATGAAAAGGCACTGTCCACCATTGCAGATGCCAATATCACCACGCTGATCGCTGCCGTGGTACTGCTGAGTTTCGGCACCGGCCCGATCAAGGGCTTCGCGGTTACCCTGTCAATCGGCATTCTCTCCTCGATGTTCACTGCCATCATGGGTACCCGCGCCATCATCAACCTGCTGTATGGCGGGCGTCGCAACGCTCGCCTTATGATCTGATCCAGGAAGGACTGACACACATGCAAATGTTCACGCTCAAACGCGCCATTGATTTCATGGGGCACCGGAAGATTACCGCTATTGTATCGCTGCTGCTGGTACTGGGGTCGATCGGCTCACTGGTTACCCGCGGACTGAACTTCGGCATTGACTTCACCGGTGGCACACTGATCGAGGTAGGCTATCCGCAGCCTGCCAATCTGGAAGATATACGTGCCGCACTGGCCAATGCCGGTTTCAACCAGGCACAGGCGCAGTATTTCGGCACATCAACCGATGTGTTGATCCGGATCGCTCCGCAGCCGGGCAAGGAAAGTGCACAGCTTAGCGAAGACGCCATGACCGCGCTGCGCCAGCAGGACCCGGCCGTGGAAATGCGTCGCGTGGAGTTCGTGGGACCACAGATTGGCGAGGAACTGACAGAGCAGGGTGGCCTGGCGATGATCTATGCCCTGATCGGGATCCTTATCTATATCATCGTGCGCTTCCAGTGGCGCTTTGCCCCGGGGGCCGTGATTGCACTGGTGCATGACGTGATGATTACCCTTGGGTTCTTTTCAGTCTTCCAGTTCGACTTCGATCTTACCGTGCTTGCGGCACTGCTGGCGGTAATCGGTTATTCGTTGAACGACACGATCGTGGTTTTCGACCGCATCAGGGAGAATTTCCGCAGGATTCGCAAAGGCACTTCCTACCAGATCATCAATACCTCGATAAACCAGACACTGGCGCGCACCCTGGTGACATCCCTGACCACCCTGCTGGTGCTGACCTCGCTGTTCCTGTTTGGCGGTGAGGTGATCCATGCCTTTTCCCTGGCATTGATTCTGGGCGTGGTCGTGGGCACCTACTCGTCGATCTACGTGGCGAGCGCCTTGGCGCTGACTCTGGGCATCAGCAAGGCTGACCTGATGACGGCAGCGCCAGCTGGCGACGGAGCGGAAAGCAGCGAACCCTGATCCAGCGGTTGGCGGTAACAGTCAGTCGGTCTTGTCCGTGCGCGGAAAGGGCAGGATGTTGGATGGTTCACGCCGGTCCTCGACGGCAACGATTTCCATATTTGCCGCATCACTGCCGGCACAGATGTCGTGCGTGAAGTCCACCATTCCATTCAGCACGTCATGCATGATCATTTCCAGTGCTGCACCATTGATATTTTTGTCTTTCAGTTTGTTATACATACCATAATCCTCTTGTCGTCAGTTGCCGGTATTTCCCGGCCATATACGACATTTGCTTTCAAGAGGAATCGGCAACCGGGCGGTGGACTTGAGGTGGTGCATACGGGCCGGTTATGCCCGCCGAATCAGCAGGGAATGGCTATTTGGCGGCCAGTTCCGGTGTAACGTGCGGTCGTATTGCCTTGAGTATCTCGGCAAATACCTTGGGGTTGCCTGACACCAGGTTGCCATTGGCAAGATAGTCATGCCCGCCGACAAAATCACTGGAAATGCCCCCCGCCTCCTGGATCAGCAGTACACCGGCGGCCATGTCCCAGATGTTGAGACCAATTTCCCAGAAGCCATCGAGACGGCCGGCGGCCACATAGGCCAGGTCAAGCGCGGCCGAGCCGGGACGGCGGATGCCCGCCGAGCGCGGAAACAGGGCGCGGAACATGTCGAGATAGGTATCCAGGTGTTGCTGGGCCTTGAAAGGAAATCCGGTGCCCAGCAACGCGCCTTCCAGCCCCTTGCGGTTGCTGACGCGGATACGTCGTTCATTCAGGAAAGCGCCGGAACCGCGTGATGCGGTAAACAGCTCATGGCTGAGCGGATTGTACACCACGGCCTGCTCCATGCGGCCCTTGTGTCGCAGGGCAATGGAAACCGCGAATTGCGGGAAACCGTGCAGGTAATTGGTGGTGCCGTCCAGCGGATCGATGATCCACTGGAAATCGTCACCGGAATGGGCGCCACTTTCTTCAGCCAGGATGCTGTGATCGGGGTAGGCCCTGCGCAGGATATTGATGATCTCCTGCTCTGCCAGCTGGTCGACCTCGGTAACGAAGTCGTTGCGGCCCTTGCTTTGTACGGACAGGCTGTCGAGCCGGTCCATGTGGCGGACAATTATATTGCCGGCGCTGCGTGCAGCGCGAACGGCGATGGTGAGCATGGGCTGCATGGCGACTGGCCTGGGCGGGTGAAAAACGGGTGCGAGCATAACAGAGAAGCACGGATTGTGATATCCGGGCTAGTGCTGTTTCTTCTGCTTGCTGTATTGCTTGCGCAGTTGCTCGCGCTCGGCAGGTGACATGCGCTGGTACTGATCACGCTTGTGTTCAACTGTCTTGCGTTTGTCCGGTGGCAATTCCAGGTACTTGCGGGCCCCCTGCAGCAAGCGGGTCTGTTCCCCGGGACTCTTGTCTGGCCAGTCATGCCGGTGTTTGCGCAGCACCGTCTGTTCAGCCTGGCTCAGGCTGTGCCACGGAATGCCCTGGTCGGCATATACCGGCACAGTGCCGACTCCAAGTGATATGGCGAGCAGGGCGGCGCTAACGGTTTTCAGGTTCATGTCATGTATTGTTCGGGTTGCCGTGGTTGTCATCAGAACCCGTGTCCGCCTGGTTGGCCAGCCACAGGTAGAAATCCAGGTCCTCATAGGTGTCCGGTATTGCCTCTATAGACTGTGCCGTCAGCAGGGGCCGTGATTCATCGCCCGGCTGGATCGTCCACAGGCCAATGGTTACGGCAACCAGCAGCGCCGCCGCGGTTGCGTAAGGGGTGAAGGTGCGGGCGCGGCTGCTGTGCCGGTGGCTTGCCAGTGCCACCCTGCGCGCCTGTAGCAGGTCACGCTGCAAGGCATCCCTGGACAGGTGTGTATCCAGCTGTGGCGTACCGAGTTGTGCCCAGCCCTCGTCTTGTGCGCGGCATGTGGAACATTCGTTCAGGTGCTGTTCCATGGCGGCCTTTTCATCCGGATGTTCGTCGAGCAGGCCTGCCCGCAGGCGATCCAGTTGCTCAGGATCAGGGTGTGCTTGGTTGTGCATGATCCCATACCTCCGCCAGTTGCTTGCGTAATTCCCGCATTGCCCTGAAGTGATGCTGCTTGATGCTGTTCTCGGAACAACCCAGGGTGATGGCCGTTTCACGAATACTCATGCCACGCCACTCCCTGAGAATGAAGACCTGCCGCTGCCGCTCGGACAGGGCCTGCAGTGCTTCGGTAATGCGTTCCCTCAGTTCTGTTGCGACGTAGCCGACCTCGGGGCCGGTTATTCCGTCAGTTCGCTCGCTGGCCGGCAGTTCGAACTCCGTGTCGTCGTCAACTTGTTCACGACGGTTTCGGAACAGGCCGGTCAGGGAAACCAGCTTGTGCTTGCCCTGCTCAAGCAGGCGCTTGCGCCGGATATCATTGATTTTGCTGTTGAGTACCGTGCGGAACAGCGCCGGCCAGTCGTCGGCCGGTTTGTTGCGATAATACTCAACCAGTTTCAGCATGCTTTCCTGGACTGCATCGAGGGCGCTTTCACGGTTCCAGAGTGCCGCATAGGCAACATAAAAGGCCTTGTCTTCGTGTTCAGCGAAGAACGCATCCAGTGCCAGGTTATTTTGCGTGTCATTATCCAAGGCAGACCCTGGGCTGTTGTTGACATGTCGTGACGCTTGCCGGTTTGCCGGGCTGCTGGCTGCCGTTGCGGGTTGCAACGGCAGCCAGCACTTGTAGTTACCCAGTATAGCCGATGCCGGTTCTGCGCGAGGAGCGGTGATGGTTGTCGCCATCATGATCATCATGTTGTTCATGGTGCCTGTCCTGGTCTTCGTGCTCGTCATGGTGGTAGGCGGCATGTTCACGGTGGTGGCGATAATGACGCTTCAGAGCTCTCCGGTACCATCCGTAGTGATGCCCGTGGTCATGATGGCGGTCACTGTAGTAGCGATTTCCGGAATGCAGCGGGCAATAGTCAGTGTGGCCATTCAGGCGGATGCTGATATAGCCGTTTTCAGCCTGGGCCGTGCCCGTCATTCCCAGCCCCATTGTGCCGACCAGCAGGGTCGAACCGATGAGCGTGCGGATTTTCATGGTACTGCTCCTTTTCGGTTGTCACAATGACAGCTAACGGGGAGCAGGAGATTTGGTTAACAGGCGGGTTTGATCATTTTTCCCGGGAATTGACGGTGCCGATGGTCTGTCCCATCAAAACCGGTGCCCCGGCAACCAGTGAATCTGCCCACTGCACCTGGTTCGGGCCATACAGCAGGATGACCGTGGAGCCCATATTGAAGCGTCCCATTTCGGCGCCACGCTCAAGCCGTACGGGTGGCATATCAGGCCGGTCATGGCGAGCGGCCTGCATCCGTTGCAGCAGGTGCGGGTTGACCACGCCGGACCAGACCGTTTCTGTGCAGGAGACGAATATGGCGCCGACCAGCACCATGGCCATCGGGCCACTGTCCGTTTCAAACACACAGACCAGCCGCTCGTTACGCGCAAACAGACCCGGAATGGCGCGGGTGGTGTGGGGCGCCACGCTGTAGAGCCGACCCGGCACGTAAACGGTTTCCAGCAGGCGAGCTGCGACCGGCATGTGGATGCGATGGTAGTCTCGTGGTGACAGGTACAGCGTGGCAAAGTGGCCCCCACTGAAGGGCGCGGCACGTTGCGCATCCCCGCCCAGCAATGTTGTCAGTGAGTAATCATGCCCCTTGGCCTGCAGGATGCGGTCCTTGCAGACCGTTCCGGCCTGGCTGACATGGCCGTCAACCGGGCAGGCGATGGCAGAAGCAGCATCCGGCAGCAGGCGTGCACCGGGTTTCAGTGCGCGCGTGAAAAAGGCGTTGAAATCAGGGTAGGCCGTGGCATTTTCCTGCTCCGCTTCCGACATGTCGACATTGAACCTGCGCACAAACAGCCTGATAAGCAGGTTCTTCCACCAACCGGTCTGCCAGCGCGTGGCCCGCCTGACCAGACGTGATAACAGCCCGTGAGGCAGGATGGCCAGCGGCCAGGACTTGAGGTGATCCAGCAGGCTGGTGGTGCCTTCTGTCATGATGCTGTGACTGGCGGCTCAGTGCTGATGCGCCGATGATTCGGTCTGGCGCAGCACGGGTGCAGTGACCGTGACACAGGCACCATCTGCAGTCTGCAAACGCAGTGCCACGGTATCGCCTGCAGTCAATGGTTGTACGGGCCGGAACAGCATGAGGTGGTAACTGCCGGGAGCCAGTTCGATGCTGCCGGCGGCAGGTATCGTCAGTTCGGAAACCTGCTGCATGCGTGCGATACCGCCTTCGACCCAGCTGCGATGAATTTCCACGGCCTGGAAGTCCGGGCTGGACACCGTCTCGATCACAAGCGGGCTGTCGGTGGTGTTTGACAGGGTCAGGTAACCGGCAAGTACGGTTGCACCGGGCGGCGCCTCGCGAATCCACGGGTCGGTGACCTGCAGTGCGCCATCTGTCTGTGCCGGGGCGACAGTGCAGAACAGCATGAGTGCAGCAACAAAGAAACCGGCCGGTCTCATCGGAAGGCCTTGAGCATTTTCCTGAAGTCGCCGGCGATGGCGTCGGCCGACAGGGGCGGTGTGAACACGGCGTGGTAGTTGCCGTTCGGGTCGATCAGCAGTACACCGGCGCTGTGATCGACCAGGTAATTGTCAGGATTGGCTTCATTGGCGACCTGCATATGCATGATGCCGAGCTGGCGGGTGAGTTGCCCGATATCTTCATCACTGCCGGTAACGCCGATAAAGTCGCTGTTGAAATAGCTGACAAAGCGTGCCAGTTGCTCCGGTGTGTCGCGCTGCGGGTCGACGGTGACCAGCACGAAGCGGACCGGTGCGTTACTGCTGGCAAGTTTTCCGGCCACGCTGTTGAGTACCGAGAGTGTGGTCGGGCAGACATCCGGACAATGGGTGTAGCCGAAAAACAGGAATGACCAGTGCTCGCGCAGCGCAGCATTGTCAAAGGTATTGCCGTGGTGATCGACCAGGCTGAACGGCTCCAGCTGGCGTGCGACCGGAAAGCGGGTGGCAGCCAATTCGTCGACCTGCGGCTTGCTCTTCAGCAGTGCCTGCGCGACCAGGATTCCGGCAGTGATCGCAACTGCGGCTATAATCAGCGTCGGCAGGATACGGATCGGCCGGTTTGGGTTGTTGTTGGTGTCCATGGGCCGCCATTATTCCACAGAGGCGAATGCGATTCACCATGCAGCACAGCAGCGATGACAGCGTGTATATTGCAGCAAGCCTGATCGGGGCTGGCTCGCCCCGTGAACTGATCAGCCGCGGCGCAGAACTGTTCGAGGCGGCGGGCCTGGTGTACGGTCACGGCACCGACAACGCGCTGGATGAGGCGGCTGTGCTGGTATTGCACGCACTGCACATCGACTATGGCCAGCCGGATGCCGTGCTGGATGAGGCGCTGGAGGCAGATGACTGCGCCAGGGCGGCGCAGTTGCTGGCACTGCGGATCTCGAGTCGCCAACCGGCTGCCTATTTGATCCGGGAGACGTGGTTTGCGGGAATGCCATTTTATGTGGACGAACGTGTGCTGGTGCCGCGTTCACCCATAGCGGAACTGATCGAGGCACAGTTCACCCCGTGGATAGACCCCGCAGAGGTACGACAGGTGCTGGATCTGTGTACCGGTAGCGGGTGCATCGGGATTACCTGTGCACACTATTTCCCTGCAGCCAGCGTCACGCTCACCGACCTGTCTGCCGATGCACTGGAGGTCGCGCGCATCAATATCGGGCGCCATGAGCTGGAGGGGCGGGTTGCTGCGCTGCAGTCGGACGTCTTTGCTGCCCTTGAAGGCCGGTGCTTTGACATCATAGTATCCAATCCACCCTATGTGCCGCAGTCGGAGATGCTGGAACTCGGTCCCGAATTTCACCATGAGCCGGCAATGGGGCTGGTGGCCGGTATTGACGGGCTGGATATCGTACTGCGCATCCTGCGTGATGCCGCCGGGCACCTGAATGAGCACGGTATCCTGGTGGTTGAGGTGGGCTACAGTCAGGATTTACTGGCTGAGTGCTTGCCTGGGGTGCCGTTTGTCTGGCTGGATTTCGAGTTTGGCGGTGAGGGGGTGTTCCTGCTGGACCGCGCAGCACTGGATGCCTGTCAGCCCTTGCTTGATATGGCCGCGGCGGGCCGGGTAATGCCCTGAGTCGATTTAGCTAATGGAGTCATTATGATGAGTACGGTACCCGCTACACCCGAGGAGTATGTCGCGCTGGTCAAGCAGGCGATCGATGAACTGGAGGACATTGTCGAGGCGGTGGGCTTTGACATCGAGGAGATCGATGGCAGTCCGATGTATGTCGACGTGTTACTGAAGGAGTTGCGCGCCATGCGCGCTGCGATGGCTGATGGCAGTTACCAGTTCGGCCGCCATGATCTGCCGATGATGCGCATCGTGAAGCAATATACAGAGAAAGAACTGCCATGCATCCGGCTTTTCTACCGGATCAACCAGACCCACCGGGAGGGCCTGGGCATCCCGGCCAGCTGAAAGTTGTCTATTTCAGCGGTCGGTAGATCAGGCCGGGCCGAATCAGCAACTCGTTTTTTCCCAGCTGGTCGAGCGGGAATTCGCCGTCGATGCTGCTGGCAATGCGATCAAACACGTAGGTGCCGTTACGCGAGGTAATGGTTTCGTAAATCGGTTGCCCGAGAAAGTTGCCGACCGTGGATCCCTTGCTTGCGTGTGCTTGTGCCACAATACATTCCTCAAATTAATAGATAGTCAGGTCCACAGTCCCTATCGGTCGAACAACGCGGGGCTTTAGTCAGAAGGGGGCGACGCTCACCGTCGGAGTCGCTACAATAACGTCATGTCAGGCAGCAGTTTCGGAAAATTATTTGTTGTCAGCGGGTTCGGTGAGAGTCACGGGCCGGCCCTCGGCTGTATCGTGGACGGTTGCCCCCCGGGGCTGGAATTGTGCGAGGCGGACCTGCAGGTGGACCTGGATCGGCGCAAACCGGGCAAATCCCGCCACACCACGCAGCGCCGCGAGGACGACACGGTACAGATCCTGTCCGGCACCTTTGAAGGCAGGACCACCGGTTCGCCGATCGGGCTGATCATTCACAACACCGACCAGAAGTCCAGGGATTACTCGAAAATCATGGACCGGTTCCGGCCGGGCCATGCCGATTACACCTACCAGCAGAAGTATGGCCTGCGTGATTACCGCGGCGGCGGGCGTTCCTCGGCCCGGGAGACCGCGATGCGGGTGGCAGCCGGCGCCATTGCCAAGAAGTACCTGAACACGCGTTACGGAATCGTCATTCGCGGTTACCTGGCGCAGCTTGGCCCGATAAAACTGGAGCTGAAGGACTGGTCGGCAGTCAATGACAACCCGTTTTTCTCACCGGACCCGGCACAGGTAGGCGCGTTGGAAAGCTATATGGACGCCCTGCGCAAGGAGGGTAATTCCATCGGGGCACGCATTAATGTCGTTGCCAGCGGTGTGCCGCCGGGGCTGGGCGAGCCAATCTTTGATCGGCTCGACGCCGAGATTGCCCACGCGCTGATGAGCATCAATGCCGTTAAAGGGGTTGAGATCGGCGCCGGTTTTGACTGCGTCACCCAGAAAGGGACGGAACACCGCGATGAAATAACGCCGCAGGGATTCCTTGGTAATCGCGCCGGTGGGGTGCTGGGCGGAATATCCAGCGGCCAGGATATCGTTGCCAGCATCGCCTTGAAGCCCACCTCAAGCATCCGCATTCCGGGACAGACCGTCGACATCGAGGGCAAGCCGGTCGAGGTTGTTACCACCGGTCGTCATGATCCCTGCGTCGGTATCCGCGCGACCCCGATTGCCGAGGCCATGCTTGCGATCGTATTGATGGATCACGTGCTGCGTCATCGGGCACAGAACATGGACGTGCGGTCAGACACGCCGGTCATACCCTCTTCCGCGGCTGACTAGCCGCCAGTAAGCCACGCTCGTAACGCATTCCGGATGCCATGATCTACTGGCGCCTGTCGGGCTTCTACCTGTTCTACTTTGCCTCGCTCGGAGCATTGGTTCCCTACTGGAGCCTGTATCTGAAATCGCTGGATTTCAGTGTCACCGAGATCGGCCAGCTGTTTGCAATCCTGATGGGCACCAAGATCGTGGCCCCCAATGTCTGGGGCTGGATCGCCGACCACACCGGGCAGCGCATGGCGATTGTACGTGTGGCTTCTCTGCTGGGCGCGCTGGCATTCCTGGGTGTATTCGTCAGCAATGACTTCTGGTGGATTGCGCTGGTCATGAGCGTATTCAGCTTCTTCTGGAATGCCTCGCTGCCTCAATTCGAGGCCACCACCATGAGTCACCTCGGCGGCGAGACGCATCGCTACAGCGGCATACGCCTGTGGGGTTCGGTGGGTTTTGTCATCGCCGTGGTGGCGCTGGGTCCAGTACTGGGGCAGTTTGGGGTTGGCTATCTGCCGTACATCCTTGCGCTGGTGTTCCTGCTGATTTGGCTGAGTAGCCTGATGGTGCCTGAATCCGCCGCGGGGCACCTGCCGCTGGGTCAGGAGCGCCTGCGCGATGTCTTGAAACGTCCGGAGGTGCTGTCGCTGCTGGCCGTCTGTTTCCTGGTGCAGGCCAGCCATGGCCCATATTACGCATTCTTTACCCTTTACCTCGAAGATTACGGTTATTCCACTGCGCTGATCGGCCAGCTCTGGGCGCTTGGCGTGTTGGCGGAAATTGGCGTGTTCCTGCTCATGCCCGTGCTGCTGCCGCGCTTTGGTGCGCGCCGGCTGCTGATGATGGCGCTATCACTGACCGTGTTGCGCTGGCTGCTGATCGCCGGGTTCGCCGCCAGCCCCGCAGTGATCCTGTTTGCCCAGACCCTGCATGCGGCCAGCTTCGGCCTGTACCACGCGGTGGCCATTTTTCTGGTGCATCGTCTGTTTACCGGTGCTCACCAGGGGCGCGGGCAGGCGCTCTACAGCAGTATCAGCTTTGGTGCCGGCGGTGCCGCCGGGAGCCTCGTCAGTGGGTACCTGTGGACCGGCATTGGTCCACAGGCGATGTACCTGATGTCCGCAGCCGCCAGCCTGGTTGCACTGGTGGTGGTTTATGCGGGCATTCGTGCATACCCGGCAGACTGAACGGAATGGATGGCTTCATTTCGCGCAGGCTAATATAATTAGTCGTTTTAACCGGCCCCGGGATTGGTTGATGTCAGGCAGGACCCTGTACGACAAGCTATGGGATGCACACCGCGTCCGCCAGGATGACGATGGTACGGCCCTGATTTATATCGACCGTCACCTGGTGCACGAGGTGACCTCGCCGCAGGCCTTTGAAGGGTTGCGCATGGCCGGTCGCAAACCCTGGCGCACCCGTTCCATTCTGGCAGTGCCGGATCACAATGTGCCGACCACGGACCGTTCGGCAGGGATTGCTGACCCCATTTCGCGTCTGCAGGTGGATACACTGGACCACAATTGCATGGATTTCGGTATTACCGAATTCACCATGGATGACCCCCGCCAGGGCATTGTGCATGTCATCGGTCCGGAACAGGGTGCAACCCTGCCGGGCATGACGGTGGTGTGCGGCGATTCGCATACCTCGACGCATGGCGCCTTTGGTGCACTGGCGTTTGGTATTGGCACCTCCGACGTGGAGCACGTGCTGGCCACGCAGTGCCTGATTCTCAGAAAGACCAGGACCCTGCAGGTGTGTGTCGAGGGTGAACTGACGGCGGGCGTGTCCGCAAAAGACGTGGTACTGGCCATCATTGGCCGGATTGGCACGGCCGGTGGCACCGGCTACTCCATCGAATTTACCGGTTCGACAATACGCAGCCTGTCGATGGAAGGGCGCATGACGGTTTGCAACATGGCGATCGAGGCCGGTGCCCGTGCCGGCATGGTGGCCGTCGATAACACCACCATTGACTATCTTGCCGGGCGTCCATATGCCCCGCAGGGTGATCTGTGGCAACAGGCGATCACTGCCTGGGCTGACCTGCACAGCGATGCCGATGCCGTGTTTGACAAGACTGTCTCGCTGGATGGTGCGGCGATCATGCCACAGGTTACCTGGGGTACCTCACCGGAGATGGTTGTGCCGGTAAATGGTGTGGTGCCGGACCCGGATGAAGAGGCCGACAACGCCAGGCGAGAGGGCATGCGCAGGGCGCTGCAATACATGGATCTCAAGCCGGGTATGCCGGTTACCGAAATCCGCCCGGACCATGTGTTTATCGGGTCATGCACCAACGCCCGTATCGAAGACCTGCGCACCGCGGCAGCCGTCATCCGCGGGCGCCGGGTGGCCGGGAGTATAAAGCAGGCACTGGTGGTGCCGGGTTCCGGGCTGGTCAAGCGCCAGGCCGAGGCCGAGGGGCTGGACCGCATTTTCCTTGCCGCCGGATTTGAATGGCGCGAGCCAGGCTGTTCGATGTGCCTGGCCATGAATGCCGACCGCCTGCAAGCGGGCGAGCGCTGCGCCTCGACATCGAATCGCAATTTCGAGGGACGCCAGGGGCCGGGCGGGCGCACCCACCTGGTAAGCCCGGCCATGGCGGCAGAGGCCGCAATCAGTGGACATTTTGTCGACGTGTCTGATGCGAGCGAGTAACGGAGCCGGTATGGAGAAATTCACTGTCGTTGAAGGCCTGACCGTGCCACTGGATCGAGCCAATGTCGATACCGATGCCATCATTCCCAAGCAGTTCCTGAAG